>DATIFV010000085.1:0-11462 GCA_035455085.1 Candidatus Methylomirabilota bacterium | reverse complement strand
AGGTCCTCGCGGCCAAGCTCGTGCACCTGAGCGCCGGACAGGCCGCCGGCTTCTACGTCGTGCACAAGGAGCGGCCGTTCTACGGAAGCCTCTGCGCCTTCATGACCCAGGGCCCGTGCATGCCCATGGTGCTGGAGGGGGACAACGCCATCGCCCGCCTGCGCGAGCTGATGGGCGCCACCGATCCGGCCAAGGCCGCGCCCGGGACGATCCGGAAGGACTTCGCGTCGTCCATCGAGGCCAACGCGATCCACGGCTCCGACTCGCCCGCGTCCGCCGCGTTCGAGATCCCCTACTTCTTCAGCGCGCTCGAGATCGTCTCCCGGTAGGTCGGCCGACCGCGTGCACTTCCCCGCCGTCCTCGGGCGGAGGCAGCGACTCCTGGCCGGGGTGCTCGGGATCGGGCTCGGCTTCGGCGCCCCCTTTCTGCTCTCGGTCGCTCTGGTCGCCAGCTCCGGTGACCCGAGCCTGCTCATCCTGCCGCTGCCGTTCCTCGGCGCGCTCTGGCTGATCCAGGGCCTGGCCCCGACCGGCTACGCCCTGGAGGAGGACGGCCTGCGCCTCGAGCGCCGCTGGGCCCCGCGGCTCGTCCCCTACGCGCGCATCACCGGCTGTGACCGCACCCCGCGCCCGATCGGGGGACTCCTCGCCGCCGGGGTGAACGGCCTCTTCGGCTCCCACGGCCCCCGCTGGAACCCGCGCACCGGGTGGCACTATCTCTTCGTCACCAACACCGACGACCTGGTGTTCGTCCACACTCGCGGCGGTCTCCTGGTGCTCTCGCCGAGCCGGCCCGACGAGTTCGTGGCCGCGCTCAACACGGAGATCGGCGCGAGGCCGGTCGGGTAGCGGACGATGCGCAGGCCGACCGGGGGCCGCTGACGAGGGTGAGCGGCCCGGGGCGCTAGTGGATGCCGCCCACCGCGGCCAGGCTCACCACGAGCAGCGCGAGGACGATGCCGGCGATCGCGGCGTAGCGGCGGTCCCCCGCCTGCAGGAAGCCGGGGATCGCGAGCGCGACCGCGAGGATCGGCGTCGCCATCAGCGCCACGAGGCCGAGCGCGGTCAGGGCGAGGGGGTCCACGGGTCGGCGCTGGAGCCCGTCGAGGACCTGGCGGACAGAGGTGTAGACGCCCGCGGGAGCCGCGCCGCTCGGCCGGCTCAGCTGGAGCAGGTGGTGGTGGAAGCCTCCGTGGGCCGCGTAGAGCCCGCCGCCCACCAGGATCAGGGCGATCCCGAGGAGGCCGCCCACCAGGAGCGTGCGCGCGACGAGAAGCTCGACCGCCGGCACGTGGCCGGATCCCGGGCGCCGGGCCTTGCTCATAGCAGGTGGATGCCCAGGCCGCGCAGGATCATCGAGAGCGCCAGGTACACCACCACCGGCAGGAACAGCTTGCGTACGGTGGTGTTGTGCATGCGGGCCATCAGCATCGTCCCCAGGTAGGCCCCGCCCAGCACGCCCATCGCCACCGGCGCGACGATCAGCACGTTGATGTCGCCCCGGCTGAAGTAGACGCCCGCGCTGGCCGCGGCGGTGAGGCCGATCATGAAGTTGCTGGTGGCGGTGGACACCTTCATGGGCAGCCGCATCAGGTAGTCCATGGCGAGCACCTTGAAGGCCCCGCTGCCGATGCCGAGCATGCCGGAGAGCAGGCCCGCGCCGAACATGGCCGCGAAGCCGCCGGTCACCCGCCGCGCCCGGTAGGCCACTTCCCGGTCGAGCCGGAGGTCGTGGTAGCGGCCCTCCAGGCCGAAGCGGACCGCGAGGGGGTCCTCGGAGAGATGGGTGGGGAGCTCGTCCTGGAGCTGCTTGATGATCGTGAACGCGGAGTAGGAGAGCGCGAGCCCCAGGATCAGCTCGAGCACGTGCACCGGCACCACCCGCGACAGGAACGCCCCGAGGAGGGCGCCGGTGATGGTGGCCATCACGAGGAAGAGGCCGACGCGCAGGTTGCTCAGGCCGGTGCGCAGATACGAGGCGGCGGCGCCGCTGGAGGTGGCAATCACCGAGATGATGCTGGCACCCATCGCGTAGTGCAGATCCACCCGGTAGAAGATCGTGAGGATCGGGATGAGCAGGATCCCCCCGCCCAACCCGAGGATGGCGCCCACCACCCCCGCGCCGACGGAGGTGAAGAGCACGGCCACCGAGAACACGATCAGATCCATGGTCGAGGGAGCTCGCAGGCGAACAGGCCGATAGTACCAGCCGGAGGAGCGCCGTCGTCCAGGTTTGCCACCGAGCGGCTTCTGCTAGAATCGGCCGCATGGCGGCGGCCATCGAGGTCCCGGAGCGGTTCAACGCCGCCACCTATTTCCTCGACCGCCACGTCGCCGAGGGGCGCGGAGCCCGCGTGGCGTTCCGGTTCGAGGGCCGCGACGTCACCTACGGCGAGGTCGCCCTGCGCGCCAACCGGCTGGGCCACGCCCTGCTGGCCCGCGGCGTCCAGATGGAGCAGCGGGTGCTGCTGGCCCTGCCGGACCGGCCCGAGTTCGCCGAGGCGTTCTGGGGGGCGATGAAGATCGGGGCGGTGCCGGTGCCGGTGAGCGACGCGCTGCCCGCGGAGGAGCTGGCCTTCCTGCTCCAGGACAGTCGCGCGCGGGCGGTGATCGCCGCCGAGACGGCCGCCGGGGCGGTCGCGGGGATCCGGAGCCGCTGCCCCGCTCTCGAGAGCGTGATCGCGATCGGCGGCCGGCGGCGGGGTGCGCTCGAGTACGAGCGGCTGCTCGAGAAGGCCTCGCCGGAGTTGGCCGCGGCCGACACCAGCCGCGACGACGTGGCGCTCTGGCTCTACACCTCGGGCTCGACCGGGCGGCCCAAGGCCGCGGTGCACCTGCACCACGACCTGGTCCACTCGGCGGAGCGGGTGGGGCGGGCGACCTTCGGCATCGCGCCCGACGACCTGCTCTTCTCGGTCTCGAAGCTGCACTTTGCCTTCGGCCTCGGCAACTCGCTCTACTTCCCGGCGCTGGCGGGGGCCGCCTCGCTGCTGGTGGCGGAGCGCCCCGAGGCCGAGCGCATCTTCGAGCTGATCCAGGCGGAGCGGCCCACGATGCTGTTCGCGGTCCCCACCATCTATCGCCGGCTCCTGCAGGTCGAGGAGGCCGAGCGGCGCTTCGACCTGTCGTCGCTGCGCCGGTGCGTGTCGTCCGGGGAGCCGCTGCCCGCGGGGATCTTCCACGCCTGGAAGTCGCGCTTCGGCCACGAGCTGCTGGACGTGGTCGGCTCCACCGAGGCCCTGCACGACTACCTCGCCAACCGGCCGGGCGAGGCGCGACCGGGCTCGAGCGGACGGGTCGTGCCGGGCTACCAGGCGCGGCTGGTGGACGACGAGGGCCGGCCGGTGGCGCCCGGGCTGGTGGGGCAGCTGCTGATCAAGGGGGATTCCACCGCGGCGGGCTACTGGAACCGGCACGAGCAGACGAAGGCCACGATGCAGGGCGAGTGGCTGCGCACCGGCGACATGTTCTACCAGGACACCGACGGCTACTTCTACTTCTGCGGCCGGACCGACGACATGCTCAAGGTCGGCGGCATGTGGGTGTCGCCGGCCGAGATCGAGGCCTGCCTGGGCGAGCACCCGGCGGTGCTGGAGGCGGCGGTGGTGGGCCGCGGCGACGGCGACGGCCTCACCAAGCCCCACGCCTTCTGCGTGCTGCGCGACGCGGCGGCCGGCACCGACGCGCTCGCCGCCGAGCTGCGGGAGCTGGTGCGCCGGCGGCTGGCCGGTTACAAGGCGCCGCGCTGGGTGGACTTCGTGGCCGAGCTGCCCAAGACCGCCACCGGCAAGATCCAGCGGTTCGCGCTGCGGCGACGGTAGGATGCGCGTGGTCGTCGACCGGCTGTCGAAGTCCTTCACCGACCGCCGGGGCCGCTCGGTGGTGGCGCTCGGCCAGGTGCACTTCGCGGTGGAGCCGCAGGAGTTCGTCGCCCTGCTCGGGCCCTCGGGCTGCGGCAAGTCCACGCTGCTGAGCATCATCGCGGGGCTCCTGCCCGCCACCGCCGGCCGCGTCTACTTCGAGGGGGAGCGGCGCGAGGGCCGCCCGATGGCCGCGATGGTCTTCCAGGAGTTCGCCCTCTTCCCCTGGCGCACGGTGCGGGGCAACGTGGAGTTCGGCCTCGAGGAGGTGGGCGTCTCGGGCCTCGAGCGCAACGAGCGCGCCCGGCACTACCTCGACATGACCGGCCTGGCCGGCTTCGAGTCCAAGTACCCGCACCAGCTCTCGGGCGGGATGCGCCAGCGGGTGGGCATCGCCCGGGCCCTCGCGGTGGAGCCGGCGGTGCTGCTGCTCGACGAGCCGTTCTCGGCGCTGGACGCGCAGACCCGCGCTCTCATGATGGAGGAGCTGCTCGCGATCTGGACGCGGACGCGGCAGTCGATCCTCTACGTCACCCACAACATCCAGGAGGCGGTGTTCATGGCCGACCGGGTGATCGTGCTCTCCCGGCGGCCGGGTGAGGTGCTCGACACCGTGCCGATCCGGCTCCCGCGGCCCCGCGGCGAGCACCAGCAGGGCGACCCCGCCTTCATCCAGGCGAGCGACCGCATCTGGGGGCTGATCAAGTCGCAGGCGCAGGCCGCCCTCCTCGAGGGCGACACCGCGGCGGAGGGCGGCTGATGGGGGTCGAGCGCTACGTCGTGGAGGACCGCACCGCGTTCCTGCAGCGGCCCGATCACCGCACCGTGCGCGTGGTCGCGCTGCTGGGGCTGGTCGTGCTGTGGGAGCTGATCACCCGCACCGGCCTCGTGTCGTCGCTGTTCCTGCCCTCGCCCCTCGGCGTGCTCGCCGAGGGGTGGGACATGGCGCGCTCGGGGCAGCTCGTCGTCCACCTGCTCCGGAGCCTCGAGCGGCTGGCCTGGGGCTTCGCGGTGGGGGCGCTCGCCGGCATCGGGGTGGGGGTCTCGGTGGGCTTCTTCTCGCTGGCCGACGCGGTGGTGCAGCCGATCATCGCGGCCACGTTCCCGATCCCCAAGATCGCGCTGCTGCCGCTGCTGATCCTCTGGCTCGGCATCGGCGAGGCCTCGAAGGTCGCGGTGGTGGCGCTCGGGGTGTTCTTCCCGATGGCCATCAACACCTACGCGGGGGTCCGCCAGGCCGATCCGCTGCTCATCCGGGCCGCGGTCTCCTTCGGGGCGGGGCGCTTCGGCGTGATCCGCAAGGTCATCCTGCCCTCGGCGCTGCCGATGGTCTTCGCCGGCCTCAAGCTCGGGGCGGGCATCGCGCTGCTCCTGCTGGTGGCCGCCGAGCAGATCGCGGCCGACGCCGGCATCGGCTTCCTCATCCTTCAATCCGGCAATCTCATGGAGACCACGAAGCTCATGGTCGGCATCGTCGTGCTCTCGCTCCTGGGGGTGCTCTCGCACTGGGGGCTCGCCGGGCTCGAGCGCGCGGTGATCCGCTGGCGCCACACATGACGGAGGATCCGGGCATGCGACGACTTCTCGTGCGGTTCCTGGTGGTCCTCGCGCTGGGCGCGGGCGGCCTCTTCCTTCCTCCCTCCGCGCACCCCCAGGCGCCGGCCGCGCTCAAGGTCGGCGTGCTCAAGCTCACCTCGTCCGCGCCCATCTTCGTCGGCGTGGAGAAGGGCTTCTTCCGGGAGTTCGGCGTCGAGCCCGAGCTGGTGTACTTCCAGGCGGCCGCGCCCATCGCCACCGCGCTGGCCGCCGGCCAGCTCGACGTGGGAGCCACCGGTCTCACCGCCGCGCTCTACAACATCGTGCTCGGCGGCGAGAAGCTCTGGATCGTCGCCGACAAGGGCCGGGAGTGGCCCGGCTATCCGCTGGTGGCCATCGTGGCCCAGAAGGAGCTGTGGGACGCGGGCAGCCTGCGGTCCATCCGGGACCTCAAGGGCCGGCGGATCGGCGTCACCCAGATCGGCTCCACGTTCCACTACCACATCGGCAACATCCTGGAGAAGGACGGGCTCTCCCTCGCCGACGTGAAGATCGTGCCGCTGCAGGCCATGCCCGCCACCATGGAGGCGCTCAAGGGCAAGCAGGTGGACGCGATCCTGGTGCCCCAGCCCTTCCCGGGCGCCGCCGAGGCGCAGGGCTTCGGCAAGATCATGGCGTGGGCCGGCGATCTGTATCCCTGGCAGATCGCGACCATCTTCTACTCGGGCAAGCTCGCCGCCGACCGCACCCGCGCGGTGGCCTTCACGAAGGGCTACGTCAAGGCCTCGCGCTACTACCACGACGCCGCGCTGGTGCAGAAGGACGGCCGCGCGGCCCCCGGGCCCGCCTACGAGGAGGTGGTGCAGATCACCGCCAAGTACACCGGAGCGCGTCCGGAGATCATCAAGCTCGGATTTCCGTTCCAGGACCGCAACGGGCGGCTGCTCGTGCCCGACATCGAGCGGCAGATGGCCTGGTGGACGGCCAACGGCTTCATGAAGAAGCCGCTGCCCCTGCGCGCCATCGTCGACACCTCGTTCGTCGAGGAGGCCGTGAAGGCGCTGGACCGCTAAGAGTGGTCTGACGCGGCGCGGGTTTAGCTGCTATCATGCTCTGACCGTGAGTGCGCCGTTCGGGAAGGTCCTCATCGCGAATCGCGGCGAGATCGCCGTGCGGGTGATCCGGGCCTGCCGCGAGCTGGGGATCCGGACCGTCGCCGTCTTCTCCGAAGCCGACCGCGAGTCCCTGCACGTCCTGCTCGCGGACGAGGCGGTGGCGATCGGGCCGGCGCCCGCCACCGAGAGCTACCTCGTCATCGACCGGCTGATCGCCGCGGCCCGGAGCACGGGAGCCGAGGCGGTGCATCCCGGCTACGGCTTCCTGGCCGAGAACGCCGCGTTCGCCCAGGCGTGCCTGGACGCCGGGCTGACCTTCATCGGGCCGCCGCCCGCCGCCATCCGCGCCATGGGCGACAAGATGGCCGCCCGCCGGGTCGCGATCCAGCTCGGGGTGCCGGTGGTGCCCGGCACCGAGCGGCCGGTCTCGGACGACGCGGAGGCGGCCCGGGTGGCCGAGCGCGTGGGCTACCCGGTGATGCTCAAGGCGGCCATGGGCGGGGGCGGCAAGGGCATGCGGCTGGTGCGCGCCTCCGGCGACCTGCCGGCCGCGCTGCGCGCGGCGCGCGCCGAGGCGGGCGCGGCCTTCGGCGACGCCTCGGTCTACATCGAGCGCTACGTCGAGACGCCGCGGCACATCGAGGTCCAGGTCCTGGCCGACGCTCACGGCGGCGTGGTGCACCTGGGCGAGCGCGAGTGCTCGGTCCAGCGCCGGCATCAGAAGCTCGTCGAGGAGAGCCCGTCGCCCTTCGTCACCCCGGAGATGCGGCGGCGCATGGGCGAGGCGGCCTGCCGGGTGGCCGCCGCGGCCGGCTACGTCAACGCGGGCACCGTGGAGTTCCTGGTGGATCGGGAGCGCAACTTCTACTTCCTGGAGATGAACACGCGCCTGCAGGTGGAGCATCCGGTGACCGAGCTCGTGACCGGGCGCGATCTGGTGAAGGACCAGCTCCGCCTCGCGGCAGGAGACAAGCTCGGCTTCACCCAGGACGACGTCACGCTCGCCGGCTGGGCCATCGAGTGCCGGATCAACGCCGAGGACCCCTTCGCCTCCTTCATCCCCTCGCCCGGGCAGGTGACCGGGCTCCGGGCGCCGGGAGGACCGTGGGTGCGCGACGACACCGGGATCTACGCCGGGTACACGATCCCGCGCTTCTACGACACCCTCATGGCCAAGCTCATCGTCTGGGGGCCCGACCGCGACGCGGCGATCGCGCGCATGAGCCGCGCGCTGGGCGAGTACACGGTCACCGGGGTGCCGACCACGATCCCGATCCTGCAGCGCATCCTCGCGCATCCGGACTTCGTGGCGGGGCGCCTCTCCACCGCCTTCATGGAGCAGCTCCTCGCCGGCGATCGGCCGGAGCGCGCCGGACGGCATCGCCGGGTCGCGCTGATCGCGGCGGCCCTGACCGCCTACGAGCGCGCCGGCCGGCCGGCCCCGGTCGCGGCGCCCGCCACGACGCCGGGGGCATGGCGCCAGGTGCTCCGGCCGGGCTGGAGGAGCCGGTGAAGTTCGAGGCGCAGACCGGCGACGAGACCGTCCCGATCGAGGTGACCGGGACCGGGGGCCGCTTCGCCCTCACCATCGGCGGCGAGCCGGTCCGGGTGGACGCGTGCCAGACCGGGCAAGGCATCTGGTCCGTCCTGCTGGACGGCGTCTCCCACGTGGTCGACGTGACGGAGCAGGACGGGCGTTACCTGGTCGACGTCGGCGGCGAGCGCTACGCGATCCGGGTCGAGGAGGAGTCGCGCTACATCATCCGCACCCGGGGGGGCCAGGGGCGCGAGCGGGGCCAGGTGGTCAAGGCGCCGATGCCCGGCAAGGTGACGGTGATCGAGGTCACGGTGGGGCAGGCGATCGCGGCGGGCGACGGGCTGATCGTGCTGGAAGCGATGAAGATGGAGAACGAGCTCAAGGCGCAGGCCGCGGGGACGGTGGCCGAGATCCGGGTGGCGGTGGGGCAGGCGGTGAACCCCGGCGACGTCCTGGTGGTGATCGAGTGACCGTGGCCGACGCCATCGAGTTCCGGGGCGTCAACAAGTGGTTCGGCCAGCACCACGTGCTGGTGGACGTGGACCTGGCGGTCCGGTCCGGCGAGGTGATCGTGGTGTGCGGGCCGTCCGGCTCCGGGAAGAGCACGCTGATCCGGTGCGTGAACCGGCTGGAGCCCATCCAGAAGGGCGAGATCACCGTCCACGGCCGCTCCATCACCGCGTCCGGGACCGACCTGGTCAAACTGCGCACCGAGGTGGGGATGGTGTTCCAGTCCTTCAACCTCTTCCCCCACATGACGGCGCTGCAGAACATCACGCTGGCGCCCCGGAAGGTGAAGGGCCTGGCCGCGGCGGACGCCGAGAAGATCGCGCGGGACCTGCTCGAGCGCGTGCGCATCCCGGACCGGGCCGAGTACTACCCGGCCAACCTGTCGGGTGGCCAGCAGCAGCGGGTGGCCATCGCCCGGGCGCTCGCCATGCAGCCGCGGGTCATGCTCTTCGACGAGCCCACCTCGGCGCTCGACCCC
This sequence comes from Candidatus Methylomirabilota bacterium, assembly GCA_035455085.1. Lineage (GTDB taxonomy): Bacteria > Methylomirabilota > Methylomirabilia > Rokubacteriales > CSP1-6 > CAMLFJ01. The sequence continues at coordinate 2,426 of DATIFV010000085.1, read as the reverse complement.
GAGATGATCAACGAGGTGCTCGACGTCATGACCGACCTCGCCCGGGACGGCATGACCATGATGGTGGTGACCCACGAGATGGGCTTCGCCCGCCGCGTGGCCAGCCGCGTCGTGTTCATGGACTACGGGCGCATCGTGGAGGTGCAGAAGCCGGAGGCCTTCTTCGCGGCGCCCCAATCGGATCGCGCGAAGGACTTCCTGTCCAAGATCCTGACCCATTAAGCCCAACAAGGAGGAACACGCATGCGGAAGCTCCTGGGAGTGGTGATGGCGCTGGTCCTGCTGGCCGGGTCGATGACCCCGGCCCTGGCCCAGCAGAAGATGACCCTCGACAAGATCAGCGAGACCGGGACCCTGACCATCGGCACCCGCACCGGGTCGCCTCCCTTCGCGTACGTCAATCCCAAGAACGAGTGGGTCGGCTTCTCCATCGACCTGGTCGAGGAGCTGATCAAGCCCGTGGTGGAGAAGAAGATCGGCAAGCCGGTGAAGGTGGAGAAGAAGGAGAGCACCCCGCCCACCCGGATCCCGCTCCTGTCCTCGAACGCGGTGGATCTCATCGCGGGGACCATGACCGACACCCGCACGCGGCGCGACAGCGTGGACTTCTCGATCACCTTCTTCGTCACCGGCGCCCAGTTCCTGGTGAAGAAGGGCAGCCCCGTCAAGAGCATCAAGAACATCGACGGCAAGCGCATCGCGGCCCAGCAGGGCTCGACCAACGCCCGCATCATCCGCGAGCGGGCGCCCAAGGCCATCCTCCGGGAGTTCCCGGACCAGCCCTCGGCCTTCCAGGCGCTGGTGCAGGGGCAGGTGGACGCCTACACCAACGACGGGATCCAGCTCGCCGGGCTCAAGGCCAAGTCCCCGAACCCGGCGCAGTGGGAGATCGTCGGGGACTTCTACTCCTACGAGCCCTACGGCATGGCGATGCGGAAGGGCGACGCCGACTTCCGCAACGTGGTCAACAACGGCCTGATGGAGGGCATCGAGTCCGGCAAGTTCTTCGAGATCTACGAGCGCTGGTTCGGGCCCAAGGGAGAGCTGCCGTACCCGATGTCGCCCCAGGTGCGGAGCTTCATGCTCCTGCAGGTGGTCCCCAAGTAGCCCGCTCCGCCCCTCGCTCCACCCTCTTCCCAGGACCATCCCTCTCCCCCGTCGCGGGGGAGGGAGTGAGGGGGCAAGAGGGTGTGAGGGGGCCAGCGAGAGATGAACTACCAGTTCAACTGGTCGGTGCTCTGGACCGGCGAGTCCGGCCGGTGGCTCCTCAGCGGGCTGATCACCACGCTCGAGCTGTCGGCCGCGGCGTGGCTGCTCGCGCTGGCCCTGGGCATCGTCTCGGGCGCGCTGCGCACGGTGCGCTTCTGGCCGTTCCGCGCCGCCGCCACCTTCTACGTCGAGTTCTTCCGCAACGTCCCGCTGCTCGTTTGGATGTTCTTCTGGTACTTCGCGGTGCCCCCGCTCCTGCCCCAGGCCGTCCAGGGCTGGCTCCTGGACCACGGGCTCGAGCTCTGGGCCGCGATCTTCGCGCTCGGCGTCTACAGCGGCGCGCGCTTCTCCGAGGTCCTGCGCTCCGGCATCCAGTCGATCCCGCGCACCCAGCTCGAGGCCTCGGTCGCGTCGGGCCTCACCACGTTCCAGGCCTACCGCTACGTGATCCTGCCGGTGGCGTTCCGGCTCATCATCCCACCGGGCACCAACGAGTCCCTGAACCTGCTCAAGAACTCCTCGGTGGCCCTCACGATCAGCGTGGCCGAGCTGACCTTCCAGGCCCGGCAGATCGAGACCTACACCGCGAAGGCCATCGAGGCGCTGACCGCGGGCACGCTCATCTACCTGGTCCTGTGTCTCTCCATCGCCTCGTTCATGGGGTGGGTGGAGCGGCGCACCGCGATCCCCGGCCTGATCGTGGGCGGACGGCAGCGACGCTAGCCGTGCTCGACTTCGACGTCGTCTGGCGCAACCTGCCCTTCCTGATGCTCCAGGGCTTCCTGGGCATCGGGAACTTCGTGGGCGGCACCCTGCGGCTCGCCGTGCCGTCGATCGTGCTCGGCTTCGTCCTCGGCATCTTCATCGGCATCGCGCGCCTGGCCCCGCAGTGGTGGATCCGCGCCGCCGCGACCGCGTACGTGGAGTTCTTCCGCGGGGTCCCGCTGGTCATGGTGATCTTCTGGATGTGGTTCATCATCCCGATCGTGCTCAAGGCCTCGATCCCGGAGTTCGGGGTGGCCCTGACCGCGTTCGTGGTCTTCGAGGCGGCGTACCTGGGGGAGATCGTGCGCGCGGGCATCCAGTCGGTGCCGCGCGGGCAGGTCGAGGCGGCCACCGCGGTGGGGCTCACCTCCGCGCAGGGCATGCGCTTCGTCATCCTGCCCCAGGCCCTCAAGAACATGATCCCGTCCCTGGTCACCCAGTTCATCGTGCTC
>DATIFV010000084.1:0-4382 GCA_035455085.1 Candidatus Methylomirabilota bacterium | reverse complement strand
TCGTCTTCCTCGACGAGCCGGTACGGGCCGGACTGGTCGCCGGGACGATCCTCGTCGTCGGCGGCGGGATCGCGCTCGCGGGCGAGCGCGTCCGGCCGGCCGACTTCCGCGCGCTCGGCGCCGCGATCGCGCTCCGCGCGGCCCGCCTGGTCGCGGCGGCCCTGCTCGGGACCCTGCGCTTCCTCGACCCGCGCCTCGACGGGCGGCGTACCATCGCGGTGGACGGCAGCCTCTGGGGCGGCTATCCGGGCTTCGAGGCGCTCGTGCGCGAGACGCTCGTGGAGCTGGCCGGCGCCGGGCGGGCCGGACGGATCGAGACCGTGTTCGTGAAGGATTCCACCAGTGCCGGCGCGGCGGTGATCGCGGCGGTGGCGGCCGGCCAAAGGAGCGTGTGATGCAGCTCGGCATGATCGGACTCGGGCGCATGGGGGCCAACCTGGTGCGGCGGCTCGGCCGCGCGGGCCACGACTGCGTGGTCTGGGACGTCCACGCCCCCGCGGTGCAGGCGCTCGCGCGGGAAGGGGTGGCCGGGGCCGGCTCGCTGGCCGACTTCGTCCAGGCCCTCGCCCGGCCCCGGACGGTGTGGATCATGGTGCCCGCGGCGGCGGTGGACCCGACCCTGCAGGCGCTGGCCCCGCTGCTCGCGCGCGACGACGTGATCATCGACGGGGGCAACTCGCACTACCACGACGACATCCGCCGCGCCGGGGAGCTGGCCGCCCGCGGGCTGCACTACGTGGACGTGGGGACGAGCGGCGGGGTGTGGGGGCTCGAGCGCGGCTTCTGCCTGATGATCGGCGGCGAGACCGCGGTGGTGAACCGCCTCGATCCGATCTTCGCGGCGCTCGCCCCCGGTCCCGGCCCCCTCCCGCGGACGCCGGGCCGCGAGGACCTCGGCGGCACCGCCGAGCGTGGGTATCTGCACTGCGGGCCGAGCGGGGCCGGGCACTTCGTCAAGATGGTGCACAACGGCATCGAGTACGGGTTGATGGCGGCCTACGCGGAGGGGCTCAACGTGCTCCGCCACGCCAACGCGGGGGCCGCCGCCACCGCCGCCGACGCCGAGACCACACCCCTGCGCAGCCCGGAGCACTACCGCTACGAGCTGAACCTGCGGGACATCGCCGAGGTGTGGCGGCGTGGCAGTGTCATCGCCTCCTGGCTGCTCGACCTCACCGCGAGCGCGCTGACCCGGAGCCCGGAGCTCGACGGCTTCTCGGGGCGGGTGTCCGATTCGGGGGAGGGGCGGTGGACGGTGGCGGCCGCGATCGACGAGGGCGTGCCGGTGCCGGTGCTGAGCGCCGCCCTCTACGAGCGGTTCAGCTCGCGCGGCAACGCGGAGTTCGCGGGCCGGGTGCTCTCGGCCCTGCGCTACGAGTTCGGTGGCCACCAGGAGAAGCCGGAGGGCGGGCGCTGATGCAGGCGGCCTGGGCGGCGCTCGCGGCCCACCACGCCCGGGTCCGGGACGCGCACCTGCGCGCGCTGTTCGCGGCGGATCCCGGGCGGGGCGAGCGGCTCGCCCTGGAGGCGGCGTCGCTCTACCTCGACTACTCCAAGAACCGGATCACCGACGAGACCCTGCGCCTGCTGCTGGCCCTGGCCGAGGCGGCCGGTTTGCGCGGCCGGATCGACGCCATGTTCGCCGGGGAGAAGATCAACGTGACCGAGCACCGCGCGGTGCTCCACGTCGCGCTGCGGGCGCCCCGGGACCGGCGCATCCTGGTGGACGGCCGGGACGTGGTGCCCGGGGTGCACGCGGTGCTCGACCGCATGGCGGACTTCGCGGCGCGCGTGCGGAGCGGGGCGTGGACCGGGTTCACCGGCCGGCCGATCCGCGCGGTGGTCAACATCGGGATCGGGGGCTCGGACCTCGGGCCGGCCATGGCCTACGAGGCCCTGCGGCCCTGGAGCGACCGGCGGCTCGCCCTGCGCTTCGTGTCGAACGTGGACGGGGCCGACTTCGTGGAGGCGACCCGCGATCTCGACCCGGCCGAGACCCTCTTCGTGATCTCCTCCAAGACCTTCACGACCCAGGAGACCCTGGCCAACGCCCACGCGGCGCGGGAGTGGGCCCTGCGCGCGCTGGGCGATCCCCGGGCGGTCGCGCGCCACTTCGTGGCGGTGTCCATTAACGCGGCGGAGGTCCGGAGGTTCGGCATCGACCCCGCCAACATGTTCGAGTTCTGGGACTGGGTGGGCGGCCGCTACTCCTACGACTCGGCCATCGGGCTCTCGCTGATGATCGCGGTCGGCCCCGAGCACTTCCGGGCGATGCTCGCGGGCTTCCACGAGATGGACGAGCACTTCCGCACCGCCCCCTTCGCGCGCAACATGCCGGTGCTCCTCGGTCTGCTCGGCGTCTGGTACGTGAACTTCTTCGGCGCGGAGACCCACGCGGTCCTGCCCTACAGCCATCATCTGGCGCGGCTGCCCTTCTATCTGCAGCAGCTCGACATGGAGTCCAACGGCAAGTCGGTGGATCGGGACGGCCGCCGCGTCGACTACCAGACCGGCCCGGTGATCTGGGGCACCCCCGGCACCAACGGCCAGCACGCCTACTACCAGCTCCTGCACCAGGGCACCCGCCTGATCCCCTGCGACTTCATCGGCTTCGGCCGGAGCCTCACCCCGCTCGGGCGGCACCACGATCTGCTCACGGCCAACCTCATCGCCCAGAGCGAGGCGCTCGCCTTCGGCAAGACCGCGGCCGAGGTGGCCGCGGAGGGGGTGCCCGCCGCGCTGGTGCCCCACCGCACCTTCGAGGGCAACCGGCCGAGCAACACCATCCTGGGTGCCGAGCTCACCCCGGCCGCCCTCGGGCGCCTGGTGGCGCTCTACGAGCACAAGGTCTTCGTCCAGGGCACGATCTGGCGCGTCAACTCCTTCGACCAGTGGGGCGTGGAGCTGGGCAAGGCGCTCGCGGGACGGATCGCGCCGGAGCTGGAGAGCCGGGGGGAGCCGTCCCTGGGGCACGACAGCTCCACCGATGCCCTGATCCGCCGCTACCGCCGCCTCCGCGACCACGGGAGCTGAGCCGCGCGCGTCGCGCCATCGCCGCGGGCGCGGGGCGCGGCCCGGGTCTTGTGCTACCCTCGGAGCCTGGAGCGGCCGTTCGGGCGAGAGTGGCGGAACTGGCAGACGCGCTGGACTTAGGATCCAGAGGGGCAACCCGTGGGGGTTCAACTCCCCCCTCTCGCACCACGAAATCCTGACACCGCGACGCCGCCGGGGGGTCTCCCGGCGGCGTCGGGTGCAGGGAACCGGTCGGCGCCTACTTGGCCTTGGCCGCCCAGTCCGGGTGGTACTCGATGCCGACGCTCTTCATCTCAGCCATCTTCTCGCCCCAGAGAGCCTTCTGCTTGTCACGGCCGCGCCGGTCGGTGATCTTGTCCCACTCGGCGGCGGCCGAATCGAGCGCCTCCTTGGGCGACTTGCGCTTGGCCAGCGCCTCGGTGATCTCGAACGAGAGCTTCCGCATGTACTCCGAGGCGCCCGGGAGGATCGGGTCGGGCACCACGTGCGGGAACGTCTTGAGGATGGCATCGAGGTACTCGTCCGCACCCGGGAACGCCTTGCGGAACTTCTGGGACTTGAAGTGCGAGATCCGCCACGGGTCCATGATGGTCTTCGGGTCCATGACGATCTTGAGACTCTGCTCGGGGTCCGAGATGAGCTCCAGCACCTTCATGGTGGCTTCTTTCTTCTGCGAGTACTTGGACACCGCCATGGACCGGCCGGGCGTGAGGTCCGGCCGATGCACGATCTTGCCATCGATCTCGGCCCCGGGCACGATGCCGAAGCCCGCCTTACCGACGATGACCGACTCCGCGGGATTCCCCACCCGCTTGCCCGTGGACGTCCACGAGAAGAGGAACGGGACCTCACCCTTGATGAGCATGGTCTTGGGCTCCTCGGACTCGAACAGCATGACGCCGGGCGGATAGTACTGGATGGTCTTGACCATCTCCTCGAGAGCGCGGACGCCGGCCGGGCCGTTGATGAGCGGCTTCATCTGGGCGTCGAAGTACTGGCCGCCGTACGAGAAGAATCGCGGGCGCCACCAGTAGTAGGAGTAGTTGTTGCCCTTGTACGAGGCGCCGGCGCCGAACAGCTTGCGGTCGGTCCCATCCCAGCCCCAGCCGTGGAAGAACTCGGCCTGGTCGTCCCACTGCTTCCAGGTCTGCGGTGGGGACAGCTCGTAGCCGTACTTCGCCTTGAACTTCTTCTTGTTGTCGGGCCGCTCGTAGGCGACCTTGTTCCAGAACATGATGTGGACGTCGCCGTCGTACGGCATGCTGACGATCTTCCCCTCGTGCCGGAGCATCAGCTTCTTGTAGACGTCGGGGATGTCGTCCATGACGAAGTCGAGCTTCAGCTTCTGG
>DATIFV010000083.1:0-4706 GCA_035455085.1 Candidatus Methylomirabilota bacterium | reverse complement strand
AGCGGCGCCCGCTGGTCGCTCTTCGTGACCCTGGCCGACGGCATGGAGGAGCTGACCCGCGCCCTGGCCGCGCGCCTGCCTCCCGGCGCCGCGCGCCTGAAGGAGCGGGTGACCGGGGTCGCCCGCGAGGACGGGCGGTGGCGGCTCGCCACCGAGAGGGGGACGCACCTCGACGCGGACGCGCTCGTGCTGGCGCCGGAGTCGCACCAGGCCGCGCGCATGCTCCGCTACGTGGACCCTGGGCTGGCGCACCTGCTGGACGGCATCCCCTACGCCTCGTCCGGAACCGTGACCCTCGCCTATCGGCGCGGCGATGTCGGCCACCCGCTCGACGGCTTCGGCTTCGTGGTCCCGCAGATCGAGCGGCGGCCGATCATCGCCTGCACCTTCTCCAGCGTGAAGTATCCCGGGCGGGCTCCCGACGGGCACGTGCTGCTGCGGGTGTTCGTGGGGGGCGCGCTGAACGAATCGGTCCTCGACGCCGACGATGCGGCGCTCGTCGCGACGGCGCGCGCCGAGCTGGGCCGGCTGCTCGGCGCGACCGGGGAGCCGCTCTTCACCCGGGTGGAGCGCTATCCCCGGGCGATGCCGCAGTACCACGTGGGCCACGGTGCGCGCGTGGAGGCCATCGAGCAGGCGGCGGCCCGCCTTCCGGGCCTGCGGCTGGTCGGGGGGGCCTACCGGGGGGTGGGGATCGCGGACTGCGTGCGGTCGAGCGAGGAGGCGGTGGAGTCCCTGCTCTAGGGCGACCTCGGGTCGATGTGGTCCATCAGCATGTGGACCTCGAGCACCGAGTCGAGATACTGGAAGCCGAACGGCTTGGTCACGTAGTCGGAGGCGCCCAACGCGAGCGCGCCGCGCGCCGAGTCGATCTCCTCCACCGCGGTGACCATGATCACGCAGGTCTCGGGCGCGGTGGCCTTGATGCGGCGCAGGGCCTCGACGCCGCCCATCCCGGCCATCATCACGTCCATCAGCACGATGTGCGGCCGGAAGTCGGGCAGCCGGTCGAGCGCCTCCTCGCCGTCCTGCGCCTCCATCACGTCGAAGCCGCGGGCCTCGAGATACTCGACCAGCACCTTGCGGAACTCCAGCTCGTCGTCCACCACGAGCACCCGCGCGCGCACCGGCCGCCCGACCTTCGCGGGATCGGCGGTCGCCGCCCCCAGCGCGGTCGGCGCCACCACGCCCGACCGGGCGAGCGTCTCGGATACCTGGGCCAGGTCCAGCGGCTTGGTGAAGGCGCCCGCCACGCTCAGCCCCGCCTCGGTGACCAGCTCGAGGGCGTTGCCCATCCCGCTGACTAGGATCACCACCACCTCGGGGTTCAGCGCCTTGATGCGGCCGAGCGCGCCGATGCCGCCCAGCCGGGGCATGAACAGGTCGAGGATGACCGCCTTCGGCTGCCAGCGCTTGACCTGCAGGAAGGCCTCGACCCCGTTGGTGGCGGTCAGGACGACGAAGCCCTGCTCGGTGAAGTACTCCTTGAGCAGCTCGAGGATGTCCACGTCATCGTCGACGCAGAGGATGCTCGGCAGGCTGTCGTCCATGTCACACCGTCGCAGCAAGAACAGTGCCCGCCCGTGGGCGCGATCCCACCGGGACGGCGCAAGTGCAACTATCCGGAATCCAACGTGGGGTGAAATGGTCTCCGGACGAGCGCGGCGCGCCGCAGCAGGGAGGGTGACAGGAGGCTGACACTGCCGGTCACCGCGGCTAGAAATTGACCGTGACGATCATGCGAGCGCCGCCCTCGGCGGAGCTGCTGATCCGGGGTCCGACCGCAGTGGCGGCTGCACCGGGATCGGTGGGGAGCACGCCCCTGGTGCAGCGCATCGCGACCGTGTCGGGTCCTGCGACCGCCGGGATCGATCCCTGGATGCCCGGGGTCCGGACCGCGCAGCGTGCCGGCACGACGACGCTGACCGCGAGGGCCGCCTGGGAGGAGTCGGCCAGGACCGGCGCCGGGAGGGCAACCAGCAGCGCCCCCAGCAGCATCGCCATCCATCCGGCTCGGCCAGCCATCTTGCCCTCTCCCGGTGCGGCGGATTGTGCGACGACACATAGGGAAGGGCAAGGGGGGTGCCATGCAGCGCGTCGAGGCTCGATCCGAGGCGAGGGGGACAGGCGCCCAATATATCAGTGGCTTAGGGGCTTTACCCGGGGCCGGCGAGTGGCCTCGGCAGGGGCTGCTGGAGCGGCCGCCATGGGATCGGCGCGCGGCCTATGGTCCGCCCGCCATAGGCCGCCTCAGAAAAAGATCGTGGCCACCACCGTGGCGGTATAGCTGCCGGCGGAGACGTCCTGCCCGGCCGGGATCCGACCGAAGACGTTGATGTTGATGTTCTGATTCGCCTGAGGGTTGGCCTGCCTGTAGTCCTGCGTGCCGCCGGTCCCGTCCCCCCAGATGGTGCTGCGGGTCGAGTCGAGATAGAGGTTGTAGTTCAGGATCTCGCTGCTCTGACGCATCTGACGCGGGTTGAAGCTGGGCGCGCCGCCCTTGTCCAGCTGGATGCGCACGAGCGGCGGTCGGGGCGCGGTGCAGCGGTAGGTGATCTGGCCGGTGGCGTCGTCCGGTGATGCCGCGAAGACGTTGTAGGTGCCGAAGCTCACCGGTGTGGTGCTGATGGTGCAGGCGGCCTCGGCGGTCGCGACCACCACCAGGGCCCCCGCGGCCGCCAGCAGGATCGCCAAGAGCCTCGTCGTGGTCATGGCCTGGTTCCTCCCCGGGATCGCCGTCTCACCGGACCGTGCAACGCACGACGCCCACGTCCACCAGCGAGGCCGGCGAGGCGGGCACTTCCAGCGTGAGTTGGCAGCGGGTGTCCTTGTGCTCGATCATGGCCGCGTGCCGGCCGCGCGGCAAGTTTTCCAGATAGAACTCCCCGTCGCGGCCGATCGGCGACTCGAATGTCTCCCCTCCCGCGGTGACCGTGAGCTGCCCGTACGCGGGGGTGAGGGTGCGGTCCGCGATTTCCACCACCAGCGAGCCGATGAAGGCCTGCACGCGCCGGGCCGGGAACGTGACCACCGAGCCGCCCTTGACGGGCGGCCCCACCGTGCGCTCGGTGACGCCGATGCTGTAGTCGATCGGGACGTCCTCGGGCGCGATCCCGAGGCGGTTGCCGTAGTAGGGAAGCAGGTTCGGGACCAGGAGCTTGCCGCGGGAATCGGTGCGGCCGATCTCCTGGTTGTTCAGCGAACCCCGCACGCCGGGAACTCCCGGCACGTCGATGAGCGCGAAGCCGTCCTGCACCGGGCGGCTCAGATGCAGCCCGCCCCCGATGGCCACGAGCCCGACCGCGGCGGTGAGGGTCGAGGCGTTGCGGTCTCCGGTGCGCTCGTAGGTGCCCTCGTAGAAGCCGTAGCGGCTCTGGTACTGCAGCTGGGCCAGGCCCTGGTAGTCCACGGTGCTGCCGCCGCTGCGTCCATCCACCTGCGGCAGGTCCAGCTCGGCCCGCTCCGCGCGGGTCCGGTAGCCGAGGCCCTCGCCGAGCGGCAGCGAGCGCTGTACCTCCAGCGCCGAGGTCTGGTGGTGGCGGCCCACCTCGTGGGACGCGGTCGCGGTGGTGCGGTCGCCGAGGTAGTAGGTGAGGCCGGTGAACACGGTGGTCTCGGGCTTGAGGCCGGGCTGCGTCGCGTGGCTGGCGGTCGCGAACAGGCTGGCGCGGCTGGTGAGCCGCACGCTGGCCGCGCCCGACACGCGCTCCCGTGGCCGGGCGTCGCGGAAGTCGGTGTGGGTGTACTGCAGGGTGACGGTGCTGCGGGTGGTGATCGGGAAGCTCACCAGGGCGGTCGCCTCGAGCCGCGGTCGATCCTCCGGAGCCTTGAGCGTCGTCGTGACGTAGTGGTCGCTGAGCGCGCGGAGGGCCCAGCCGACGCTGAAGAATCGCGAGGCGTAGTTGTGGGCGAGCGAGGCGGCCCAGCCCGCCTCGGTGTCGGCCCGGCTGCCCGCCAGCGCGAGCTCCATCTCGCCGACCGGAAGCCGCGCGGTGATCAGCGGGCCGCCCGAGACGAGATCGGCAGCCAGCTCGAGCCGGGCTCCCGCCGAGAGGTCGTCGGTGATCCCGACCCGGTGCCGCGCGAGGGCCGCCCACGCCCCGTAGTCGCCCAGGCCGGTGACGGCGCTGTCGCGCTTGAAGCCCACGTCGTAGCTCCACTCGTGGATGCCCGCGCGGAGCAGGGTGGAGGTGAAGTAGAACGGCTGGCTGATCACCTGCTGGCGCCCGAAGGCGTCGCGCAGGATCACCTCCGCGGTGCCGCTGCCGACCGGCGCGGGCAGGTTCCGCAGCTCGAAGGGGCCGGGCGGGAGCGTCTCGCGCCGCAGGAGCTGGCCGTTGACGTAGACCTCCGCGGTGGAGCGGGTGAGCACCGCGCCGGAGAGGCCGACGGTAGGGAAGCGCACGAAGTAGGGGTCGAGCGCGAACTCCCGCGACACGCTCAGGCCGCCGATCAGCAGGCCGCCGCCGAGAGGGCCGGTGGAGTCGAAGCGATCGCCGAGCAGGTAGCGCACGAGACGCGGGCGATCGTCGACCGTGAAGCTGGTGAGCCCGCGCGAGAAGACGCCGAACTCGTCGCGGAACGCGGTGCCGTAGAGCAGGGTGTTGCGGATGCTCAGGCCGCCTTCCCCGGTCCAGGTGTAGCGCTCGAAGTCGATGCCGGTCACCGCCGAGTTCAGGAACGCGGTGGTGTCCTCGGTGTAGATG
>DATIFV010000082.1:0-4226 GCA_035455085.1 Candidatus Methylomirabilota bacterium | reverse complement strand
CCGGTACTGATCCTCGTGCTCGAGCTGGGCCGGGCAGCCGGGCTTCCAGCCCGCGTAGGGCGGCTCGTAGCGCACGATCAGCTCGCCGGGCCGGGTGCGCCAGTCGGAGACCGCGAGTCCGTCCGGCCACTGGGCCGCGGTGCTCCACGAGCGCTCGACCCGGTCGGGAGCGCGCGCCTCCCACAGCTCCGCGCGCAGCGAGCGGGCGCCGTGGGCCGCGGGCGCCGCGCTCCAGAGCGCGAGCACGCGCACCACGCGGTCCGGCCCCGCCGGCCACACCTGCGCGTCCAGCAGCCCGTCGTGGGTGGACGACGCGGCGAGCGCGGCCCCGGGGCCGGTGCCCACGTAGACGCGCAAGGAGCCCGCCCCATCCACGCCGGCGAGGCTGTAGAGCCCGAGGGTGAGCACGGCACCGCCGGTCGCGGCCGGGACCCGCAGCAATCGCAGGGTGGCTCCGCCCCACGCCTCGGTCAGGGCGTCGAGCCGCTCGCGGAGGAACGCGGGCGCCGCGACCGGCTCGCCCGCGCGCAGGCTGTCGAGCACCTCCGCGTCCACCACCTCGTAGAGCTCGGCGACCGCCCGCTGGCGCTCGGGTCCGTCCGCCGCGACCGCGAGCTGCTCACGGGCCACCGTCCGGAAGCGCTCCAGCCGGTCCACCGCGGGCGCGGCCGCGGCCGTGATCGCGAGCAACGCGGCCGCCAGCGCGCCCCGGAACCACGTGGGTCCCATGCCGCTAGCGTACAATGGTCACCCATGACCCGCATCCTGGACCGCTACGTCTACAAGGAGATGGGCCCCCCCCTGCTCATCGGGGTCGGCGTGTTCACCTTCTTCCTCGTCATCGATCGCATCTACCAGCTCACCGACCTCGTCATCACCAAGAGCGTGCCCTTCGCACTCGTGCTGCCGCTCCTGATCTACATGCTCCCCGCCTTCCTGGGCCTCACCCTGCCGATGGCGCTGCTGGTGACGGTGCTGCTGGTCGGCGGACGTCTCTCGGGCGATCTGGAGGTGGCCGCGCTCAAGGCCTCCGGGGTGAGTCCCCTGCGCCTCTTCCGCCCCTTCGTGGTGGTCGGGATCGTGGTCACCCTGCTCATCTCGTGGCTCACCCTCGTGGTGGGGCCGTGGTCGAGCGGCGCCTTCCAGCGCCAGCTCTTCCGCATTCTCCAGACGCGCGCCACCAGCGGCATCAAGGAGCGGACCTTCAGCGCGACCTTCAGCCAGTTCGTGATCTACGTGGACGAGGTGAGCGCCTCGCAGGTGCGCCTCAAGGGCCTGCTCGTCTCCGACGAGCGCAACCCCGAGACCTCCCGCATCATCGTGGCCCGCGAGGGCCGCCTGCTGAGCGACGAGGCCAACCGCCGCATCACCCTGCGCTTCCTGGACGGCTCCATCAGCGAGGCCGACGTCTCCGACCAGCGCCGCTTCCGCCAGACCTACTTCAGCCTCTACGACATGACCATGCCGGTCGACTCGCCCCTCGCCGCGGTCAACCGCGAGGAGAAGCCCGAGAAGCAGCTGCCGCTGCGCGAGCTCCTCAGCGAGGCCGAGCGGCTCCGGCGTGCCGGCCAGATCTACGCGCCCTACTACGTGGAGCTGCACAAGCGTTTCGCGCTGCCGATGGCCGCCCTCGTCTTCACCCTGGTGGCCTTCCCCCTCGGCGTCCGCTCGCATCGGGGCGGTCGCGCCGCCGCCCTCGCCCTGAGCTTCGGGATCGTGGTGAGCTACTACATCCTGTACACCACCACCGAGGGGCTGGCCCTCCGCGGCCGGATGCCCGCGGCCATCGCGGTGTGGATCCCCAACGCGGTCCTCGCGCTGGTGGGCCTCGTCCTGCTGCGCGGGAGCGTGGTCGGGATGCCCGCGGGCTGGCTCGACGTGTTCTGGCGGATCGCGGCGAAGATCCGCGAGCGGCAATCCGGCCGTGTGGCCAAGCCGCTCGAGGAGCGGCGCCGGCGGCGCCTCGGGCCCATCGCCGGCCCGCGCGAGTCCACCTTCCTCATCGATCGGTACCTGATCCGGCAGTACCTGCTCTACCTCGGCCTCGGCACCGGCATCGGTGCGGCCCTGGTGGTGGTGGTGGACCTGCTCCAGACCCTCGACCGCTTCCTCCGGAGCAAGCCGCCCCTCTTCACGATCCTGGAGCACTTCGTGTTCCGCCTTCCCGCGGAGCTCTACAAGGGCCTCCCGATGATCGTGCTGATCGCCACCGTGTTCCTGTTCCTGTCGCTCACCCGCCAGCGGGAGCTGGACGCCCTCAAGGCCGCGGGGGTCAGCCTGTACCGGGCCAGCCTGCCCATCCTGCTGGTGGCGGGCGCGATCAGCGTCCTCTCGGTGGTCTTCCAGGAGGTCGCGCTGCCCGACATCAACGCGCGCGCGGAGGAGGTCGACCGGGTGAAGATCCGGGGGCAGCTGCCGCGGCACCTGCAACGGCAGACCCAGATCTGGTACCGCTCCTCCGACACCCGCTTCTTCCGGATGGCCCTCCTCGATCCGGTCGGCAAGTCGATTGAGGGCCTGACCGTGGTCGAGATCGGCCCCGACTTCCGGCTGGTGGAACGCCTCGATGCCCGCGCCGCGCGCTGGACTCCCGCGGGCTGGCAGGTCACCGAGGGAGTCTTCCGGCGGGTCGGGACCCAGAACCGCGTCACCTCGGAGCCGTTCAGCGCGCGGCTGATCCCGATGCCGGAGCACATCGATGACTTCATCCAGGTGCAGAACGCCCCCGACACCATGAGCTTCCTGGAGCTACGCGCCTACGTGGCCAAGCTCCGGGAGGGCGGGCACCGCGTCAACCGCTACCTGGTGCAGCTCTACTCCAAGCTGTCCTTCCCGCTGGTGCACGTGATCCTGGCCCTGGTGGCCATTCCCTTCGCCCTGGTCTCCCCGCGCAGCGGCGGCCGCGCGATGGGCATCGGGGTCGCGATCGTCATCGCGGTGGGCTACTGGGTCGTGCACTCCGCGGCGGTCGCCTTCGCCCAGGCCGACCTGCTCCCCGCCGCACTGGCGGCGTGGACCGCCAACATCGTCTTCGCGGGCATCGGCGCCGCCCTCTTTCTCAGCGCCCGCACCTAGGGGTCCGACCCCGCCCTAGCGGCCCTCGCGGAGCTGGCGGAGGGCTTCCTCGACGCGCTTCTGCTCCTGGCCGTAGGTGGCCCAGTCGCCGCGGCGCAGGGCCTCCTGCCCACGCTGCCAGGCCTCCCAGGCGCGCTGCACCCCGGCGCTCAGGGCCGGGGCGGCGGGACCTCCGGGCGCCGCGCGCTCGGCGGGCCGGGCCGCCTGCTCGTCCCCGCGCACGCGCGCGCCGAAGACGCGCCCGAGCGCGGCCTCGAGGGTCGGCTCCATCGCGATGTTGTTGCCGTAGGCCACCACCACACGGCGCAGCTCCGGCAGCGCGCCCTGCTCGGCCGCGGCCAGGTAGAGCGGCTGGACGTAGATCAGCGACTGCTCGATCGGGATCGCGAGGAGGGTGCCGGTGATCACCCGCGAGCCCTGCTGGTTCCAGAGCGAGATCTGCTGGGAGATCACCGGATCCTGGCTGATGCGCGCCTGGATGTTGCGCGGGCCGAAGACCAGCTTCTGCTTGGGGAACGGGTAGGCGATGAGGTGCCCGTAGTGCGGCGGGTCCATTCGGGCGACCATGAGCGCGATCATGTTGTCGCGCCCGCTCGGGTTGAACCCGGCGAGGAGCACGAACTCCTCCTTGGGCTCGGAGGGCAGCCGCATCACCGTGAAGTAGGGCTCCATCTCGCGGTCGCGCCCGTCCTGCTGCAGCCGCGGCAGCACCCACAGGTCCTCCTTGTTGTAGAACACCTGGGGATCCTGCATGTGGTAGGTGGCGTACATCCGCGCCTGCACCGTGAAGAGGTCCTCCGGATACCGGATGTGCGCCTGCAGGTCCTTCGGCATCTCCCCGAGGGGCCGGAGCAGGCCCGGGAAGGCCTTGGCGTACGTCCGGATCATCGGGTCGTCGGGGTCCGCGATGTAGTAGTGAACCGTCCCGTGGAAGGCGTCCACGGTGGCCTTGACCGAGTTGCGGATGTAGTTGAAGCCCCGCACCGGGGTGGCGTAGGGATACCGGTCGCTGGTGATGTAGCCGTCGACCATCCACACCAGCCGCCCGTCGGCGGTGATCACCAGGTAGGGGTCCCGGTCGAACCGGAGGAACGGCGCCGCCTCCTGGACCCGGGTCGCGATGTCGCGGTACATCATGATCCGGCTCTGGG
>DATIFV010000081.1:0-4494 GCA_035455085.1 Candidatus Methylomirabilota bacterium | reverse complement strand
CGCGGAGACGCTCGCCGCGGCGGGGCGGGCCCTGGAGGGAGAGCTCGACCCGCCGGGGGACGTGCACGGCTCGCCGGCCCTGCGCCGGCACCTGGCGCGCGTGCTCCTGGCACGCGTGGTGAGCGGGCTCATGGAGGCGCGCTCGTGAGGATCACCCTGACGGTCAACGGGGCCGTGGTGACCCGGGAGGTCGAGGCCCGGCAGAACCTGGTGGACTTCCTCCGCTACGAGCTCTCGCTCACCGGCTCGCACGTGGGCTGCGAGCACGGGGTGTGCGGGGCGTGCACGGTGCGGGTGGACGGCCGGCCGATCCGCGGCTGCCTGATGCTCGCCGCGCAGGCGGACGGCTGCCGCGTCGAGACCATCGAGGGAGTCGCGGAGAGCGGTGCGATCGTGGATCTGCAACGGGCGTTTCGCGCGGAGAACGCGCTGCAGTGCGGCTTCTGCACGCCGGGCATGCTGCTGACCGCGCAGGCCCTGCTCGAGCGGAAGCCGCACCCCGATCCGGTGACCGTGCGCGAGGCCATCGGCGGCAACTACTGCCGATGCACCGGCTATCACGCGATCGTCCAGGCGATCCTGAACGCGGCAGCGCGCGGCGGGGCCCCGGCGGTGCCGCGCCCCGCGACCGCCGCCGGCGACTACATCGGCCGCTCGGTGGTCCGGCCGCAGACCGCCCGGCTCGTGGCCGGGCGCGGCACCTACACCGACGACGTGGTGGTGCCGCGGCTCCTGCACGCGGCCTTCGTGCGCTCGCCGCACGCGCACGCGCGCATCGCGGGCATCGACACCGCGGCGGCGACCGCCCTGCCCGGGGTGGTCGCGGTGGTGACCGGGCGCGAGCTGGCCGGCCGCTGCGAGCCGTGGGTGGGCGTGCTCAAGAACTACGCGGGGATGAAGTCGGCGCCCCAGTATCCGCTCGCCGTCGACCGGGCGGTGTGGCAGGGCGAGCCGGTGGTGGCGGTGGTCGCGGAGTCGCGCGCTCTCGCCGAGGACGGCTGCGCGCGCGTGCGGGTGAGCTGGGAGCCGCTGCCGCCGGTGGTGGACGCGGAGGCGGCCCTCGCGCCCGGCTCGCCGGTCATCCATCCCGAGCTGGGTGACAACCTGATGCTGGAGACGCGGGTGAAGGCGGGGGACGTGGAGGCCGCGTTCCGGAGCGCGGACGCGGTCTACCGCGAGACCTTCGACACCGGCCGGCACACTGTGGTCAGCCTGGAGCCGCGGGTGGTGCTGGCGGACTACGACCCGGCCGACGAGACGCTGACCGTGTACCACTCGGGCCAGGCTCCCTACATGCTGCACGACATCCTGTCCCGCCACCTGCGGATCCCCGAGCACCGGGTCCGCGTCATCAACAAGGACGTCGGGGGTTCCTTCGGCCTCAAGATCCACACCTATCCCGACGAGATCGCGACCTGCGCGCTGGCGGTGATGCTCGGCGGCCCGGTCAAATTCCTCGCGGACCGCGTCGAGTCCTTCCAGACCGACATCCACTCGCGCGACCATCGGGTGATCGCGGAGGTGGCGGTCAAGCGCGACGGGACCATCCTCGGGATGCGGCTCGACGACCTGGCCCCGGTCGGGCCCTACTCGATGTATCCGCGCTCGAGCGTGGTGGAGAGCGGCCAGGTGCTGCGCACCACCCCCGGCCCCTACCGCCTCCGGGACTACGAGGCGCGCGGCCGCGTGGTCTTCCAGAACAAGACGCCGATGTCGCAGTACCGGGCGGTGGGCCACCCGGTGGCCGCGCTCGTCATGGAGGCGATGGTGGACCGGGTGGCCCGCGAGCTCGGGCTCGACCCGGTGGAGATGCGCCGGCGCAATCTCCTGACCGCGGACATGTATCCCTACACCGCTCCGAGCGGCCTCTTCTTCGAGCGGCTCTCGCACCACGAGTCGCTCGACGCGGTGCTGGACCTGGCCGGCTACCGGACGCTCTGCGCGGAGCGGGACCGGCTGCGCGGGCAGGGGGTCTACCGCGGGCTCGGCCTCTGCGTGTTCATCGACCTCACGGTGCCGGGCGCCCAGACCTACGGCACCGGGGGCGCGCGCATCTCGTCGCAGGACGGCACCACGATCCGGCTCGAGCCCACCGGCAAGCTGACCGTCATCTCGAGCATCACCGAGCAGGGGCAGGGGACCGACACGATCCTGGCCCAGGTGGCCGCGTCCGCGGTGGGCGTGCCCATCGAGGACGTGCGCGTCGTCACCGGCGACACCATGGTGACCCCCTACGGCGGCGGCACCTGGGGCAGCCGCGGCGCGGGCATCGGGGGCGAGGCCACGCTGCTGACCGGCCGGGCGCTCAAGGAGAACATCCTGAAGGTCGCCGCGGTCGTCCTCGAGGCGGACGCGCTCGATCTCGACGTCCGGGGCAGCCAGATCGTGGACGCGCGCAGCGGGGAGCCGCGCCTGCCGCTCTCGGAGCTCGGGCGGGTGGCCTACTTCCGTCCCGACCAGCTGCCGAAGGACTTCCAGTCCGAGCTGACCGTGACCCGGCACTACGTGCCCCGCCACCAGCCGCTGGCCTTCACCAACGGCGTGCAGCTCTCCCACGTGGAGGTGGACGTGGACACCGGGTTCGTGAAGCTCCTCGGCCACTGGGTCGCCGAGGACTGCGGCCGCGTCATCAACCCGATGCTGGTGGCCGAGCAGGTCCGCGGCGGGGTCGCCCACGGCATCGGCGACGCGCTGTTCGAGCACTGCGTCTACGACGGGCAGGGCCAGCTGCTGACCAGCACCATGATGGACTACCTGGTCCCGATGGCCGCCGAGCTGCCCGACATCGGGGTCGCCCACGTCGAGACCCCGACCGCTTACTCCGAGGGCGGCTTCAAGGGCGCCGGGGAGGGCGGCGTGGCCGGCGCGCCCGGCGCGGTCCTCAACGCGGTCAACGACGCGCTCGCCCCCTTCAAGGCGCGCGTCACCCGCGTGCCGATGACTCCCGAGGTGATCCTCCGCGCCCTCGGCAAGCTCTGAACCCTCTCCCTCCGGGGAAAGGACAGGGTGAGGGGGGCGCGAGGCGCTCGCTAGCCGGCCGGCCGCGGCGGGTGCGCGCGCACCGCCACCTCGTTCACCACGGTGCCCCCGCCGGGCCCGGTGGGCCGCAGGAGGTGGCCGTCCTCGATCCGGGGCTTCACCGTGACGAGGTCGCCCTGCCACGGCACCATGTCGGGGTCGATCTCCATGATGCGCAGGTTCGGCACCACCGCGCTCCAGTGGGCGTTCATCATGGTGGCCAGGTGGCCGTAGAAGTTGTGCGGCGCCACGTTGATCTCGTAGGTGTCGGCCATCGCCGCGATCTTGAGCGACTCGGCCACCCCGTTCCACGGGGTGTCGACGATGGCCACGTCCACCGCCTGCTGCTCGAAGAAGGGCCGGTAGTCCCGCCGGCCGAACAGGCACTCGCAGGAGGCCACCGGGATGCGGGTGCGGCTGCGCACGTGGGCGAGGGCCCTCGCGTCGCGCGTGTCCATCTCCACCCAGAGGAGATCGAAGGGCTCCATGGCGCGGGCCATCGCGAGGAAGCCCTCGGTCTTGTAGTTGAAGTTCAGATCCACCAGGATGTCCATGTCCTGCCCGGCCCCCTCGCGGAAGGCGGAGAGCTCGGCGCGCACCGCCTCGACCACGTGGCGGTCGGCGTTGAGGGCGGGGAAGCCGGCGCTGCGGCCGAAGCCGGGCACGTGCGCGCGCGGGTTGTCGCCGAGGAGCAGCACGTTGGTCTTGAGCGCGGTGTAGCCCTTGGCCACCACCTCGCGTCCCATGGCCACGATGTCGTCGAGGGTGCGCACCGGCGGGATCTGCATCTCCCGGGCGCGGCTCACCCGGTAGGTGGCGCAGTGCGACCAGTACAGACGGATGCGATCGCGGACCGGCCCGCCCAGGAGGGCGTAGACCGGCACGCCGAGCGACCGGGCCGTGACGTCCAGCAAGGCGTTCTCGATGGCGCCGATGGCCTGCTGGATGACGCCCCCGGCGGCCTGCCGGCGGACGGCGTAGAGGAAGGCGACGTGCGCCTCCCAGCACCGGGGGTCCTTGCCGATGAGCGCCGGCGCGAGCCCGGCGATGGCCGCGGAGACGCCGACGCCGCCGAAGGACTCGTTGTACTCGCTCCAGCCGACGAGGCCCTCGTCGGTGCTGATCTTGAGGAAGTCGAGGTTGCGCCAGCCCCCATCGGCGTGAAGCGATTCGATCCGGGTGATCTTCATCGGCTCTCCTCCGGCCGCCCGTCGAGCGAAGCCCGGGCCGGCCGGCCAAGGCTACGGCAGGGCGCGCGGCTTCGGCAAGGGTCGCTCGCCCTGCTCGCGGGGCTGGTTCTCGGGGCCTGTCTCGGGCCGGCCCGGCACCCGGATCCGTCGCAGGCGGGCGGGCCCACGGTCACGGTCTACGTCATCCGGGACGGCTGGCACAGCGGGCTGGCGATCGCACGCGATCGGATCCCGCCCGACGCCTGGCCCGAGCAGGCCCGGTTCCCGGGCGCGCGCTTCCTGGAGG
>DATIFV010000080.1:0-15751 GCA_035455085.1 Candidatus Methylomirabilota bacterium | reverse complement strand
AGCAAGGCGGGGATGCTCGCGCTCACCGCCAAGGCGGCCCGCGAGCTGGCCCGGGAGGGCATCGCGGTCAACGCGGTGCTGCCGTCGGTCATCGAGACCGACATGCTGGAGGCGGTGGCCCCCGATGCCGCGGCCCGGGCGCGGGTGATGGCCCAGCTGCCGATCGGACGCTTCGGCCGGCCCGAGGAGGTCGCTCGCGTGGTGCGGTTCCTGGTCGCCGAGGCGCCGGACTACCTCACCGGCGAGTTCATCAGCCTGCGCGGCGGGCGGCTCTGAGCGGCCGGAGGCGGCGAGCGTACCGTGCCGAGGAGGAAGACGGTGGACCCGACCGGAGAGCGCGGCATCCTGGCGGTCTGGAACGATTGCGCGCCGGGCGCGGAGGCGGAGTACGAGGCGTGGTACCGGCACGAGCATCTGCCGGAGCGGGTCGGCATCCCCGGCTTCCGCGCGGGCTGGCGCTACCGGGCGATCGATGCGGAGCCGGAGTACTTCACCTTCTACGAGACCGACAACCCCGCGGTGCTGCGCTCGGAGCCCTACCTGGCCCGGCTGAACGATCCCACGCCGCTGACCCGGCACATCATGTCGGGGGCGTTCAGGCACGCGACCCGCGCCCTCTGCGCCTGCGTGGCGCGCCGGGGGACGCTGCGGGGGGCGCTGGCGGTGAGCGTGCGCTGCGAGGCGCCGCCGGGCGGGGAGCTCGAGGCGCGCCTGGACGAGCTGGCGGGACGCGCGGAGGTGCTCAGGGCCGAGCTCTGGGTGGCCGTCGACGCCGGGGGGCCGGCGCCCCTGTCGGCCGAGCAGCAGCTGCGAGGGCCCGACCGGACGATCGCGGCGGCGGCGCTGGTCGAGACCGCCACCGAGCCCGAGGCCGCCGCCGTCGCCGCGATGCTGGGCACGGCGCTGGGATCCCGGGCGCGGATCGGGACCTACCGGTTGTTCTGCGCCCTGCACCGGGCCGATCTCGATCGGTAGGATCGCGTGCCGCGGGGGCCCTTGCCCCGCTCCCCGGGCGGGACTACGATGGCGCCCGGACGGCAGCCGAGCCCACAGGAGGCCCCCCATGGCGAGCGGCATCACCGCGAAGCTCCTTCACGTCGATCTCGGCACGCGGCACACCCGGGTGGAGGAGCTGCCCGAGGCCCTCACCCGCAAGTTCCTGGGGGGCGGCGCGCTGGCCGCGCACCTGCTCCTGCGGGAGGTGCCGCCCGGCGCCGATCCGCTGGGCCCCGACAACGTGCTGGTGCTCCTGACCAGCGTGATCAACGGCCTGTCGCTCTCCGGCACCAACCGCTACACCGCAGCGGCCAAGTCGCCACTCACCGGCGGCTACGGCGAGTCGGAGGCCGGGGGCTGGTGGGGGCCGGAGCTGCGCGCCGCGGGCTGGGACGGCCTGGTCATCCACGGGCGCGCGGAGACGCCGACCTATCTCTGGATCAAGGACGATCGCGTGGAGTTCCGGGATGCGCGGGCCCACTGGGGGCAGCTCTCGGGCGAGGTACAGGACGGCATCGAGCAGGAGCTGGGCGACAAGCGGGTGCGGGTGCTGCAGACCGGCGTGGCCGGCGAGCGCGGGGTCCGGTTCGCCGCGCTCGTGAACCAGCTCAAGCACTTCCACGGCCGCGGGGGGCTCGGCGCGGTGATGGGGGCCAAGCGGCTCAAGGCGGTGGTGGTGCGCGGCTCGCGGCCGCCGGCGCCGGTCGACAAGGACGGGGCGCGCGGCAGCCTGCGCTGGTTCCGCGAGCACTACGAGCGGAGCAAGGACCGCTTCCACGTGCTGGGCTCCTCCGGCGGGGTGCTGGCCCTCGAGGCCAGCGGCATCCTGCCCACCCGTAACTTCCGCGACGGCTCCTTCGAGCACGCGCGCGCGATCAGCGGGCAGAAGATGGCCGAGACCATCCTGGTCAACCGCGGCACCTGCTACGCCTGCGCGGTCGCGTGCAAGCGGGAGGTGGAGATCAAGGAGGAGGGCGTGAGCCCGCGGTACGGCGGGCCCGAGTACGAGACGATCGCCGCCGCGGGCTCGCTGTGCGGGGTGGGCGACCTGCACGCGGTGGCGCGCATCAACCAGCTCTTCGCCCAGTACGTGGTGGACTCCATCTCGACGGGTGCGGTCATCGCCTTCGCCATGGAGTGCTACGAGCACGGCATCCTCACGCGCGAGCAGACCGGCGGCCTGGACCTGAGCTGGGGCAACGCCGAGGCGGTCGAGCAGCTCGTGCACCTGATCGGGCGCCGGGAGGGGCTCGGCGCGCTCCTCGGCGAGGGGGTCAAGCGGGCGGCGGCCCAGCTCGGCCGCGGGGCGGAGCGCTTCGCCCTGCACGTGAAGGGGCAGGAGCTGCCCATGCACGATCCGCGCGGCAAGAAGGGGCTGTCGCTGGCCTACGCGCTCTCGCCGACCGGGGCCGACCACATGGAGGCCCCGCACGATCCGCTCTACGCCGGGTTCCACCCGCAGGGGCACCCGCTCGGCGGGCTCGGGCTGATCGAGCCGCTCGACCCGCTCGACCTGGACGACCGCAAGGTGCGGGCCTTCTTCGAGACCCAGAAGGTGTGGAGCTTCTACAACTCGGTCGGCATGTGCGACTTCGTGGGCGCGCCGCTCAACGCGATGGAGCTCGAGCCCCTGATCGCCTACATCAACGCGGTGACCGGCTGGAACTTGAGCCTCTACGAGGCGATGAAGATCGGCGAGCGCAACAACACGCTCGCGCGCCTGTTCAACGCCCGCGAGGGCTTCACCCCGGCCGACGACACGCTGCCCGGGCGCCTGCACGAGGGCATCGGCAACGGCGCGCTCAAGGGCGAGCGCATCGATCCCGAGCAGTTCCTGGCCGCGCGGCGGCTGTACTACGAGATGGCCGGCTGGGACCCGGAGACGGGGCGGCCCACGCGGGCCAAGCTGGCGGAGCTGGGCCTGGAGGTGCCCGCGCGCTCATGAAGCTCGCGAGCCAGAGCTTCAAGGACGGCGACTACCTGGGCGGCGACCATGTCCTGTCGAGCGACTACGGCTTCGGGTGCGCGGGCGGCAACCGCTCGCCGCACCTGCGCTGGGAGGAGGTGCCCGCGGGCACCAAGAGCTTCGCGGTGACCTGCTTCGACCCGGACGCGCCGACGGGCAGCGGCTTCTGGCACTGGGTCGTGGTCAACATCCCGCCGGGCGTGACCGAGCTGCCGCTCGACGCCGGCAATCCGGCCGCCGGCAGGCTGCCGGCGGGCGCGCTCCAGGTGCGGACGGACTTCGGCAAGCCGGGCTACGGCGGCCCGTGCCCGCCGCCCGGCGACCACCCGCACCGGTACCTCTTCACGGTCCACGCGGTGTCCATGGACGCGCTGCCCGTGACGGCCGACACCTCGGCGGCGGTGGTGGGGTTCTACCTGAACTTCAACACCCTGGCCAAGGCCAGCCTGATGGGGCTCTACAAGCGCTGAGGCCCTCCGGCACCACCTCGCCCGGCCGGCGATGACGAGGTTCGAGACCAAGCGGCTGCCCGTCGACCGTGACGCGGTGGCCCCGGACGGCTCGGACGTGCGCGTCCTCCTGGCGCTGCGGGGCGGAAGCATGGCGCACTTCGAGCTCGCCGCCGGCCAGACGTCGACGGCGATCCACCACCGGACCGTGGACGAGATCTGGTGGTTCCTGTCGGGGCGCGGCCAGCTGTGGCGGCGCGCCGGCGACCAGGAAGAGCTCGTGACGGTCGAGGCCGGCGTGTGCGTGACGATCCCGGTCGGCACGCAGTTCCAGTTCCGGGCGCTCGGGGCCGAGCCGCTCGCCGCGCTGGGAGTCACGATGCCCCCGTGGCCCGGCGAGGGCGAGGCCGTTCCCGTGCCGGGGAAGTGGGAACCAACCCGGCCGGGTCCGACGACGGATGGGTGACGCTCAGGCGCGTCGGCCGCGCAGCTCGGCCTCCGTGTAGGCGCATGGCGGGTAGCCCTGCCGGGCCGCGGCGGCGAGGATGGCGTCAGCGTGCCCGGCCAGGGTCGCGAACCGCGGCTGCGGATCCGCCGCGTGGAGCGCCCGGGCCACGTGCCGGAACAGCGTCATGCTCGAGACCAGCTTGAGCGCATCGATCTCCGCGCCCATCACGGTCGCGAGCGGCACCGGATGTGCGGTGTCGCCCAGGTGTGAGGCGACGGCCGCGGCCGCGGCGGTCAGCCGCTCGCCGAGCACGGCGTCGCGCAGGTAGGCCGCGGCTTCCTCCGCTCCGGCTAGCCCGTAGTGGACGGCGGTCGTCGAGCGCCCGAGTCCGGCGAGCTGGGGGAAGATGTACCAGATCCAGTGCCCGGTCTTGCGGCCGGCCTGGAGCTCGCGGAGCGCCGCCTGGAAGCCGGCGTGCGGCCGGTCCTGAGCCTCCCGGAAGCGTTGGAGCATCTCGGCCATGACTCGCTTCGCCTCACCTCGCCCAGATGGTCGGGACGAGCGGCCACGGTCGGCCGCCGGCCCCGCGCCCCACCGGTGATCGCCCCCCGCCGGCGCCGCCGGCCTACCGGATCGCCCCCACCGTGAAGCCCGCGATGAAGCGGTCGACGAAGAAGTTGTAGACGATGGCGACCGGCACGCTGGCGATGAAGCAGCCGCCCATCAGCGATCCCCAGAAGTAGACGTCGCCGCGCACCAGGAAGGTCGGCACCCCGACGCTCACCGTGTACTGCGAGGCGGTGGAGATGAAGGTGAGGGCGTAGACGAACTCCTGGGTGACGAGGGTGAAGCTGAAGATGATCACGGTGAGGATGCCCGCCACCGAGATGGGGATCACGACCCGGACGAAGGCGCCGAGCCGGCTGAGCCCGTCGAGCATGGCCGCCTCCTCGACGTCCCGCGGGATGGCCTTGAAGAAGCCCATGAGGAGCCAGGTGCAGAAGGGCACCGTGAACGACGGGTAGACCAGGACGAGCGACCAGAGCGAGTCCTGCAGCCCGAGCACGGCGATCAGCCGGGACAGGGGGATGAAGAGCAGGGTGGGGGGCACGAGGTAGGTGAGGAAGATCCCGATGCCGAGCTGCTCGCCCCAGCGGCCGGTGAGCCGGGCCAGGGCGTAGCCGGCGGGCAGCGCGAGCACCAGCGTGATGGCGACCACCAGCAGGCCCACGAAGCCGGTGTTCCAGAGCCAGCGGCCGTAGAGGGTGTCCCCGAAGAGTACCTGGAGGTTCTCCAGGGTGGGCGGTTCGTTGTAGATGAAGGGATTGTTGCCGCGCCTGAGCAGGTCGCCGGTCGTCTTGAAGGTGGTGATCAGCATCCAGTAGAACGGAAACGCGGTGAAGAGGGTGAAGAGGCCGATGACGCCGGCGTGGGCGGTGCGCCCCGCCACCTGCCGGGCCCGGCCGGGGCGCGCCATCAGGTCACCTCGCTGCGCCGGGCGATGCGCAGGAACACGATGGCGACCACCACCAGCAGCGGGAACAGGAAGACCGCGATCGCCGCGCCCTCCGCGAGGTCGCCGCCCTGGATGCCCGTGAAGAAGGCCAGGGTGGACAGCACCTGGGTGGTGTTGTAGGGCCCGCCCCGGGTCAGCACGAAGATCACGATCATGTCGGTGAAGGCGTAGACCAGCCCGAAGAGCGTGGCCACCATCATGATCGGGCGCACGAGGGGCAGGGTGATCTGGAACAGCTGCCGCACGGGCCCGGCCCCGTCGACCTGGGCCGCGTCGTGGATCTCCTGGGGGATGGAGGTGAGCCCGGCCAGCAGGATCACGGTGGCCAGCGGGAGCAGGCGCCACACGTGGACGCCGATGACCGACATCATCGCCAGGTAGGGCTTGCCGAGGTACATCGGCCAGTTCTCCGGCGTGATGAGGCCCGCGGCCTGGAGCGTCCAGTTGATCACGCTGTAGATCGAGTCGAGGATCCACAGCCAGCCGATGCTGCCGAGCGACATCGGGGCCACCCACGGCAGCAGGATCAGGAGCCGGACGAGCCACTTGCCCCGGAAGTCCTTCAGCAGGGCCAGGGCCAGGACGGTGGCCAGCACGATGACGAGCACCTGGGAGCCGACCGCGAAGACGAAGGTGTTGCGCAGGGCGGTCAGGAACTGGGGGGTGTCGAGGATGGCCCGGAAGTTGGTGAGGCCGACGAACTCGAGAGCGCGGCTGCCCGCGGTGATGTTGGTCAGGCTGTAGTAGAGGGCGAGGAAGAAGGGCAGCCCGACCACCAGCGCGATGTAGAGCACCGCCGGGGCGATCATGAAGAATCCGAGCCACCCCGGCCGGTCGAGGAGGGAGGCGAGCGCGCGGGGCCGGGCGCGCGCCGCTGCCGTTACCGTGTCGTGGGTCATGGGGATCGACGGGAGGCTCCGGTCCGCCCGGAGCCTCCCGTGCGTGCGGTCCGCGTCGCCCCGGACCGGCTACACCATCTTCTTTTCCTTCCACTTGGCGAAGATGCGCCGGCACTGGACGTCGGCCTCCTTGAGCGCGTCCTCCGGCGAGGCGGCGCCGCTGGCCGCCTTGGCGAACATGACGTTGAGCACCCAGGTGTTGTAGATCTCGTCGATGGCCGCGTTGGCGTAGCCGGGGTAGCCGACGTTGGTCGCCCAGGTGAGCACGTCGTCCAGCACCTTGTACTTGTCGGCCGGGTGCGCCTTGGGGTCGTTGGCGATGAGCTTGTTGATGTCGGGCACCGTCTTGGGCCAGCACGGGAAGTCGTAGAACTCGCCGGCCACGAAGGCGTCCCGGAAGCTCGTGGTGTAGTCGATCAGGAACTTCTTGGCCCCGTCGATGTTCTCCGCGAACTTCCAGATGACGTAGCACTGCATGACGTGCTCGAGGCCGATGGCCCGCACCGAACCCCGGAGGGCCTTGGTGAGCTGGATCTTCTTCGAGATCTCCGGATCCTGCTTCTCGGCGGTGCGGGTGATCGAGATGGCGTTGAGGGCCAGCGAGATCTTGCCCGCGATCATGGCGCGGTTGTTGGAGGAGGCGTCCCAGGTGAAGACCTCGTCGGTCATGGTCTCCTGGAACAGCGCCTTGACGAACTTGATGGTCTCGAGCGTCTGCTTCGAGTTCAGGGTCAGGTTGCCGCCCGCGTCCTGCTCGTGGGCGCCGTGCGCGTACATGATGGTGCGCATGGCCATCGCGGTGTCGATCTCGTTGGCCAGGCCGATGCCGACCGGGCTGCCGGTCTGCTTCTTGATCTTCGCCCCCGCGGTGCGTACCTCGTCCCAGCTCTTGGGGCCGTTGGGCAGGCCCACCTGGCCGAAGAGATCCTGGCGGTAGTTCACCGGATCGGGCGTGAACGAGGGCGAGAAGGCGAAGTACTTCTTGGTCTTGGGGTTGTAGGTGCTCTTGACCGCCAGGTCGATGGGCTTGCCGACCTTCCGCTCGAGCTCCTGGTAGACGTCCTTCATGTCCACCGTCTGCTCCTCGAAGGAGGGCGGCGGCCAGTTGAGCAGGAAGAGGTCGTGGCCCTTCTGGGCGGACACCTCGGCGGTCGCCCGGGGACCGATGCCGGCGATGCCGATGTTGTCCACGGTCACCTCGGTGTCGTTCTTCTCGCCCCACTCCTTGATGAGCTTCTTGTTGAACCACTCGTCGTAGGCGGGGACGAAGTGGACCCACTGGAGGATCTTGAGGCTCTTCTTCGCGGCGCGGGCCCGTCCGGGGACGATGATGTTGGCGCCGATGCCGGTGGCGAGCGCCCCCGCGCCGGTGGCCCTGATGAACTGGCGGCGATTCACGCGTTGCTCAGACATACCCGACCCCCTTGTCGTGAGGAGGTCACGCTCCGAGTCCCCGGAGCGCGCCTCCGGTGCCTGGCGGTGCCTTCGACGCCGAGCCCGCCCGGGCGGCGGTCTCGAGAGGGGAGCACGTCGCGCCCCTCCGACCGCGCGGGTTTTGCCGGGGACACTGTAGCGCCGGTGCCGGCGGTGTCAAGGCCTCGACCCGGGCGGCCGGCGGGAATTCGCGGCTACGCGGCCGGGTCGGACCGCCCCGCGTGGGCTCGTCTGAGCGCGCCGATGTCGAGCTTGGTCATCCGAAGCAGCGCCGCCATGACCCGCTTCGGCTTCTCCGGGTCCTGGTCCTGCAGCATCTCGCCCAGGATGGTCGGCACCACCTGCCAGGACACGCCGAAGCGGTCCTTCAGCCACCCGCACCGCACCGGCTGGCCGCCCGCGGACAGCGCCTGGCAGTAGTGGTCGATCTCCTCCTGGCTCTCGCAGTTCACGACGAACGAGACGGCCTCGGTGAACTTGAAGATCGGCCCGCCGTTGAGCGCGATGAACGCCTGCCCGTCGAGCTCGAACTGCACGGTCATGACCGAGCCCGGGGGCCGACCGGCGGCCTTCGCGGCTTCCTCGTTGTAGCGGGCACCGCCCAGCACCCGCGAGTTGGGGAAGATGGAGACGTAGAAGGTCGCGGCCTCTTCGGCCTGGGTATCGAACCACAGGAACGGGGTGATCCGCTGGATCGCGCCTCGCATGGGGGCCTCCTGCCTCTCGGCTGTGTCTCGCCAGTAGGTCGAACGGCGGGCCGTCCGATCGACAGGCGGCGCGGGCCTATGCTCTCGGGCAGGACATCCGACCATGGCTGACCGCGCCTCGAGCGTGACCCTGGAGCGCCTGCGCCGCCGGGCGGCCCGCTGCACCGCCTGCGACGTCTACAAGCGCGCGACCCGCACGGTGTTCGGCGAGGGGCCGACCCCGGCCGCCCTCATGCTCATCGGCGAGCAGCCGGGGCACGAGGAGGATCTCGCCGGCCGGCCGTTCGTGGGGCCGGCGGGCCGGATGCTCGACCGGGTCCTGGCCGAGGCGGGGCTGGACCGGCGCGACGTCTACATCACGAACGCGGTCAAGCACTTCAAGTGGAAGGTGGAGGCGGGCGGCAAGCGGCGCATCCACGAGCGGCCGAACCAGGGCGAGGTCGAGGCCTGCCATCCGTGGTTCGAGCAGGAGCTCTGGCTGGTCCGGCCGGCGGTGCTGGTGTGCCTCGGCGTGACCGCGGCCGGCGCGGTGCTCGAGCGCCGCGTGACCATCCGCGACAGCCGGGGCCGCGCGCTGGTGTCGCCGCAGGGGATCCCGACCTTCGTGACCATCCACCCCTCCGCGATCCTGCGCATCGAGGATCCGCGGGCGCGGGAGGCGGAGAGCCGTCGGCTGGCCGGGGATCTGCGCCGGGCGGCGCGGGCGGCCCGGGCGCGGTGATGGGCTCCACCCTCACCCCGGCCCTCTCCCTCCCTTTGGGGAGGGAGAGGGGGAGGGAGGGGGTGGGTGGTTAGGCGGTTGCGGCTCCGCAGCGCGGGCAGTGCTGCCACTCGGCCTGCAGCGCGGTCTGGCAGGCGGGGCACGTCTTCCCGGGCGCGGGGTCCGCGGCCCTGGCCGCGACGGGCACGGCCGGCGGCTCCTCGGTGGCCTCCGCCATGCCCTTCTTGAACTCCTTGAGCGACTTGCCGACCGAGCCGGCGAGCTCCGGAAGCCGCTTGGCCCCGAAGAGCACGACCGCGATCACGAGCCCGACGATGAGGTCCTGAGAGCCGATCATGACGTGTGCCTCCTACTGCGAGCCGACCGGGACGCGCTCCCGCGCACGCAGGGCGTCGGCATCCTCGAGGCCCAGGCGCCGCGCCGAGATCTCGAAGCGGTCCTGCATGCGCGCGTCGTCGGCACCGAGGGCCCGGGTGTAGCAACAGTACTCGAGCTGGAGTCCATTGGGGTCCTTGAAGTAGATGGACTTGGCCCAGTCGTGGTCGACCACCTCGGTGACCTCGACGCCCTTGCCGAGGAGCTCCCGGCGCTTGCTCTCGAGCCCGTCCTCCGAGCCCGCCTCGAAGGCGAAGTGATAGAACACGCTCGGCACGCCCAGGCCCCGGGCGATGCCGGCCTCGTATTGCGCGGGCACACCCGCCACCCCGCGCGCCTCCATGAAGGCGATGAGCTGGCCGTGCCCGGTGTCGAAGAAGATGTGGCGGATGCGCCCGCCCTCCTTGACCCGGATGGTGTCGCAGCGCACCGCCTTGAAGCCGAGCACCCCCTCGTAGAAGGCGCGCGTGGAGTCGAGGTCGAGCGTGGAGAGGCCGATGTGCGAGAAGCCGCGGTGCGCCATGGCGTGTCCTCCTGAGTGGGAATCGATCGTACCACAGGCCCCCGGGGCGCCCGGCGGGGCCCGGGCCGTGCGCCCGGACACCGCGGGATGCCGCAGACGACCCAGAAAACTGAGCCGGGCGGCGGATTGAGCCCACCCGGCGGCCGGGGCTAGCGTTGCGGTCACCGGCCCCCGCATCGCCTCGCCCACCCACACGGAAGGAGGACGCACATGGAGCCGACCAGCCGCCGCAACTTCCTGAAGACCGCCGCCGGGGGGGCCGCTGCCGCAACGGTCGTCGGCTTCCCGCACGTCTCTCGCGCCCAGACCAAGCTGACCCTGGGGCTCTGGGACCACTGGGTCCCGGGCGCGAACGATGTTCTCAAGGGGATCATCGAGGAGTGGGGACGGGCCAACAAGGTCGAGATCGCGATCGACTTCATCACCTCGATCGGAAACAAGCTCGACCTCACCGGAGCCGCCGAGTACCGGGCCGGTGCGGGGCACGACATCATCGCCTTCGGCACGTGGAACGGCACCCTCTACAAGGACAAGCTCGAGCCGATGAGCGACGTGGCGGAGACCCTGATCAAGAAATACGGCAACTTCAACGAGAACGCCACCTACCTCAACTTCCAGGACGGTCGGTGGGTCACGCTGCCCTCGCCGATCGGCTCCCACACCTACCCGCTCGAGACCCGCATGGATCTGTGGAAGCAGCACGCGGGAATCGACGTACGGGAGCTCTTCCCGGTGGACGCCAGGAAGCGGGTGCCCGGCAAGGTGCAGGCGTGGGACTGGAAGATGTTCCTCGCGGGCGCCAAGAAGGTCCACGCGGCGGGATTCCCGTTCGGCGCCTCCATCGCCGAGAACACCGACTCCAACGACTGGCTCGGCCCGCTCTTCGCCTCCCACGGGGTGGTGCCGATGAACGACAAGGGCGAGGTCACCATCGAGTCCGACGCCACCGTGGGGGTCATCGAGTACCTGCGGGAGCTGACCCAGTTCATGCCCAAGGAGATCTACGGCTGGGACGACGCCTCCAACAACCGCTGGCTGATCTCGGGCAAGGGGTCGGCCATCATCAACCCGCCGAGCGCGTGGACGGTCGCCAAGCGCGACCAGCCCGCGGTGGCCGCGCAGGTCTGGCACCACGACGTGCCGCGCGGGCCCAAGGGCCACTTCCGGGGCGCCCTGCCCTTCTCGTGGGGCATCTGGAGGTTCTCGAAGGCGAAGCAGGCCGCCAAGGACCTGCTCCTGCACGTCTCGCAGCGCGAGATCCAGTGGAAGCTGATCACCGCCTCCCAGGGCTACGACTACCCGCAGCTGCCGTCCTTCATGGACCACCCCGTGTGGACCGAGATCGGGCCCCCGCCGGGCGGGCAGTACAACTACCCGGTGCGCGGCGACGAGAAGCTGATCGTCGCCGGCTGGCCCGCCAAGCAGGAGTACGGCGTGCAGATCTACTACAAGTGGCTCCTGCCCACCATGGTGGGCAAGGCCACGTCGGGGGGCATGGCCCCGCGGGACGCCATGAAGTGGGCGGCCAAGGAGCTGGAGGGGTACAAGCGCGGCTGAGGCACCCGCATGAGCGCCAACGGCACCGCCCTCGACGTCACCGCGCCCGCCCGGGTCAAGCCCGAGCGGGCGCGGTGGCCGCTCCGTCTGCGCTCGCGCGGAGCGGTCGGCGTCGTGATGTGCCTGCCGCTGATCGCTCTCATCAGCGGCCTCGTCGCCTATCCGTTCTTCTACTCGATCTACCTCAGCATGCTGAACAAGCGGGAGACCACGTTCGTCTGGCTCGACAACTTCCGCTATCTCACGACGCTGGACACCTTCTGGACGGTGGTCCAGATGTCGTTCCTCTTCACCTTCCTCGCGGTGCTGTGGAAGGCCGTCCTCGGCTTCACGCTCGCGGTGGTCATCCACGCGCTGCCCGTGCGCGGGCAGCGCGTCTGGCGCGGCCTCTCCCTGATCCCGTGGGTGATGCCGCTGGCCCTGTCGAGCCTCGGATGGTGGTGGATCTACGAGCCCACCCACAGCGCGCTCAACTGGCTGCTCATGCTGGTCGGCATCAGCCCCAAGCCGTGGCTGTCCGAGCCCTTCTGGGCCCGCTTCTCGGTGGTCCTGGTCAACATCTGGTACGGCACGCCGTTCTTCATGATCACCTACCTGGCCGGCCTCAAGTCGATCCCGCAGGAGCTGTTCGAGTCCTCGGCCATCGACGGGGCCAGCGCGCCCCAGCGCCTGCGCTACGTCACCCTGCCGATGCTCAAGAACATCATCGCGATCACGCTGCTCTTCTCGACCATCGTGACGCTCGCCACGTTCGACATCATCCGCGTGCTCACGCGCGGCGGCCCCCGGCACACCACGCACGTGTTCGGGACCTACGCCTTCGAGCTCGGCATCGCCACCGGCGACGTGCCGCTCGGCGCGGCGGTGTCGCTGTTCATGTTCCCGATCCTCGCCGTCTCGGCGTTCTTCATCCTGCGGGGCATCCGGCGGAGCACGGTGTGATGCTGAGCCGGAGCGGGCGGCGGAAGGCGACCCTCCTCGTCTGCTACGGGATCATCGGGCTCTTCGTCATCTTCTTCCTCTTCCCGCCGTACTGGATGGCCATCACCTCGCTGAAGACCAACCAGGAGATCGAGGGGCTCAAGGGCATCCCGCTGCTGATCCAGGAGGGCGCGACCCTGCAGCACTACCGGGACCTGTTCGCCAAGACGGACTTCCTGATCTACTTCAAGAACTCGGTGCTGGTCACGGTGCCGGTGGTGCTGCTGTCGATGGCGATCAGCGTGCTCGCGGCCTATGCCCTGTCCCGGCTCGGCTTCGTCGGGGCGAGCGTGCTCGGCACCGCGGTGTTCCTGGTGTACCTCGTGCCCGACTCGTTGCTGTTCATCCCGCTCTTCAAGATCGTCGGCAACCTCGGGCTGCTCAATTCCAAGTGGTCGCTGCTCCTCGTGTATCCGCCCCTGATCGTGCCCTTCTGCACGTGGCTGCTCATCGGGTACTTCTCCTCGATCCCGAAGGAACTGGACGAGGCGGCCCTGGTGGACGGAGCGAGCCACCTGCAGATGCTCGTGCGCGTCTTCCTCCCGGTGGCGGTGCCCGGGCTGATCGCGGCGACCATCTTCGCGTTCACGGTGTCGTGGTCCGGGTTCCTGTACCCGCTGGCGTTCATCTTCTCGAGCAGCGAGCAGGTGCTCACCGCCGGCACCGTGACGAGCCTCATCAAGGGCGACGTCTACCACTGGGGCGGGCTGATGGCGGGCGCGGTGCTCGCGTGCCTGCCCCCGGTGCTCCTGTACGTCTTCCTGATGGACTACTACATCTCCGGGCTCACCGCCGGGAGCACCAAGGGCTGAGCGGCCCCCGCCCGCGGCCCGGAGGCCCCGGGGCGGGAACCCGCCTACTGCGCGGTGTAGCCGCCGTCCACCGGCAGGCACACGCCGGTGATGAACGAGGCCTCGTCCGAGGCCAGGAAGAGCGCGGCCCGGGCGACCTCCTCCGGGCGGGCCAGCCGCCCCATGGGGTGCCTGTCCTCGAGGAAGCGCCGGCGCTCGGGATCCTCGGTGAGCGCGCGGGTCATGCTGGTCTCGACGAAGCCGGGGCAGAGGGCGTTGACCCGGATCCCGGACCGCGCGAAGTGCACCGCCATGTCGCGGGTGAGCTGCACCACCGCGCCCTTGCTGTGCGAGTAGGCCTCGATGCCCGTGGTGGTGAGCCCGCTGGGGCGGCCGACCAGCCCGTAGATCGAGGCCAGGTTGACGATGGCCCCGCCGCCGGTGCGCAGCATGGCCTCGGCCGCGGCGCGGGAGGCCAGCACCGAGCCCTTGACGTTGACGGCCATCACCCAGTCCCAGGTCCGCTCCCAGTCCCAGTCGGCGGGCGCGGCCCGGCTCGTCACCCCCGCGCTGTTGACCAGGATGTCGAGCCGGCCGAAGGCGGCCACCGTGTCGGCGACCCAGCGCTCGGCGTCCGCGCGCAGTGCCGCATCGCCGGCCAGGGCGAGGCTCCGGCCGCCGGCCGCCGCGATCGCGCGCGCCACCTCGCCGGCCGCCGCCGCGTTGCGGTCCGCCGCGGCCACCGCTGCGCCCTCGCGGGCGAAGAGGCGGGCGGTGGCGTCCCCGATGCCGGAGCCCGCGCCGGTGACGAGCGCCACCTTGCCGTCGAGCCGTCCCACGCGCTACGTCCGGGGGGTGCCGCGCAGCCGGGACCACGACATCCCGACGGCGAGGATGGCGGTGACGCTCACCAGGCCGATCCAGGAGATCGCGGCGACGTTCTCGATCGGGAGCCACCCCCAGGAGGCGAAGAGCCAGAAGAGGGCGGCGAGGAAGGCATTGGCGAGGATCAGGTAGATGCCGCCGATCGAGCGCAGGGTCAGGCGCAGGCAGATCACCCAGCCGATCAGCAGGATCACGCCGACGAACACGATCGGCGGCCGCCACTGCCAGCCGGTGCGCTGGGCCCAGTCGTAGTAGGAGTAGCCGGTCGGATTGTAGGTCGCGCCCACCACGAGCAGCGCGAAGGCGAAGCGGGCGAGGAAGCCGGAAACCCCGAGGCGGTCCGCCATGGCGGGTATCTTGCCACAGCGCCCGGCTGCGGGCAGCCCCCATCCGCGGGGAGCGCGCATTGATGCCGATGGCGAGCATCAACGATGAGCATCGCGCCAGCGGCCCGGCAGAATGCCCGAAGACTGCCTCCGCCGCGGACGCTCCGGTATGATCACGGTGCTTCGATCCGTCGCCCGGACCAGGGAGGAGATATGGCCACCGTGGTGGTGAGAGGTAACGCCGGCGGGTTCACGCAGGAGGTCGAGACGGGTCGCCACCGGCTCGTGGCCGACGAGCCGGTCGCCGCGGGAGGGGCGGACACCGGCCCCTCGCCCTACGAGCTGCTGCTGGCCGCGCTCGGCGCCTGCACGTCGATGACCGTGTCCATGTACGCGCGGCGCAAGCAGTGGCCGCTCGAGGCGGTGACCGTACGCCTGGCCCACTCGAGGGTCCACGCCCAGGACTGCGCGGAGTGCGAGACGAAGGAGGGCATGCTGGATCGGATCGAGCGGGAGATCAGCCTGACCGGCCCGCTCAGCGGCGAGCAGCGGGCGCGGCTGCTCGAGATCGCCAACCGGTGCCCGGTGCACCGCACCCTGGTCTCGGAGATCGACATCCGCACCCGGCTCGTCTGAGGCGGTGTCCTCCGCCGCCCGCGCCTTCCCGTGGTACCTGGCCGGGATCAGCTCCTGGTTCGGGAGCGCGGGGCTGCAGACCATCGTCTTCCCGTGGCTCGTCACCGTGGTGCTCCACGAGCCGGCGGCCCGGGTGGGCCTCGCCCAGATGGCGCTGATGGCACCGTCGATCGTCCTGATGCTGCTCGGCGGGGCGGTCGCCGACCGCGCGGACTGCCGCGGGCTGCTGATCCGGGGCCATCTCGTGGCCGCGGTGCCGCCGCTCCTGCTGGGGGCGGCGATCGCGCAGGGCCGGCTCGCCTACGGTGGCCTCATCGCCTACGCGCTCGCGGTGGGCGCGGTGGGGGCCTTCGTCATGCCGGCCCGCGACGCGATGCTCACGCGTGTGGCGGTGGGCGGCGTGGGCCGCGCGGTGGCGGTGATGACCGCCACCCAGTTCGCGGCCCAGCTCGCGGGGATCGCGGTGGGCGGCAGCGCCGGCGCGATCGGCGCCCCCGCGCTGCTCCTGCTGCAGGCGGCCCTGCTCGCCGCGGGCGGGCTC
>DATIFV010000079.1:0-31783 GCA_035455085.1 Candidatus Methylomirabilota bacterium | reverse complement strand
GCCGAGATCGCCGGGCGCAACCTCAAGAAGACGCTGCTCGAGCTCGGCGGGAGCGACCCGTTCATCGTGCTGGCCGACGCCGATCTACCCGCCGCCGCCCGGACGGCGGCGGACGCCCGGTTGATCAACAGCGGTCAGAGTTGCATCGCGGCGAAACGGTTCATCGTGGTCGAGCCCGTTGCGGATCGATTTCTCGCGTCATTCCGTGAAGAGCTCCAGAGCCGTCGCATGGGCGACCCCCTGGTACGCGAAACTCAGGTCGGCCCGCAGGCGCGCGCCGATCTGAGAGATGTGCTTCACCGGCAGGTCGAGGAATCGGTCCGGCGCGGAGCCAAGCGGCTTCTGGGGGGCGAGATCCCTGCCGGTCCGGGGGCGTTCTATCCGCCCACCCTGCTGACGGCCGTCGCCACGGGCATGCCGGCCTTCGACGAGGAGACGTTCGGGCCGGTCGCGGCCGTGGTCCGCGCCAAGGACGAGGCTGATGCCGTGCGCCTCGCCAACGCGTCTCCGTACGGGCTCGGGGCCTCGGTCTGGACGCGGGACCGTGCCTGCGCGGAGCGCATGGCGGCGCAAATCGAGGCAGGCTCAGTGTTCGTGAACGCGCTCGTGAAATCGGATCCTCGCCTGCCCTTTGGCGGGATCAAGCGCTCGGGCTACGGCCGCGAGCTCTCCGAGTACGGCATCCGCGAGTTCGTGAACATCAAGTCCGTGTGGATCGCCTAGCTCGAGCCGCGAGGGGCCATCCGGTCAAAGCTACCCGGTAGCCGCTACCTTCTGCGCCCGAGCACCTCCGGAAGCCGGCGCGGCACGATCGCGAGGGCCGCGAGGATGTGACCGGCGCGGAAGATCCCGGCCCCACGTGAGGTCGTCCCATCAGCGCGCTCGCCCGCGCCGATCCGGAAGAAACTACGTGGCACTCCTTACCGGATGGCCACCCGCCCCTCGTCGGCCCGGGCGCATCACCCTGTCGATCGCGACTTTTCGCGGTGGCACATCGCTTGCTCCCCTTGCTCATCGTCGTGCAAATCGTGCGGCACCGAATCAAGGAGGGCACCCATGACGCGCAGGTCGAAGACGAGCGAGCAGCCCCGGATCGGCAGAAAGGATCTCCAGGATCCGGATCGAGACGTGCGCAACCCGCGAAGGGAGACCGTGGAGCCCGACCCCGAGCGCAGCGACCACGAAGCCGGCGCGGGGCGGCCGGTGCAGCTGGACGAGGAAGGACGGTCGCGTCCGGTCGACTCCGACTCTCCGAGGCCCATCGACGACGGCGCGGTTCCGAAATAGCACGGGCCGCCGGGCGGCCCCGCTCAACCACATCTCACATCCAAAGGAGGACGCAACCATGCGTTACGGCAAGACGATGACGACGGCGACGCTCTTCACCGCGCTCCTGGCGGCGGCTCCGCTCGCCGCGGGCGCGCAGGGCAAGATGGAGGAGGCCAAGGACAAGGCCAAGACCATGACCCAGGACGCCAAGACCGCGGTCAGCGATTCCTGGATCACCTCGAAGACCAAGATCGCGCTCTTCGCGGACGAGCGGGTGAAGGGCACCCAGGTCAGCGTCGACACCATGAAGGGCGGCGTCGTGCACCTGCGCGGGAAGGTCGACTCCGCCGAGGCCAAGGCCGCGGCCGAGCAGATCGCCGCGAACATCGAGGGCGTCAAGTCGGTGAAGAACGACCTGCAGGTGGTGGCGCCGAGCGCGCGCAAGATGGTCGCCGCCCAGGACGCCGACATCGACCGGGCGGTGCAGAAGCGCCTCTCCGCGGACGCGCAGCTCAAGAGCGTGGACGTGCGGACTGACGCGGGGATCGTGACCCTGACCGGCGAGGTGTCGAGCATCGTCGCGGCGGCCCGGGCCTCCGAGATGGCGCGAGCGGTGCCCGGCGTCAAGTCGGTCAAGAACGAGCTGACGGTCCGTCAGGCGGGCCGATAGAGGTTCCCACGCCGCGGGCGGGGAGGCAGACATGGCCGGAGAGTTCGTGAGTGACATCAAGGAGATTCGCCGCCGCGCCCGCTCGCGCATCGAGCAGGGCCCGGTCACCGGCGCCTACCGGGCCGACCGGGAGACCGTCATCCGCCTCCTCAACGAGGCCCTGGCGACGGAGATCGTGTGCGTCCTGCGGTACAAGCGGCACCACTACACGGCCACCGGGATCCACGCCCAGGCGGTGGCCGACGAGTTCGCGGAGCACGCGGCCGAGGAGCAGGGGCACGCCGACGAGATCGCCCGGCGCATCACCCAGCTCGGAGGCGATCCCGACTTCAGCCCGCAGGGGCTGGCGAGCCGCAGTCACTCCGAGTACGTCGCCGGCGAAGGGCTGGTCGACATGCTGAAGGAGGACCTGGTGGCGGAACGCATCGCGATCGAGTCGTACGCCGAGATGGTGCGCTACCTCGGCGAGGACGATCCGACGAGTCGGCGTTTGCTGGAGGAGATCCTCGCCAAGGAGGAAGAGCACGCCGACGAGCTGCGCACGCTGCTGGAACGGCTGGGAGAGCGATCGTGACGAAGGCGAGGCGGGGAGGCCGGAAGGTCAAGAAGGTGATGGGCGAGTACAAGCGGGGCACTCTCCGCTCGTCCTCGGGGCGGAAGGTCCGCAAGCGTAAGCAGGCCGTCGCCATCGCCCTGAGCGAAGCCCGCGCGGCGGGGGCACGCATCCCGCGGCGACGGCGAACCACCCGCGCGCGCTGAGCGCGGGCCACCACGGACTCCGGCGCGCGGGCGCCGGAAGAAAAGGAGAACAGGGGATGAACACCACCGAGAAACAGGGTCAGCAGCCCGGACACGACCGCGACAAGGACCGTCAGGGTCAGTCGCAGCAGGAGCCCGGTCGCAATCCGCAGCCGGGGCAGGACGATCGCAGCGGGCGGCAAGGCGGGCAGGAGCGCAACCGGTAGGCTGGCCGACGAGGCGGGCGGCGGGAATCGGCCCGTCGCCCGCCGGGGGCGCGCGACCGGAACACGAGACACCACGGAAGGAGCGCGAACGTGTCACTGCTTGTCCTCATCCTGCTGGTACTGATCCTGGTGGCGGTCCTGCCCACCTGGCCGTACAGCTCGGGCTGGGGCTACTACCCGGGAGGGGGCGTGGGGCTCCTGGTCCTGGTCCTCCTGATCCTCCTTCTCACGGGTCGCCTCTGACATGAACGCCTATCAAGCGTCCGCGCGGGTGGCGGCCGCGCTGATCCTCGCGGGTGCGGCGGTCGGGCTCGGGCGACGGCTCGGTCGCCACGGGGGGGCCGCTCCGCTCCGGCTGGCCCGCTGCCCGATCCACGGCATCGCCTACGATGCCGACCTCGAGATCTGCCCCGGCTGCGCCAAGCCCGCCGCGGCGGATGGAACCGGAAGAGGAGGCGCATGATGAGCGGAGTGCCGGCGCTGTACTGTCGGACGTGCAACGTCTTTCGAGAGGTCCAGAACTGGCACGAGCGCGGCGAGACCCTCGTGATCGCGCTCGAGCCGTGCGGACACCAGATCCGCCGCCGTGCCGGCATCGAGTGGTGCACGCACGAGGCGGCGTGAACATCGTGAACACCAGGAGGAGAAGGCCATGCTGAGTCGATTCGTGCTGGGAGCCATCGTGGGGGGCATCGCGGTCTGGGTGTGGGGGGAGGACCTCCGGCGGCTGGCCGACGCCAAGGGCCGGACCGCGCGCGTCGCCGCCGCGGACGCGCTCCGGTCGGTGCAGTCCGTCGCGGAGGAGGTCTTCGATACCGCCCGGGACCAGGTGACGGCGACGCTGCAGGCGGGACAGGACGCGGTCCGGCCCGCCCGGATGGCGGGGGACCGGCGATGACCGGCGGGGCGGCCTCGGCAAGCGCGCTGCTCGCTGCGCTGCTGTTGACCGGCTGCGCGGTCGGGACCGGCTCGGCTCCCGCCCCGGCCGGCCGGAGCGAGACGCGGCCGCCCTCCCCGGCCCCCTCTCAGAAGACCGTCGATCCGGCCCAGGTCGAGCGTCTGAAGCGGGCGATGGTGCCGCTGCTCGCGGTCATGAACCGGCCACGCACACCCGGCGAGGTGAAGGTCGGCATCGTCGACGACCCGAACATCAACGCGGCCAACGCGGGGAACGGCGAGTTCTACGTCACGACCGGTCTGCTGCAGAAGGCGAGCGACGATCACCTGGTGGCGATCATGGCCCACGAGGTGGCGCACGAGGACCTCGGGCACGTTGCCAAGCAGCAGGCGCTCGGCGCCGGCATCGGGATCGGCGCGGTCATCCTGGACCAGATCATCCCGGGTGCCGGGCGGGTCGCCCCGATCGCGGGCGCGCTCATCCAACGCACCTACAGCCGGAGCGAGGAATACGCGGCCGACCGGCACGGTGTCGAGCTGCTGCAGCGCGTGGGTCGGGACAAGCAGGTGATGATCGCGACCCTCACGTGGTTGATGGACACCTCCGGCCCGGACACGGGGGGCGGCTTCTTCAGCACCCATCCCGCCACCGGCGACCGGATCGAAGTGCTCCGCAAGCTGTGATCCGCTGGGGCCGGAGGGCGCAGCGGGCCGTAGCCACCGCGGTGGCTCCGCTCCTCCTCGCCGGCGCCTGTGCCAAGGTCCCGCCCCACCTCGAGCTTCCCGCGCTCGGGATGGGCGAGCCCTCGTTCCAGGCGACCATGGTGGCGTACACCGGGGCCGCGGTGGTGCCCGGCAACCGGGTGAGCATCCTGCTGAACGGCGAGGAGATCTTCCCGGCCAAGCTCGCGGCCATCCGGGCTGCCCGCCGGACAATCACCTACGCCCAGTACGTCTTCGAGGAGGGCGCCCCCGCGGCCGACACCGCCGAGGCGCTGGCCGAGCGCTGCCGGGCGGGGGTGAGGGTCCACGTGCTCGTCGACGCGGTGGGCGCCCTGGCCATGCCGGTCGAGTACCGCCAGCTGATGGGCGACGCCGGCTGCGAGGTGGTCACCTACCGACCCATCGAGCCGTGGACGATCGACCGCGTCAACTACCGCAACCACCGCCGCATCCTGGTGGTGGACGGCCGTGTCGGGTTCACCGGCGGATCGGGCACCAGCGGGAAGTGGAGCGGCAACGGCCGCCAGGAGGGGCACTGGCGCGACACCGACCTTCGCGTCGAGGGTCCGGTGGTCGCGCAGCTCCAGGGAGCGTTCGCGGAGAACTGGCTCGAGGCCACCGGGGTGGCCCTGGGAGGTGCCGACTACTTCCCGCGATCCGCCGCGGCCCCCGACGGGGTGGACGCCCAGGTCGTCCGCAGCTCGCCGGCGGGGGGCAGCGTGGCGATGTACACCATGTTCCTGCTCGCGATGGCGTCGGCCCGCCGCTCGATCCACATCACCAACCCCTACTTCGTGCCGGACGACAAGATGATCGAGACGCTGGTGCAGGCCGCCCGACGCGGCGTGCGCGTCGTGCTGCTGCTGCCGGGCGCCATCGACCACAACCTGGTCCGGCAGGCGAGCCGGGCCCAGCTCGGCCGGCTGCTCCGGAGCGGGGTCGAGATCCACGAGTACCGCGCGGCCCTGCTCCATGCCAAGACCATGGTGATCGACTCCAGATGGGCGACGGTCGGCAGCACGAACCTGGACCGCCGCTCCTTCGAGCTCAACGAGGAGCTCAACCTGGTGATCTACGATGCGAGGGTGGCCCGGCGGCTCGAGGAGGTCTTCGCGAAGGATCTCGAGCGGTCGCGCCCGGTGACATACGAGGGGTGGCGTCGGCGGGGGCTCTTCGCCCGGATCCTCGAGACGTTCTCCATCCCCATCCGAAGTCAGCTCTGATCGTTCCGCGCCGATTGACCCGGGCGGTAACCTAGAGGTGTGCACCGCTGGCGCGCGGCCCTGCTCGTCCTCCTCGTCCTCGCCGCCGGCACCGCCGCGCCCTCGGCGCTGGGGCCGACGTGGTCGGGCGCGCAGGGGCGGGTGCCCCTCGTCGCCTCCGGGTTCTTCGATCCCGCCCAGCGCGCCGGGGGCGCGTACAAGAACGTGGACCCGCACTACCGCCGGGCGTCCTACTGGGCGCGACTGCACTCGCTCGTGGTGGGCGGCACCTGGCTGGTCTCGGAGCGACGGGTCGCCGCGCTCCCCCTGGCCGCGCCGGACTTGCCGGCGCTCCACCGGCGGACGCGGAGGACGACCGCGACCTGGATCGGGCACTCCACCGTGCTGGCGCAGGTCGACGGGGTGACGTTCCTGACCGATCCGACCTGGGCCGAGCGGAGCGGCCCCTTCGGCGGCCTCGTCGGCGTCGCCCGCTACACGCCGCCCGGGATCGCCTTCACCGACCTACCGGCCATCGACTTCGTCCTGATCTCGCACGACCACTACGATCATCTAGACGAGTCGGCCGTCCGCCGGCTGGCCCGCACGTTCGACCCTCTCTTCATCGTGCCCCTCGGAATCAAGGCGTGGCTCGCCGATCGCGGGATCACCCATGCGGTCGAGCTCGACTGGGGCCAGTCGGTGCGGGTGAAGGGGCTGACCGTGGTCTGCACGCCGGCACAGCACGGCGGGGGCCGGACCGCTCTGGATCAGGGCCGCCGCCTCTGGTCATCCTGGGCCGTGCTCGGCTCCAAGCGCTTCTACTTCGCCGGCGATACCGGCTACTACCGCCACTTCAAGGAGACCGGTGACCGGCTGGGACCGTTCGACCTCG
The DNA here is from genome assembly GCA_035455085.1 of Candidatus Methylomirabilota bacterium. Classification (GTDB taxonomy): domain Bacteria; phylum Methylomirabilota; class Methylomirabilia; order Rokubacteriales; family CSP1-6; genus CAMLFJ01. Next base: position 25,162 of record DATIFV010000079.1, on the reverse strand, counting down.
CCGCGCTGCCAATCGGGTCCTACACCCCGCGCGAGATCGCCGGGCCGGTGCACATGTCACCGGAGGAAGCGGTGCAGGCCGCCCTCGACCTGCGCGCCACCCACCTGCTCGGCGTGCACTGGGGCACCTTTGCCCTGGCCCGGGAGCCGTACGACGAGCCACCCGCGCGCCTGCGCGCCGAGGTCACGCGGCGCGGGCTCGACCCGGCCACCGCGTGGATCCTCAAGCCCGGCGAGACCGTGACCTGGTAGTCCGCAGGCGCCGCGCGTGCCGCCGGGAGCAGAACGAGCTACCCGGTGGTATCGATGACCTGCCGGACTCCCGAGGCGTCCGCGGTCTCCTGGTGGCGCCCGCCGCCGTACTCGCCGATGACCCGCCGCCAGAAGGCGATGGCCGGCTCGTTCCGCGGCAGCTCCGCGATCTCCCACTTGCCCCGGAACCGCTCGAAGAGGACGAACACCGCGCGGCGGCCGAGCCCGCGCCCGCGATGCTCGCGCAGGACGAAGAACTCGCTCATGCGGAAGTCCATCCCGGGCTGCATGTGGGGCGACGGGGCCTGGTTCACGAGGGCGAAGCCCACCCGGCGGCCCGACTCCACGATGAGGAGCGGGTGGTCGCCGTCGTCCGCGAGCCAGCTCGCTCGATGGTCCGGCGTCCAGACGCCGCGCTCGTCGAGCGCGTAGTAGGTCAGCCCGAACTCGGAGAGGTCGTGCAGGTAGAGCGGAAAGACGTTGGTGAACCACTCCCGGTCGACCGCCGAGCGACGCGCGTCGCGCAGCTCGAGGTCCACCGGTCGGCCCTCCTCCCGCAGCCTGCTAGCGGGGCAGGTTCGGCTCGTCCAGGTCCCGCGCCCCCGCGGTGCGGTTGCGGTACTCCGCGGGGACCTCCCGACCGGCGTCCACGTAGGCCCGGCGGACCGCCTCCACGTTCGGGCTGAAGATGGTCCGGCGGTTGCTGCGGGCCCACTCGTTGGAGCTGCGGATGGTGTCGAGCGACCCCTGGAAGCGGGGCATGACGTAGCGGGCGAACAGCTCGTAGCTGCGGAGGGTCTGCTCGCGGGTGGCCCACTCGTGGGCGCGGAAGAGCAGGCCGCCGAAGCCGCCACGGCTCAGGGCCTGCAGGCGCTCGATGCCGCGGATGACGGTGTCGGGGCTGCCCACGAGGGTGGTGCCCATCTTCACCCCGTCGCGCAGCGGATCGTCGGCGCGGCCGGGCGGGCGGCCGAGGGTGTCCTCGAAGTAGGTGATGGTCTCGTGACGCTCGGCGCGGCTGACCTCGCGCAGGGCGAGCTCGTCGTCCTCGGAGACGTGCACGTTGACCACCAGCCGCCAGTTCTTCCGGTCCATGGTCTTGCCGTGCTTGGCTGCGGTCTCCTCCGCGATCTTCCACTGGTTGGCGAGCGCCTCCGGCCCGCCGGGCAGCCCCGCCCCCAGCGAGAGCACCCCGAGGCCGTGCTTGCCCGCCGCGATCACGCCTGCCGGGGTGATCGTGCTGGCCACCGCGATCGGGAAGTGCGGCTCGCTGTAGGGGGCCAGGTGCAGGCGGGCCTGGCGCAGCTCGAACCAGTCGGTCTTGAGCGTCACCGGCTCCTCGCACTTCAGCAGCTCCATGATCGCGTCGAGCGCCTCCTCCATCCGCGGGCGCTGGGTCACCGGCTCGATCCCCATCATGTAGGCGTCGGAGACGAGGGCGCCCGGCCCGCAGCCCAGCATGGCGCGGCCGCGCGTCATGTGGTCGAGCTGCACGAAGCGCTGGGCCACCATCAGGGGATGGTGGTAGGGCAGGCTGGTGACGCCCGAGCCCAGCATGATGTGCCGCGTGCGCTCGGCGGCGGCGGCGATGAAGACCTCCGGCGAGGCGATCAGCTCCCAGCCCGCGGAGTGGTGCTCGCCGATCCACACCTCGTCGTAGCCGAGGTAGTCCATCCACTCGATCAGCTCCATGTCGCGGTTCATGGCGAGCGTGGGGTTCTCGCCGACCTTGTGGAAGGGCGCCAGGAAGATGCCAAACTTCATGCCTCTGTGAGCCAATGGAGCCTCCGTGGCCAGGGGATGCCGCGTCGCGATACGGTGAATGTAGCACGCCTTGAGTCGGGAGCCCACCGGTGCTAGAAGAGGCCCCATGGATTTCACCTACACACCCGAGCAGGACCGGTTCCGCGCCGAGATCCGCGGCTGGCTGGCCACGAACCTCACCGACAACCTCCGCATCGAGGATCCGACCGACGAGCGCGTGGCGCCGGACCGCGAGACCTTCGAGCGGCGGCGCGAGTGGCAGCGGCGCATGTACGCGGCGGGCTGGGTGGGGATCTCGTGGCCGACCGCGTACGGGGGCCGCGGCGCCACCCTCATGGAACAGGTTATCTACGACGAGGAGTGCTTCCGGGCGCGTGCCCCCGTGCTCCCGGGCTACTCCGGCATCGGCATGGCCGGCCCCACCATCATCGAGTGGGGCACCGAGGAGCAGAAGCGGCGCTACCTGCCGCGCATCCTGAGCGCGGACGACATCTGGTGCCAGGGCTACTCGGAGCCGGGCGCGGGCTCCGACCTGGCGGGCCTCAGCACGCGCGCGGAGGACCGGGGCGACCACTTCGTGGTCAACGGCCAGAAAGTCTGGACCTCCGGCGCCCAGTTCGCGGACTGGATCTACCTGCTGGTGCGGACCGACCCCGCCGCCCCGAAGCACCGGGGCATCAGCTACCTGCTGGTGGACATGAAGACGCCGGGCATCACGGTGCGGCCCCTGGTGCTGCTCAACGGCCACCGGCACTTCAACGAGGTCTTCCTCGTGGACGTGGCGGTACCCAAGGCGAACCTCATCGGTCGCCAGAACGAGGGCTGGAAGCCCGCGATGACCACGCTCATGTACGAGCGCAAGGGCGGCGGCGGGCGCGGCCACGAGGAGCAACTGGCGCGGCTTCGGGCGCTCGCCGCCGAGGTGCAGCTCGAGGGCCGGCCCGCCTGGGCGCACCCGGTGATCCGCCAGCGCTTCGCCCAGCTCATGATCGAGGCGCAGTGCCAGCGCTACACCCGGATGCGCAACCTCACCCGGCAGCTCCGCGGGGAGCCGCCGGGGCCGGAGGGCTCGATCCTGAAACTCTTCGGCTCCGAGCTCGGAGTGCGCATCGCGGACTTCGCGGGCGAGCTCCTCGGCCCGCACGCCCTCGTCAACCGCGCGAGCGCCGAGGTGCCGGACGGCCCGCGCTGGTACAACCGGGTGCTGAGCGCGCGCCAGTACACCATCGCGGGCGGGACCAGCGAGATCCAACGCAACATCATCGGCGAGCGCGTGCTCGGCCTCCCGAAGGATTGAAGGGCGAGGCGCAGCCGCAGGCGAGCCGAGCGGATACGAGAAAGGCTCTTGAAGGGCGAGGCGCAGCCGAAGGCGAGCCGAGCGGATACAAGAAAGGGTCTTGAAGGGCGAGGCGCAGCCGAAGGCGAGCCGAGCGGATACAAGAAAGGGGCCACCGTTGAGCGATAGCGACCGAGAGCAGCGGGCCGACGCCCTGATCGCGAAGATGAAGGCGGCGCGGGGCTACATGTACCCCGAGTGGGAGTTCGCGGCGCGGCAGGACCCCGAGTTCGTCGAGGCCTACAACCACCTCTACGAGCTCTCTTTGGGCGAGGGCCGGCACGTCCCGGCCAAGGTGCGCGAGTTCGTGGCCATCGCCCTGCTCTGCTTCCGCGGCGGCGAGCGGGCCGGGCTGGTCGCGCACATGCGGCGGGCCATCCAGTTCGGGGCGACCCCCGCCGAGCTCTTCGAGGTGCTGGAGGCCTGCGTGGTGCCGGGCGGCGCGCCCACCTTCCACCGCGGGCTCGGAGCCCTCATGGAGGTGGTGGGACCGGCGCCACGCTGACGCGGCCGTTCCGCTACCGGATGCTGCCCGCGGTGAGCCCGCCCACCAGGTAGGGCTCGATCAGGGCGAAGAGCACCACCACCGGCACGATCGCGATCACCGAGGCGGCGAAGAGCAGGTCCCAGTGCTGCACGTAGGCGGTCACGTACGATGTGATCCCCACCGTCAGCGGCCGCATGGAGGCGTCGGTCATCAGGGTCAGCCCCACGATGTACTCGTTCCAGGCCGCGATGAAGGCGAAGATGCCCGCGGTCACGATCCCGGGCCGCGCCACCGGCAGGACTATCCGGAAGAGCGCGCTCGCCCGTCCGCATCCGTCGACCGCGGCCGCCTCCTCGATCTCGAGGGGGATCGAGGCGAAGAACGCGCGCAGGATCCAGACCGCGAAGGCCAGGTTGAAGGCCGCGTTCACCGCGACGAGCGCGGTGTAGGTGTTGATCAGGCCGAGATCGAAGAACTCGCGGTAGAGCCCCACCACCAGCGCGGTGGGCGCGAACATCTGGGTCACCAGCACCAGGAACAGGAAGGCCCCGCGCCCCGCGAAGCGGTGGCGCGCGGTGTGGTAGGCCGCGGGCACCGCCGCCACCAGCACCAGCGCGGTGGAGACCGCCGCCACCACGAGGGAGACGGTCAGCCAGGACTGGAACTCCGGGTCGCGCAGCACCGTCCAGAAGTTGCCGGGCCGCCACTCGGCGGGCAGGAGCCGGGGCGGGGTGACGCGCAGCTCGGCCTCGGGCTTGAGCGCGGTGAGCATCATCACCGCGTAGGGCGCCAGGAGCGCGGCGCCCGCCAGCAGACCGGCCCCGGCGAGCGCGGCCCGGCGGATCAGGCCGGCTCCTCCCGCCACCGCGCCGCCCGCAGGTAGGCCAGCACCGCGGCCAGGATCAGCAGCACGTTGACCACGCCGAGCGCGGCGGCCAGGCCCACATCCCGCAGCGCGCTCTTGAACGCGATCTTGTACATGAAGGTGATCATCGTGTCGTGGGCAAAGCCCGGGTTGCGGTCGTTGAGGGTCCACACGATCGGGAAGGAGTTGAACACGTAGATGAGGTTCAGCACCGTCGCGACCAGCAGGGCCGGCCGCAGCAGGGGCAGCGTGATCCAGCGGTAGCTGCGCCAGCCCGTCGCGCCGTCGACCCGAGCCGCCTCGTAGACCTCGCCGGCGATGGTCTGCAGGCCCGCGAGCAGGACGTAGGTCGTGAACGGCAGCGACACGAACACCCCCACCGCGATCATGGCCCCCATCACGGTCCGGTCGTCGCCCAGCCAGTCGATCGGGGCCCGGCCCGCCGCGGCCAGCAGATGGTTGAGCAGGCCGAAGTAGTAGTCGTAGATCCACACGAAGAGCTTCGAGGTCATGATCAGCGAGGCCGCCCACGGGACGATCAGGGCCCACCGGACGAGGCGCCGGCCCGGGAAGGATTCGTTCAGGAGCTGGGCCAGGCCGAGGGAGAGCACGAGGGTGATCGCCACCACCAGAGCGACCCAGACCGCGGTGTTGCCGACCACCGCCGGCAGCGCCTCCAGACCGAGCAGCCGCGCATAGTTGCGCAGCCCCACCGTGCCCTGGTGGAGACCGGTGACCGAGTACCGCCCGAAGGAGGCGCGGACCAGCTCAATCGCGGGGTACACCACCACCGCCCCGATCAGCGCGAGGCTCGGCCCGAGCCAGACAAGCGCCCGCCACGCCCCGGCGCGGCCGTGCGCGGGGGACGCGCCGGTCAGCGCGCGCTCTCCTCCGCGCTCTTCTGGATGCGGTCGAGGACCTGCCTGGGATCCCCGCCCGGCTGGACCGCGAGGCCGATACTCTGCTGCACGTCGAGCTTCACCTTGTCCCAGGTGGGATCGGTGGTCGGGACCAGCCGCGCGTTCGGCAGCGCCTCGAGATACGGCCTGAGCTTCTCGTTGCCGCTCATGCGCTCCCGCCCCGACTTGGTCACCGGCAGGAAGCCCTCCGCACCAATCCAGCGGGTGATCTGCTCGGGCCGGTAGTAGAGGTCCAGGAACTGCCGGACCGCCTCCTGGTTGCCCTTCTTCTTGAAGGCCATCAGGTAGTCCTCGACCCCGAGGGTCACCGGGGTGCCGACGTTGGTCGGCATCTGGGTCACGCCGTAGGCGACCTTCCCCTCGGCGTCGAGCTGGGCCGCGAGCGGGCTGAAGCCCATGACCATGCCGACCTTGCCGTCCTTGAAGAGCTGGAAGGCGCCGTCGGTGCGGTTGGTCTTGCCCGGGTTCACCTGGGTCACCTTGTGGGTGTTGGCGAGCGCGGCGAGGAACGTGAGCGTCTGCACGTTCTTCTCGCTGTTGATCGCCCAGGCGCCGCCCGTCTTCCAGTCGCCGCCGTTGTTCCACATCCAGATGGACCACTCCGCCTGCGCCTCCTCGGGGCCGAGCGGCAGGGCGTAGCCGATCACCCCGCCCCCGAGCGCCTGCACCCGCCTGGCTGCCTGGACGAAGTCGTCCCAGGTCCGGGGCGGCGCGGCCACTCCCGCCCGGGTGAGGAGGTCGCGGTTGTAGAAGAAGGCGCGGGCGCTGGCCAGGATCGGGAAGCCGTAGAGCTTGCCCTGATAGGTGCCGCCCTGCGCGAAGGCCTCCAGGAAGTCCTCCCGCGTCTTCGGCGACAGGACCTCGTCCCCCGAGTAGAGGAGGCCGTCCCGTGCGTAGCTCGAGAACGAGTTGAGATTGAGGACGTCGGGGGGCTGGTTGTTCTGGACCATGGTGCTGACCTGCTGATCGATCGAGTTCCAGTCGATCACCTGCAGGTCGACCCTCACCCCGGTCTGCTTCGTGTACTCCTCGGCCAGCGCCTGCCAGAACGGGCGGGTGTGATCCCGGCTGTACTCCGCGATCACCACCTTGATGGACCCGGGCCTGCCGCCGTCGCCGCAGCCGCTCGCGGCGAGTGTGGTCGCGCCGAGCAGCACGAGGGCCAGGAGACCGCGGCGCGTCATCGAGCCCATACTACAAAAATTCCGCGGGAGGGTGTAAGTCTTAGTCATGGCCGGGAGGCCGGAAAGGGAGGTCATCTCAATGCCGCGTGTCCTCGTCTTCTGCACGCTGCTGCTGTTCCTCACCTCGTGCGCCTCGTCCCCGGCGAGGCCGGCCCGGAGCGAGTTCGAGGACGTCCCGGTGCCGTCGGGGCTGACCCTGGACGCGAGCCGGACCACCATCATCGAGTCGCCGACGGTGAAGGCGGCCCGCCTCTTCTACAAGAGCCGGATCCGGCCGGAGAGCCTGGCGTTGGCCTACCGGGCCTCGCTGGAGGCGAACGGCTGGCGCACCGTGTCCTCGACCACGTCGTCGTCCAAGGGGACGACCCAGGTGTACGAGAAGCAGGACAGCTCGCTGCAGGTCCTGATCTACGAGGGCTGGTGGTACACCTGGACCGAGGTCTCCACCACGCGGATCCTGGCCCGGCCGCCCGCGCCGACCCGCTAGGCGGCTCGAGGGGCCGCTCCGCGCCCTGGCTGTCGGCTCCGCCCTGATGGATACTCGAGGCCGACATGACGATGTGGGCTCCCGCGCGGCGAGCGTGGCCGCGGTCGCTGGTCGCGGCCGCCCTCGTGCTCGCCGGCTGCGCCGCCGCGCAGCCCGGGGTCGTCAAGCGCCCCCCGGCGCCCCCGGCGCGACGCGCGGAGATCGCGTCGGTGGCGCCGACCCGCGCGCACGTCTGGGTCCCCGGCCAGTGGGCGTGGCACCGCGAGCGCTACGTGTGGGTGCCCGGACACTGGGATGTGCCGCCGGTGCCGGGCCACGTCTGGGTGCCCGGGGGCTGGGCGCCGCGCGACGGCGCCTACGTCTGGGTGGACGGCCACTGGCGCGCACGCTGAGCGCGCCCGGATGTCACGGCCAGAGGACCTTGCCCTCGGCGGCGGGGAGCGAGAGGTTGAGGCGACGCGCCAGGGTGGTGGCGATGTCCCGCATGTCGATGACCCCGAGCGCCCGGCCCGCCGGCACCTGCGGGCCCACCGCGAAGAAGGCCGCGTGCAGGTCGGGCAGGTCCGGCAGGTGGCCGTGCTGGCCCGCGAGCGTGGCCTTGGTCACCAGCGGTCCGCTCAGGCTCGACCCCGCGTCCCAGTCCGGCTTGAGCCCGACCACGAAGGCGGCGGTGGGGAATCCGCCGCGGGCGCGGAGCGCGGCGGCGTCCAGCACGCGATCGATGCCGTGGGCCGGATCGGCGGACAGCCGGTCGAGCAGGCTCCGCACCTCGGCGAGCGTGGCCGCATCGGCCGGGTCCTTCAGGACCACCGCGATCGCGCCTCCCGCGGTCCACGGCATCGCCTTCCAGTCGGTCACCTTGCCCCGCGCGCCCACCGTGAGCAGCCCCGCCCGCCGGAACTCGGCGTGCAGGTTGAGCTGCATGACGGTCTCCGCGAAGCCGTGATCGGAGACGACCACGACGTGGGCACCGCCCGGCGCGAGGGCCTCCGCGCTCGCGCGCAGCGTGCCGACCAGGGCGTCGATGCGCTCGAGCACGCCCAGGGACTCGGCCGAGAACGGCCCGCTCACGTGCTGGACGTGATCGAGCGCGATGAGATGGAGGGTGAGCAGGTTCGGCCGCTTCTTCTCGAGGATGCGCGCCGCGTACCGCGCGCGCTGCTCGTCCGATTCCACGGTGAGGGCGCGCGGGTACGGCCCCAGCTCCGGCTCGAGCTCGGCCAGGAGACCGGGGGTGGAGAGCGCCCGCAGCAACTTGGCGTCGTCGGGGGTGCCCGCCCGCCAGAACTCGGGGATGTTCCAGGTGACCGGCGCGCCCACGCTGACCGGCCACTGCACGTTCGCGGTGCTGAGCCCGGCCCGTGCGGCCGCCTCCCAGAGGGTGGCCACCCGGATGTCCTCGCGGTACCAGTACCAGCCGCCCCGGTTCTCCCGGAGCGGATCGAACGTGGTGTTGGCGAGGATGCCGTGGGTGGCCGGCGACACCCCGGTGATCAGGGTGGCGTGGCTCGGGTAGGTCACCGACGGGATGACGCCCACCACGCCCTCGGCGAAGACGCCGTCGGTGAGGAAGCGGCGCAGGTTCGGCACCCTGGCGCCACGCGTGTCGGCCGCGGTCACGTAGTCCGGCCGGAGCCCGTCGATCGAGATCAGCAGGAGCAGCGGGCTCTGCACCGGCTGCTGCGCGGCGGCCACGCCGGCGAGCAGGGCCACGACCGCGACCAGCGCCGCCTGCACGAGGCGCCGCGCCCGGCCGGGCCGGTCGGGTATCATGGCCAAGAGCATATCGCACCAACCGGGGGCGGACCATGACGACGCGGGTGACGAGGGTGGCCGGGATGCTGCTGCTGGTGACCGCGCCTCTGGCGGGGCCGGCGGGCGCCCAGGATTCGGAGCGGATCGCGATGGCGCGGGTGCGGCTCACCACCGAGCCCGGCCTCACCCAGGGCTGCCCGCGCGTGGGCACCGCGCGCGACAACGACCTCAAGGACCTCCGGCGCAAGATCGTCCGGATGGGCGGCAATACCGCGCTGATGGCCTTCGGCGGCACCGAGGATCTGTCCATGATCTACGCCGAGGTCTTCCGCTGCGCCGAGGCCCCCGCCAGCGCGCCGGGCACCACGCCCGCACGGATCCCGCCGCCTCCCCCCGGCCCCCCGCCCCCGCCGCCTCCGCCCCCCGCGCCCTCGCGCTGATCGGGGGCGGGTCACCCCCGCGCGGGTCGGCCCGGCATGTTCGGGCAGGTCACAAGCGGGAGATCGGGCGGACGGGGGACGGTCCGGATCGACGAGGCGACCTCTCCATTCGTCGTCCCGGCGCCCACCGCGGGGCAGGGCCGGCTCGCGAGCTCTTCGGGAACCTGGGCAGCCGGGGTGGCGTGCGGCCTCCCGTGATCCTCGCTCCCCGGAACGGCCGCGTGCTGCCCGGCCCCCTGGTCTTCGAGTGGCGGGGGAGCAGCTCCTCGCGCTACGGGGTCCGGATGGTGGGACCCGATGGGCCGGTGCTCGAGCGCGCCGAGATCGCGGCGACCCGGTTCGAGTATCCGAAGGACGCGCCAACCCTGACGCCCGGGGTCCGGTACCGGTTCCAGCTCGTGCCGGCCTGGCATCCGCCGCAGGAGGTCTGGTTCGAGCTGGTCGACCCCGAGCTCGCCCGGAGGGTCCGGCAGGACCTGCAGGACCTGGACGCGGTGCTGCCCGAGCCGACCGCGCCCACCGCGGTGGTGCTCAGGGCCGGGCTCCTCGCGCACCACGCGCTGCTCCACGATGCTCGACTCGGCCTCGCCGCCGCGCTCGCGCGCCACCCCGACGAGCCCACGCTGCATTTCCTGCTGGGCGAGCTCTGAGCGGGGCCCGTGCGCGGCGGGACGGGGCGCCGGTGCTATGATGGCGCGTGGCCTGGGACCCCGCGCAGTACCTCAAGTTCGCCGATCACCGGCTGCGCCCGGCGATCGACCTGCTGAACCGCATCCCGCTCGACGATCCCGGCGAGGTCTACGACCTCGGCGCGGGCGCCGGCAACGTCACACGCCTGATCAAGGAGCGCTGGCCCGCGGCGCGGGTGACCGGTGTGGACGATTCGCCGGCCATGCTGGCCAAGGCCGCCGCCACCGCCCCCGGGATCACCTGGGAGCAGGCGGACCTGGCCACCTGGTCACCGCCGCGCCCGGCCGACCTCGTGTACTCGAACGCGGCCCTGCACTGGCTCACCGGCCACGAGCGGCTGTTCCCCTCCCTGCTCGCGTGCCTCGCCAGCGGCGGTGTGCTGGCCGTGCAGATGCCGCGTAACTTCGGCGCTCCCTCCCACACGCTCATCTCGGAGGCCGCGCGCGGCGGGCCGTGGCGGGCCGCTCTCGAGGCGCGGCTGCGGCCGGCTCCGGTGGCCGATCCCGACTTCTACTATGACATCCTCGCGCCCCGCGCGGCCGCCCTCGACATCTGGGAGACCGAGTACCTGCAGATCCTCGAGGGGGCCAACCCGGTCAAGGAGTGGACCAAGGGCACCTGGCTCCGGCCTCTGCTGGACGCCCTCGCGGAGCCGGAGCGGAGCCGCTTCGAGGCGTGCTACGCGGAGCTGGTGGCGCGCGCCTACCCGCCCCGGAGCGACGGGCGCACCCTGTTCCCGTTCCGGCGCCTGTTCATCGTCGCCCGCGGGCGTTGACCGGCGGCCCGTGAAGATCGAGGCGATCGACGTCTTCTGGCTGAAGCTGCCGCTGGCCTTCGTCTGGAAGACCTCCTACGCCGACCAGCACGTCACCGATACCATCCTCGTGCGGATGGAGGGCGGCGGTCACGAGGCGTGGGGCGAGAGCTGCCCGGTGTTCATCCCCGCCTACTCCGCCGAGCACACCCTCGCCACCTTCCACACCCTGCGCGAGCACATGGTGCCGCGGATCGTCGGGCAGGACATCGAGACCGCCCACGATCTCCTGGCCCGTCTCGCCTTCATCAAGGGCAACCAGTTCGCGCGGGCCGCTCTCGACATCGCCTGGTGGGTGCTGGACGCCAAGCGGCGCGGCCTGCCCCTGCACCGTGCCCTGGGCGGGACCGCCGACCGGGTGGCGGTCGGCGCCGACTTCGGGATCCAGGACTCGCTGGACGTCCTGATGGGGAAGATCCAGGGTGCCATCGACGCCGGCTTCCCGAGGGTGAAGCTCAAGTTCCGGCCCGGCTGGGACCTGTTCATGGTCGAGGCGGTGCGGTCGACCTTCCCCGACTTCACCTTCCACGTGGACTGCAATGCCGCCTACACCCCGGCGGACACCGACCTCTTCCGGAAGCTCGACCGCTTCCGGCTCGCCATGATCGAGCAGCCGCTGGCCGACGACGGCATGAGCCTGGTCAATCACGCCGATCTGCAGCAGCGCATCGGGACCCCGATCTGCCTGGACGAGAGCGCACAGAGCCTCGCCCACGTGGAGGCCGCCATCCGCCTCGGGAGCTGCCGGGTCGTGAACATCAAGATGGCGCGGGTGGGCGGGCTGACCGAGTCACGCGAGATCGCGGCCCGGTGCGCCGGGCACGGCATTCCGTGCTGGGTGGGCGGCATGCTGGAGAGCGCGGTCGGCGGCGCCATCTGCGCCGAGCTGGCCACCCTGCCCAACTTCACCTACCCTGGCGACATCTTCCCGTCCTCGTACTTCTACGCGAACGACCTCGGCAAGCCCGAGATCGTGCTGTGCGGCCCGGGCGAGGTCGCCACCTCGCGGGTGCCCGGGATCGCCCAGGCGCCCGATCCCGGGCTGCTCGAGCGCTGGACCGCGGAGCGCGCCCGGTTCCGCGCCGCGTCCGCTCCCTAGCCGCGACCCGGTCCGCCGGGCCCGCTTCCCCGGAACCGCGCGGCCCGCATCCCGATTGCTCCTGGTAGATGGACACGCACTCTTCACCCCGATGCCATCAACCCGTTGCACGCCAGGACTACGGTCCGGTCAACGGAGGCCGACGATGACGCTTCGCCAGAAGGCGGCCGCGATCGCCACTCAGTTCGAGGGCCGGTGCACCTGCGCGATCATGGACGGCGGGGTCGACTGTCCCTGGTGCCAGGTGTTCCGGGACGTGCTCCAGGGTCATCCCCTCACGCCGCCGCCGGGGCGGCCGGCCCACGCCCGCACCGGGGGCGCACCACCCGCGATGAGCTGACCGCGCCGGGCCTCTCAGGTCAGCCGGCGCGGCGGGCGGCTCGTGTGCAGGTTCCGCTGGAGGAACCGGATGAGCTCGTCCCACGCCTCCCGCGCGGGGCCCTCCCGGTAGGTCGCCAGCTGGGTGAAGTCGGCGAAGCCGTGGCCCGCGTCCGGGTAGCGGTGGAACTCGTGGACCTTGCGGTACCGGTCGAGCTGGGCCGAGATCCGATCCACGTCGGCCGGAGCGGGATTCAGGTCCTCGGCGCCGAAGAAGCCCGCGATCGGGCAATGCACGTACGGGGTCAGGACGAAGAGGGTGGGCCCGCTGCCCCACGCCTTCATGATGTCGCCTCCGTAGAAGACGCCCGCCGCCTTGAACACCGGCTTCGACGCCGCCATCAGGTAGGCGACCCGGCCGCCCAGCCCGAAGCCGACGATTCCCACGTCGCCGAGCTGGGTGTCCTTCAGGCGCCGCGCGTAGTTGACCGCGGCATTGACGTCGTTGATCACCTCGGGATCGCGCAGCCGCTCGATGCGACCGGCCGGGTCGCCGCCCTCGGGCTGGCGATGATAGAGGTCGGGGGCGATGGCCAGGTAACCCTGCCGGGCGAGCGTCTCCACCCGGTCCTCGATGAACTTGTCCACCCCGGCACCGTGATGGACGACGATCACCGCGGGAAAGGCCCGGCCCAGGCTGGGGGTGGCCACGTAGAGCCGCATCGGGATGCCGTCCACCTCGATGCGATCCCACTGCGCCACGCCGTCTCTCCCCGCACCACGCGAAACGGCCCGGAGGCGGCACCGGTCAGCCGCCTGCCGGGCCTCGGTTTCTCGCGCGCAGGCTCAGGGCCCGCGGCATGTCCCGGCGATGTGCCGGGATCTGGTCGTCCTCTAGCTGAGCTCGCGCGCCATCAGGCTGGACCCACGCCCGATGACGCGCCCAGTGAGCCGGGTGGCGTGTTCTCCATGTCCTGACCTCCCATCGGGTTCACGGCATGACGGCCGGTGGCGCCTTCCCGTCCGTCGTCCCACAGCAAACCGCCGCGCGCGCCCGTTGTCAAGCCGGACCCGCCGCGCGCTCACCGCCCGGAGGGCCGGCCGAACAGCGCCTCCCCCGCCAGGCCGATGCCGAGCAGGCGGAAGGCGCTGAGCTCGCGCCGGGCGCGCTCCGGAGCGAGGACCGGGCGCGGACCCTGGTGGCCCGTCGGCGGATGGTCGGCACGCGGGGATTCTGGCATACTCGGGCGCAAATCCGAGGTGAAGGGAGCGGCTTCCCATGGCGCGGGCGGGCCTGAACGGCATCGAGATCGACTACGAGGTGACCGGCGCGGGGCCGGCGGTGCTGCTGAGCCACGGCTACTCCGCGACCCGCCGCATGTGGGACGAGCAGCACCGCGCCCTCGGCGATCGCTACCGGGTGATCAGCTGGAGCATGCGCGGCCACGGCGCCACCGAGAGCCCGGCGGACCCCGCCCGCTACTCGGCCGCGCTGACCATCGGGGACATGCGCGCCCTGCTCGGCCACCTGGGGGTCGCGCGCGCGGTGATCGGGGGCCTCTCGCTCGGAGGCTACGTCTCGCTGGGCTTCGCCCTCGACCACCCCGAGATGACCCGCGCCCTGGTCATCTGCGACTCGGGACCGGGCTACCGGAACGCGGAGGCGCGCGAGGCGTGGAACGCGCGCGCCCGCGAGCGTGCGGTGGCGCTCGAGACGCGGGGGCTCGAGGCCCTCGGCCGGAGCCGCGAGGTGCGCGAGTCGGCGAGCCTGCACCGCTCGGCCCAGGGGCTGGCCCACGCCGCGCGCGGCATGCTGGCGCAGGAGGGCTCGCGGGTCATCGACGGGCTCGCGGGCATCCGGGTGCCGACCCTGATCATCGTCGGCGATCAGGACCAGCCCTTCCTGGCGCCCTGCGAGTACATGGCGAAGAAGATCCCCGGGGCGAGGCTCGAGGTGATCCGGGGCGCCGGACACTCCTCGAACCTCGACCAGCCGGAGGCCTTCAACCGCATGCTGCTGGATTTTCTGGACGGGCTCCGACCCGCCTGAGCCGCTCGCCGGCTACTGCACCGGCGAGAAGGCGGACGGCATCATGATCTTGTTGGCCATGGTGAGCAGGGTGTCGCTGCCCCCCGGGGGCGGCCACACCCCCATCTCCCGCGCCTTGTTCCGGACCGCGGCGCGCTCGTCGAGGCTCTTGTAGGCCCAGATGTGGATGAAGCGGTTGGCCTCCCCGTGCTCGACGTGGCCGGCCAGCGCCACCGGCGACATCTTCATGCGCTCGCCGATCTTCGACTCCCAGCGCTTGATGAGGTCCGGCAGCGTACCCGCCTTCATCGTGTAGTAGCGCATCTCGAAGTACGGCCCCATCTTCCCCGGCGTGAGGTCGGGCAGGAAGGGAAACGGCACCACGATCTCGGACTGCATGGTCTCGATGAACTCGGCGATCTTGGGCGGCCAGTTGCCGGCCTTGACCGCCTCGGCCCGGAGGCGGTTGCGCTCGCTCAGGCTCTCGTAGGGCCACACGTGGATGATCTCGTTGAGGGGTCCGATCTCGGTGTGCCAGAACGCGGCGAGCGGCGAGATCTTCTTGCGGTGCTCGTAGGCCTCGCCGAACCGCTTCTCGACCTCGACCAGGCTTCCCACCTTCACGCGGTATGTGCGGATCTCGTAGATCACGGCTTCGCTCCTTTCGTCGAGGGAACTGGGGTGACGCTACTGGGCCGTCCATCCTCCGTCGATGACCAGCTCGCTGCCGGTCACGAACGACGACTCGTCGGAGGCCAGGTACAGCACGCCGTAGGCGACCTCGTCCGGCTCGCCGTAGCGGCCGAGCGGGATGCGGGAGACCATGTACTCGTAGTGGCCGGGGTCGCCGCGGCGCGCCTCGGTCATCGGGGTCGTGATCGGGCCGGGGTGCACCGAGTTGGCGCGGATCCGCTCGCGCGCGTACTGCACCGCGGTGAGCTTGGTCAGGGTGCGCACCGCGCCCTTGGAGGCCTGGTACCAGGGGCTGCTGCGCTCCAGGCCCACCAGGCCGAGCTGGGAGGAGATGTTCACGATCGAGCCGCCGCCGGCGCGGCGCATCGCGGGGATGGCAGCGCGGGTCCCGAGGAAGACACCCTTGGCGTTGACGTCCATCCCGCGGTCCCAGGCCTCCGCGGTGGTGTGCTCGAGCAGGCCGCCCCCGCCCACCCCGGCGTTGTTCACGAGCACGTCCAGGCGCCCGAAGCGGGAGACCGCGGCGTCCACCGCGCGCGCCCAGTCCGCCTCGCTGGTCACGTCGAGGTGCACGTAGATCGCCGACCCGCCCGAGGCCGCGATCGCGGCCTCCACCGCCCGGCCCTCGGTGTCGAGGATGTCGCCGATCACCACGCGGGCGCCCTCGCGCGCGAACAGTCGCGCCTCCGCCGCGCCCATGCCCCGGGCCCCGCCGCTGATCAGGGCCACCTTGCCCGCGAGCCTCATCGGGTGCCGAAGAGGCGGTCGCCCGCGTCGCCGAGCCCGGGGACGATGTAGCCGTGGTCGTTCAGGTGGCTGTCCACCGCCGCGGTGTGGACCGGCACTTCGGGATGCTCGCGATGGAAATGCGCGAGGCCTTCCGGGCAGGTCAGCAGGCACACGAAGCGGATCGAGCGCGGCCGGGTGGCCTTGAGGCGGCGGACCGCGGCCACCGCCGAGTTTCCGGTGGCGAGCATGGGATCGAGCACGACCACGTCCCGCTCCTCCATCTCGCGGGGCACCTTGAAGTAGTACTCCACCGCCTCGAGGGTCCGCGGATCGCGGTACAGGCCCACGTGGCCGACCCGCGCGCTCGGTAGGATCCGGAGCATGCCGTCGAGGATGCCGTTGCCCGCGCGCAGGATCGAGACCAGCACGATCTTCTTGCCGTCGAGGAGCCGGATCGTGGTGGGGCCGATCGGGGTTTCCGCGGGGGCCTCGTGGGTGGGCAGATCGCGGGTCACCTCGTACGCGAGCAGGGTGCTGATCTCGGCGAGCAGGTTCCGGAACTCGGAGGTGCTGGTCTCCTTCCGCCGCATGAGGCCGAGCTTGTGCTGTACGAGGGGATGGTCGATGACGACGACCTGGCCCAGGGCTAGACCAGCTCGAGCTGCGAGCGGCCCCAGGTCACGTCGACCTCGCGGGCGGGGCTGACCTCGGCCGGGCCCGCGTCGGGCGCGGTCGGGCCGTCGCCGGCCACCGTGGTGCGGTGCATGACCCGGCGGTACCGGGACTCGTCCCACGGCCGCCCGCGGTGGAGCATGCAGCGGTTGTCCCACATAACCAGGTCGCCCGCCCGCCAGCGGTGCGTGTACACGAGCTCGGCCCGGGTCGCGGCCTCCCGCAGCTCCCGCAGCAGGGCGCGCGCCTCCGGGGTCGGCATGCCGACGATCTCGCAGGCGTGCGAGCCCACGTAGAACGCCTTCCGCCCGTTCACCGGATTGACCCGCACCAGCGCCTGGCGTACCGGCGGCACCTGGGCCGCGTGCTCGGGCGGAAGGAGATCGTCGGCCACGAGCCCGCGCGAGTACGCGAAGCTGTGGACGGCCACCTTGCCCTCGAGGAAGCGCTGCAGGTCCGCGGGCAGCCGCTCGTAGGCCACCCGCATGCTCGCGAACTGGGTCTCCCCGCCCTCGGCGGGGATCTCCCGCCCGGAGAGGAGCGAGGCCATCGCGGGCACCTTCTTGAAGGAGCTGTCGGTGTGCCACATCTGGTTGCCGGCATTGAAGACGTTCCGCTTGTCGCCGGCCGGGATCAGGCGGTCGTCCGCGTCCACGTTCGAGAGATTGGCGATGTGGCTCGGGATGCCCGCCTGGCTCGCGATGCTGCGGATCGTCGTCTCCAGGGGGCCGAAGCGCCGGCTGAAGGCGATCTGCTCCTCGTCGGTGAGCGACTGCCCGCGGAACAGCAGCACCGAGTGCTCGTTGAACGCGGCCACGATCGCCTCGAAGGTCGCTGCGTCCACCGTCTTGACGTCGACGCCCACGACCTCGACACCGAACAGCGGGTGGAGCTTCCTCGTCGTCAGCGGCATGCCGCGCCCTCCTTCCCCGGGGCACCGATGATAAGCGAGCGGGTCGGGCGCCCGCAACCGCTTGCGTCCGTGCGGCAGGCGCGTATGCTCTCGGCCCGGGAGGCTTCCATGTCGACTCTCGAGACCCCGATCAGCATCGTCATCGATCGCCTGGCCACCGGGCCCACCGCGCCCGCGGGCGGCCCCGGCGCCCCCGCGCTGCGCACCCGGGTCGCGGAGGTGGTCGCGCGGATGGGGCCGGGCCCCTGGGCGCGCCGGATCATCTCCGACGAGCGCAACCTGGTGACCCTCATCGCGTCCCCGCCCGGCGGCGGCAACCGGCCGCACTGGCATCGCGAGTTCGACGAGTGGTGGGTCGTCCTGGCCGGACGCCTGCAGTGGGAGCTCACCGGCGGGGTGGTGGTGGACGCGGCCAAGGACGACATCGTCTGGGTGCCGCGGGGAACCGTGCACCACATCCGGAACGTGGGCAGCGAGCTGTCGCTGCGCCTGGCGGTCGCGATGCCGCCCGCGTGGCACTTCTACCACCCCTGCGAGCAGTGCGGCTTCGCCGACGACGGGCCGCGCGAGTGGTGTAGTTGAGCTCGGAGGGGGCGACCCGATCAGAACGGGCTTCGCCCTGGGGGGACCCCTCCGAGAACAGAGGCGACCGGTAGGCGCGCTTGCGCAGACTCCTGCCCCTGCTATGCTGTGGCGCACCGCGAGGCAACAGGGGTCCATTCACCGGAAAGGGGAGCGTCCATGACGACCTCGACCCAGCCCTCTCACGTCTACGTTGGAGCCGCGAAGTGGACCGGCGGGAGCAAGAGCGGAGTCTTCCGCGCGAGCCGCGACGGCCGCTGGGACCTGATGACCAAGGGACTCCCGGAAGACGTGCAGGTGCAGGCGATCACGGTGCACCCCGTCAATCCGGACGTGGTCTACGTGGGCACCCAGGAGGGGGCGTACCGGAGCACCGACCGCGGGGAGCGCTGGGAGCGGCTGCCCCTGCCGGCCGACACCGGCCAGGTCTGGTCCATCCTGGTCCATCCGCGCGACCCGCGGACCCTCCTCGTGGGCACCTCGCCGGTGGGAGTGTACCGGAGCGACGACGAAGGGGCCACGTGGCGCAAGCTGCGGAACGCGGTGCAGGCGGAGCGGGTCAAGATGCCGTTCGCGTGCCGGGTGATGCGGCTCGCCGTCGACCCCGCCGAGCCCGGCCACATCTACGCCGCCCTCGAGGTGGGGGGCGCGATGCGCAGCCTGGACGGCGGCGAGATGTGGAGCGACTGCAGCGCCGACCTCATCAAGCTCTCGGAGCTGCCGCACCTCAAGAGCCGCATCGTGAGCGACAGCGAGATGGAGGGCATGCTGGACGGCCACGCCCTCTGCGTGAGTGCGGCCGCGCCCGGCACCGTGATCCTGGCCCTGCGCATGGGCCTCTTCCGCAGCACAGACCGCGGGGCCCACTGGCGCGACATGGAGGTCGGCCGGTTCTCGCCGCTGACCTACGGCCGCGACATCCGCGTCTCGCCGCAGGATCCGCGGGTGCTCTACGCCTGCCTGAGCCCGGCCGCGCGCAGCCAGGACGGCTCGGTCTACCGCAGCACCGACCTGGGCGAGACCTGGACGCGCTTCGACCGGGGAATCAAGGCCGAGAGCACCATGATGGCGGTGGCCCCGCACCCGCGCGACCCCGCGGCGGTCTACTGCGTGAGTCGCACCGGCCAGGTCTTCGGCACCGAGGACGCCGGGCGCACCTGGCGGGAGAACCGGCTGCCCGACGGCGTCGGCGACGTCTACGCGATCGCGTGCGGGTGAGGATCCCCCTCACTCTGCCCTCGCCCCTGAGGGGAGATGGTTTGGCGGCTTCTCCCCTCGGGGGAGAGGGGGCCTAGGCTCGCCCGACGGGCGACAGGGTCTCCTCGGGCGCGAGGTCGCGGACGAAGCAGCGGACATCGCCCAGGTGCTCGTAGCGCTCGGTGTGGGCCGGTAGCTCCGCGGTGGCCAGGCCGAGCGAGGCGAGCGCCGGCTCGGTGAGCAGCGCGTACCCGCCCTTCCGCCCGAGCCCATTCTTGAGCAGCCGGTGCACCAGGATCACCGCGGTCCCGGTGACGCGCTTCCGCCCCCCGACCGTGTGCCGCAGGAACGGGCCGTGGTGGACGACCATCTTGAGATCGAGGGTCCAGATCCGCTGGCAGGCCCCGCAGGGGCAGGTCTCGGCGTCCTGCATGGCCTGCTGCCGTGCCTTGAAGGCCAGGAAGGCGTCCTCGAGCACCTCGAGCAGCCGGGCCGGCGGTAGCGGGGAAGGCTCTCCTCCCAGGGCGAAGACCGCATCGCCCTCGATCTCCTGGATCTCGAGCGGCGGCGAGAGATGGCCGACCACCTCGTCGAGCAGCGCCGCGATGATCTCGGAGCCGTGCTCGAGCTCGGTGGTGGTGACGAAGGCGGTGAAGCCGGAGACATCGGCCAGGACCAGATAACCGCGATCCGTTCGGTTGTTCATGCTCTGACAACCCCGGACCGGGGCCGACGTGAAAGCCGGTGGCTAGAACGTCCGGCCAGCACCGGAGACGATATCGAGGACCTGCACGCCGGCGGGCAACTCGATCAGGAACTCGGGGTCACGCGGCAGGTGGTGGATGCGCCGCGGATCGCGGCCGGCGAACCGGGACATCGCGGCCACGCTTTCCCAGTAGGAGATCGTCACGAACTCGGTCTCCTCCCCCCGATCCTCGCGAAGGAGCTGCACGCCCAGGGCCTTCTCCTCGAGCGGCTTGATGCCGTGATCGTAGAGATACCGGGCATACTCCTCAGCCCGGGCGGCCGGCGTGCGGCCGCGCCAGATTCGAGCGATGGTGGGACGCGGACCACCCCCGCGGCCCGACGCCCTCGCGGCCGACCCCGCCCTGCTTCCCATGCCCTCCTAGACCCCGCCCCGGGGCCGACGTGAAACGGGGCCGGCGCTAGGCTCGCTCGAGGATGTGCAGGCCCCGGCCCCGGTCGATCACGTACAGCAGGCCACGCCCGTCCATCTCCACGTCGTTGCTGGACACCCGCGCCTGGCCCGGGGGCGGCTCGGGCAGGAAGTGGGCCACCTCGCGGGGCGCATGGGGGTTGGCGACGTCCACGACGCGGAGGCCGTGGGCGAACCAGGCCACCGGGATCTCGGTGCCGGTGACCCGCTCGCAGGGCTGGTGGCAGCCGGTGAACTCGGGCTGCGGGTCCCCGTTCACGCCCGGGAGCTGGAAGGTGGAGACGGGCACCGGGTGGCGCTCGTCGGTGATGTCCACCAGCCACAGGAAGGAGGGCGGGCCGGGGGCGGTCTTCGCCACGTCCTCGTCGGCGGCGAGCATGATCCGGCGGCCATGTAGCGGGAAGGGCAGCGGCAGCGCGGTGTGGGTCGGCGTGATGTAGGGCGGGCTCCAGTCGAGCCGGGAGACGAAGCGGGGCTTGCTCATGTCCTCGATGTCGAGGATCACGAAGCCGCCGTGCCAGTAGCTCACGTAGAGCCGGTTGCCCGCGCGGATCGGATGGTGGCAGCGATGGTGCCGCCCCGGCCACGCCGGCGTCTCTCCGCCCGCGGTCCACTGCCCCGGCATCCACCAGCGGCCGACCTCCTCGGGTCGCGCCGGATCGCGCAGATCCAGGATCATCACGATGTTGCCCACATAGCCGTCCATCTCGGGCGAGATGTAGGCGTAGCGCCCGTCGAAGGTGAAGCGGTGCACGCCGGCTCCGCCGCACTTCCAGAACGTGATCTCGCGCGGCCGCGCGGGGTCGGAAACATCGTAGATGACCAGGCCGCCGCCGACTCCGGCGGGGGGCTGGTGCGCGGGCTGGGCCTCGCGGTTCACCAGCATGAGCCCGTTGGCCACGCGGACCTTGTGCGAGTGGGTCTGGGGCGGCACCTCGACGGTGGCGAGCGTCCGCGGCCGCGCCGGGTCGCTCACGTCCACGATGCTGGTGCCGTGGGGCGCCTTCATGTGGGCGATGTAGGCGGTGGTCCCGTCCACCGAGACCTGCCCGCCGCCCGGGCAGTCGAGCCAGGCGACCTGCTTGATACCCTGCACGCTCGGCGCGATCGCGGTCGCCATGTCGGCCGGAGCCTAGCAGACCGCGGGCCCGTCGCCAAGCCCAGCCCGGGCCATTTGACAGGCCCCGCCGGAGCGTGACACATTCTCCGCAACTCGCAAAGGAGCGTCGCCATGGCCACCTCCGTCGACCGGTCCGTGCGCCCCGAAATCAGCAGCGCCTATGCGCGGCTCGAGGAGAAGGTCCTCGAGCGGGACCAGAAGGGGGCCAGCGACATCCTCTACGATCTCGTCCGGGCGCGCGTGCCGATGTCTGAGCTGATCGGTCAGATCGTGCGCATTCACGCACCCTATACCCACGTGCCGTACCACCAGCGGCTCGACGACGGGATCGTGCGCTTCGTCAACAACGACCACTGCCTGCTCAGCTCGCGCGCCACGCTGGACCTGGTCCCCCGGATGCCGCCCGAGCTGGCCTATCTACCGGTGGCGCAGACGATCTGGTACCTCCCGACCGGCCTCGACCCGTGGAACCAGCTCCTCGGCAAGATGCCCGGGCACTACGTGCGGCTCTACGAGATCAAGTTCGAGGGCAAGCCGCCGCTGCCCGAGGTGCACTGGCCGGACCAGCAGCCGCTGGCCATCGAGGGCACGTGGCCGGAGAAGCTGAACGCGTGGCTCACGCTCGTCCAGCGCGGCGATGTGATCAACGCCTACCGCGTCTTCCTGGGCCTGTGGGAAGAGGCGGTGATTGCTCCGGACCGGCGCACCTCGCTCCTGGCGCAGCTCGTCTTCGCCGGTCTCATCGACGTCCAGGACCGCGTCTTCCACAACCGCTCGTACACCACCGGCCACAAGTCCTATCGCGCCCGGGCTACCGTCGCGCTCGCGCGGATGGTCGGCTGGGAGAACGCGCACTCGGTCCTCTACGCAGGCGTGCCGGACATCGCGGTCGGCCCCCGCTGGTACTCGAGCTACGAGATGGGCTGCCTGGTGGTGCAGAGCGTTCTCGACAACCGCGACCGCGAGCTGCTCGACAACGACGGCGCATTGAGCCCGGTGGAATCCATGGCCCTGCAGGACGCGCTGCTGAGCGGGCAGGAGCCCGGCTACATCGACCTGATCGTGGGCCTCCTGAAGACGGGGAAGGGGATCCGTCAGATCATTGACACGATCCAGCTCGCCTCCGCCCAGCTCATCATCGAGACCGGCGACGTCAACGCCTATTCGATGCCGCAGCACAGCTTCGAGTACTGCAACACGGTGCGCTGGTTCTTCGACACGTTCCAGCACCCGCACCGGCTCAAGCTCCTGTTCGTGGCCGCCTCCTTCGTGAACCGGTCCGCTCACAACCAGCGGCACTTCTTCGGCGACCATCCGGTGAAGGTGGAGCCGCCCAAAGGTTCGGACACGCTCACCGCCGCGCAACTGTTGAACCGGCTGGACGACGCCCTCGACGGCCTACGGGCCTTCGAGGCCATGGACTGGACCGCCGCCTATCTGCGCTCGGGCTTCGACCGCGCCCCGCTCGTGCAGACCCTCGCGGTGGGCGCGGCGAAGGCGGGCAACGACCCGCACAACCAGGAGCTGGGCACCTGCCTGCTGGACGACTACGGCCACTCCACCGCCGCGGGTCGCGACCGCCTGCTGCTCGCCTCGGCCAAGCATACCGCCGGGCATCGCAAGTACGGCAGCCATCTCGATGCCTGGCGACGCTACGCGGACGCGTTCGGTCTCGCCCGGTCCTGAGGGCCCGCCCGCCGGTGACCGATCGTCGTCGCTTACGCCCGATCCTCAGGGGCGGGCGCGCGAGCGAGCTGCCGGTGCAGCGGCGCCTCGACCTCCCGCCCGCCCTCCTCGTGCAGGCCGACGTCGAATAGGCGGGCGCGGAACCGGTATACTCGGGTCATGAGCCCCGACCGGATCGCCCGCGTCTACTACCGCCAGGGCTGAAGCTCCTGCGCCAAGACGAAAGAGTTGCTTTCGTCATGGGCAGTGGCCTTCGAGGGCTTCGACGTCGAGGCCCAGCCGGAGCGCCGCGCCGACCTGGCTGCGGTCGGGGTGTCGCGGGTGCCCGCCACCATCGTGGGCGACCGCGTGGTGCACGGCTGGAACCCGGAGGCGCTCGCGGAGCTGGTCGGCGTGCCGTACCGTCCGCCAAAGAAGCTGACCCCGGGCGAGCTGGCCGAGCGGATGGACATGGTCCTGGCCGCCACCCAGCGCGCCATCCGGCAGGTGCCGCGCGAGCACCTCGGCATGAAGTACCCGGGGCGCGACCGGACGGTGCACCAGCTCGGCTTCCACGTCTTCCGGGTCGCGGCCTCGTTCGCGGATACGCGCGAGCAGGGGCATCTGGACGGGGCCTGGTTCGAGGAGAACGCGCCGGCCGAGATGGCGGACGGCGACGCGGTGGCACGCTACGGGGAGGCGGTGCGTCGGCGCCTCGCCGCCTGCTTCGCGCGGCCCGGCTGGTGCGACGGCGAGGTCAGCACCTACTACGGCCCCCAGTCGGCGCCCGAGTTCATGGAGCGCACGACCTGGCACGCGGCGCAGCACCTGCGACAGATCTACTGGTTCCTCGACCAACTCGGCATCGCCAAGGACGAGCCGCTCACCGACGCCGACCTCGAGGGCTTGCCCTTTCCGCGCGAGGTGTGGTCGTAACCGCGCCCCCTCACCCCGCCCTCTCCCCTGCGGGGGAGAGGGGAAGCGGGAGCCCCGACTACACCGTCACGTGCCGGATGAAGCGCTCGGGAGGATCCTCGCCCCACTGGCTCACCAGCGCCTCTTCCGCGGACAGCAGGTTCGAGCCGCTCCGCGCGTTCAGCCGGTCGGTATCGGCCCACCGCTCGTGCACGCGGCCCCACGGGTCGGCCCAGTAGTCGTAGACCTGGCTGCCCAGCAGATGCCGCCCCACGCCCCACATGTGCTCGTACTTGCCGAGGCCGGCCAGGTACTCGTGGTCCTTGAACACCGCGTCCACGTCCGGGACCTCGAAGGAGACGTGGTTCATCCCGGCCCGTTCGTTCATCACGCAGAAGAACACGTGGTGGTCCACGTACTCCTCCCCGCGGTCGCAGCGGTTGAAGGAGCCGATCAGGTGGTCCTTGGTGCCCGCGTAGACGTCGTCGGAGCAGATGAACCCGAGGGTGTCACGGAACCACTGCACGGTCTCGCGCACCCGCGGCGTGCCGAAGACCCCGTGCCCGATCCGCTTGATCGGGGTGGGCGACCTGCGCAGCCGCATCAGCGTCCCCGCGCGGCGCAGGGGTTCGGCGCCGGTGTTCATCGGGGTGTGCTCCACCGGGATCGCGGCCGGCGTCTCGAGTCCCCATACCACCTCGATCTGGTAGCCGTTCGGCTCCCGCAGGCGGACGCGCCGGCCCCCCCCCGGCTCCTCCAGCGCCTCGACCGCCGAGGCTCCCGGCGTGGCGGCCACCCGGGCCAGATCGCCCTCGGCCGCCGCGTGGTAGGCGAAGCCGACGAAGCCGGCGTCGTCCGCCTTCTCGGTGACGTGGATGTGGTGGACCGGGTCGGTCCCGCGCATGTAGAGCGCCTTCGGGGTCCGCGCCGCCCGGATCAGCCCGAAGTGGGTGAGGAACTCCTCCATCGCGTCCAGATCCGGCGCCCGCAGCCTCACCCACGCCAGGTCCCGCACCTTGATGGTCGCCATAGCTAGCCCCCCTCACCCTGCCCTCTCCCC
>DATIFV010000078.1:0-2359 GCA_035455085.1 Candidatus Methylomirabilota bacterium | reverse complement strand
GAGTTCGGCGACCCGTTCCTGCTCGAGCTGCGCGAGACCCTCATGAACGCGGTCGAGCGCAACGGCGCCGGCGTCCCGGTGCGCCTCGCCCCCGACGACTTCGAGGTGGCGCGCACCGAGACCCAGACCCAGGCCGCGACCGTGCTGATGCTCGACATGAGCCGCTCGATGATCTTCAACGGCTGCTTCCTGCCCGCCAAGAAGGTCGCGCTCGCGCTGAACGCCCTCATCCGCGGCCAGTTCCCGCGCGACAGCCTGTACATCGTCGGCTTCTCGCTCTACGCCCGCGAGTTCAGCGCGGCCCAGCTTCCCCACCTCGCCCCCGGCGAGTGGAGCGTGGGCACCAACATGCACGCGGGCTTCCTGCTCGCCCGCCAGCTCCTGGCCCGGCACAAGGGCGGCAACAAGCAGGTGATCATGATCACCGACGGCGAGCCCACCGCCCACATGGAGGGGAGCGAGCCCGAGTTCGCCTATCCCCCCACCCGGCGGACCCTGCAGGAGACGCTCAAGGAAGTGCAGCGCTGCACCCGGGACGGCATCACCATCAACACCTTCATGCTCGAGCAGAGCCACGCGCTGACCGCCTTCGTCGAGCAGATGACGCGCATCAACCGCGGCCGGGCCTTCTTCGCGACGTCCGACCGCCTCGGCGAGTACGTGCTCGTCGACTTCGTCCGCTCCAAGCGGCGGGCCGTCTCCTAGCCACCCGACCGGATGCCGGACGCCGCGTCGGTCGTCCTGCTCGTGCGCCACGGGCTGACGCCCACCACCGGGATCAAGCTGCCGGGCCGCGCCCCCGGCCTGCACCTCTCCGACGAGGGCCGCCGCCAGGCCGAGGTGGCGGCCGAGCGGATCGGCAAGGTCGGCAAGGTCGCCGCGGTGTACTCCTCGCCGATCACACGCGCCCGCGAGACCGCCCAGCCGATCGCCCGCGCGGTGAAGCGCGCGGTCCGCATCGAGCGGGACCTGGCCGATCTCGACATCGGGGACTGGACCGGGATGAGCCTCAAGCAGGCGGCGCGGCGCCCGGAGTGGGAGACGGTGCAGCGCAACCCGAGCAGCTTCCGCTTCCCGGGGGGCGAGTCCTTCCCGGAGATGCAGACCCGCATGACGTCCGCGCTCGGCCGCATCGTGGCCCGGCATCCCGGCCAGATCGTGGTCGCGGTGTCCCACGCCGACCCGATCAAGGCCGCGGTGGCCCAGGCCCTCGGCACCCCGCTCGACCTCTTCCAGCGCATCATGGTCGCGCCCTCGGCGATCACGGTGGTGGCCTACCGGCGCGGCGGGCCCAGCGTGCTCACCGTCAACTCCCTCGCGGGCGATCTCGCCTGGCTCGGGGGCGGCAAGGCATGAGCGACAACCCGTCCTTCGAGATCGACGCCCCCGACCACTTCACCGCGGGGGCGATCGGCCCGCCGGGCCAGCGCGTGTTCTACCTGCAATCGCGCGAGGCGGGACGCGTCCTCACCCTGAAGGTGGAGAAGGAGCACGTGCGCGCGCTCGCCGAGTACCTGGGCGGTCTGCTGACCCGGCTGAAGCGCGCGCCCGATCCGGCGCGGGGCGGTGCGGAGCTCCTCGAGCCGCTGCAGCCGGCGTGGGACGTGGGCACGATCGCGGTGGGCTACGACGAACGCCGCGACCGGGTGGTGGTGGAGGCGAGCGAGCTCCTGGAGGAGGCCGGGGAGGAGGGCGGAGAACCGGGGCAAGAGTCCGGCCCGCAGCCGGCCATGGCGCGCTTCCGCATCACCCGCGGCCAGGCCGCCGCCTTCGTCGAGCGTGCCGGCGACCTCATGAAAGGGGGGCGGCCGAGCTGCCCGATCTGCAGCCGGCCCATGGACCCGGAAGGCCACGTGTGCCCCCGGTCCAACGGCCACGTCGTCCACTAGCCATGCCGGGGCGCGCGGACCCGACCATCGCGCTCGACCTGCTGACCCGCGGCGACGTGACGGTCAAGGGGCGCATGCCCCGCAGCAGCAACGCCACCTTCCTGGTCGAGTGCTGCCTCGACGGCCAGACCGCGCTCGCGGTCTACAAGCCGGAGCGCGGGGAGCGGCCGTTGTGGGATTTCCCCCCCGGGCTCTACCGGCGCGAGATCGCCGCCTACCTGCTCTCGGAAGCGCTCGGCTGGGGGCTAATCCCTCTCACGACTCAGCGGGAAGGGCCTCTCGGAGAAGGGTCGCTGCAGCTCTTCGTGCCGGCCGACTTCCGGCAGCACTACTTCACGCTGCTGGAGCAAGGAGAGCACCGCGAGGCGCTCCGGCGCATCTGCCTCTTCGACCTGGTGGCCAACAACGCCGACCGCAAGAGCGGCCACTGCCTCTACGTGCCGGACGACCGGATCTATGCGATCGACAAC
>DATIFV010000077.1:0-2118 GCA_035455085.1 Candidatus Methylomirabilota bacterium | reverse complement strand
CGACGCCTCCCCTGCCCCCGACTGCGGCTCGGACCCGGGAAGAATACTCCTATCGGCGGCCGCGCGCCCGCCCGGCTTTCGGGGCCGCGGGCGGCTTGATCTTGAGTAGCCGCGCTGCGTTGAGGCCCAGGATCCGGGCCTTGTCCGCCTCCTTGAGGAAGCCGGCGCCGTCCACGAAGCCGCGCGGGTCGTACATCCCCATGTCGTAGGGATAGTCGGTACCGACGAGCACGTGGTCGGCGCCCCACAGGTTCACCAGGTGCTCGAGCTGGGTCCGGTCGAAGACGATCGTGTCGAAGTAGACCCGGGCCAGCGACCGGCGCGGCGTGTGCTTCAGCACCGTCCGCGCGTCGACCCGCGCGCCCCACACGTGGTCCATCCGGGCGGGATAGTGGGCGATGTAGCCACC
This sequence comes from Candidatus Methylomirabilota bacterium, assembly GCA_035455085.1. Classification (GTDB taxonomy): domain Bacteria; phylum Methylomirabilota; class Methylomirabilia; order Rokubacteriales; family CSP1-6; genus CAMLFJ01. The sequence goes on along the minus strand of DATIFV010000077.1, from coordinate 1,709 downwards.
GCCGTGCGCGGCGACCAGCTTGAGCTTCGGGAACCGCTCCAGCACCCCGTCGAAGACGAGATGGCCGAGCGCGACGGTGGTGTCGAGCGGATTGCCGATGACGTTGGTGAAGTAGTGGTCCGCCAGGCGCTCGCCCTGGGTGAAGCCGTTCGGGTGCATGAAGACGACCGCGTCGAGCTCCTGGGCCTTCCTCCAGAACTGATCGCGGCCCCGCGAGACCTCCGCCCCGACCACGTTGGTGCCGATCTCGGCGCCGCGGAACCCGAGCTGGGTCATGCAGTACGCGAGCTCCTCGGCCGCGAGGTCCGGCGCCTGCAGCGGCACGTGGGCGAGGGCGACGAACCGGTCGGGGTGCGCCTTCACGATGGAGGCCAGGTGCTCGTTCACCGAGCGGCTCACCTTCCGCGCCAGCTCGGGCTCGAGCCAGTACATGAAGTGGAAGGGCGACGGGGAGATGGCCTGGACGTCCATGCCCATCTTGTCCATGTCGCGCAGCCGCTGCTCCACCGAGGTGAGGCAGGACCAGACGTTCTCCATCTGCTTGCGGTTGGTGGCCCGGGAGAGCTCGTTCGAGAAGCGGGCCGAGGGCTCGCGGTCGGCGGTGAGCAGGTGCTTGACCATCTCGTCCGCGGCGGGATGGTGCACGTGGCAATGGATGTCGACGCAGAAAGGTCGGCGGCCGGCGCCGGACCGCGGCCCCCCGCCCCGGGCGGCATTGGCTGGGCACGTGAAGAGCATGAGTCTCCTCTCCTGGATCGCGAGTTGCCGGGAGTCTAGGCGCACGCCGGACTCCTGTCAAAGGCCTCGCGCGGGGGTCCGGCCGGCCCGTGCTAGGGTAGGCGTGCCATGCGGGTCACCGAGCTGGGCCACGTCTCGCTCTTCGTCCGCGACCTCGACGCCTCGCTCGCCTTCTACCGGGACCTCCTCGGCCTGCGCGAGACCGGGCGGGGCAAGGGCGGGCGCATCGCCTTCCTGTCCGCCGGCGCCCACCACCACGACCTGTCGCTCGAGGTCGCCCGTACCGACAGCGCGAATCCCCCCAAGGGCACCCCCGGCCTCTATCACGTCGCGTTCTGCGTCGGCCGGGCCCGGGAGGACCTCGAGGCCGCCCGTGCCGAGAGCGTGGCGCGCGGCCTGGTGCCGTTCGGGGAGCAGGCGGACGGGCTCACCCCGTGCTTCTGCGTGCGCGATCCCGACGGCCACGAGGTGGAGCTCTACGTCGAGGTGGGCCCGGCGGGGATCTAGCCGCACCCCGCGGAGCCGGGACCATGGCGATCCTCCAGGAGCTCCTCGCGCGCTTCACGTACCCGGGCATCCTGGCCACCCTGTTGCTCGGCGGCCTGGGCGTGCCGATCCCGGAGGAGGTGCCGATCGTCGCGGCAGGCATCTTGAGCCGCGAGGGGCTGGCGCGCGGTCTCCTGGATGCTGACGCCCCCGCGCGCGCAACGGCTCACCGCCGCGTACCGGGAGCACGCCATGAAGACGGTGGCCATGGCCCGCCACGTGGCGGGACTGCGCGCCGCCGCGTTCCTGACCGCGGGCATCGCGCGCGTGCCGTTCTGGAAGTTCATCCTGGCCGACGCGGGCGCCGCGCTCGTGAGCGTGCCGCTCGCCTTCGGGCTCGCCTACTTCTTCACTCACCAGATCGGCGCGGTCCTGGCGGACGTGCACCGCGTGGAGCGCTGGCTCGCGCTGGCCGCGCTCGTCGC
>DATIFV010000076.1:0-2388 GCA_035455085.1 Candidatus Methylomirabilota bacterium | reverse complement strand
GTGCTACGCTGGACACCGGTGCGATCCCTCACCACCTCCTGGCGCGTGCTCCTCGCCGGAAGCCTGGCCGGCCTGGCCGTGGTGGTGCTGGCCACCGTCAATCCGCTCCGCTTCTTCGAGATCGCCGAGCTCAAGGCCCTGGACGCCCAGTTCACGGTGCGCGGCCCGCGGACCCCCGCCTCCCCCATCGTCGTGGTCACCATCGACGAGGACGACTTCGACGGGCTGAACCTCGCCTGGCCCTGGCCCCGCGCGGTGCACGCCAAGTTCCTCGACATCGTGGGGCGCGGGAAGCCGGCCGCGATCGGCATGGATATCCTGTTCACCGAGCCGTCGCTGCACGGCCCGGCCGATGACGTCGCGCTGGGCGCCGCGGTCGATCGGGTCCGCGATCGGATCGTCCTGGCCGCCGCGCTCACCACCGTGGGCGACGCCTCGTTCGTCAAGCAGGCGCTGAACCCGCCCATCCCGGTGATCCGCGGCGAGGCCGCCTTCGGCTCGGCCGACTACGACTCGGACGCCGACGCCTTCGTCCGCCGGGCGACCCTGCGACGCGACTTCCAGGACCGGGACTGGCCCGGCTTCGACATGCTGATCTTCCGTCTCGCCGAGAAGGCGGGCCTGGCCCACGCTCCCGCCCCCACCCGCGACGAGCTCATCGTCAACTACCGCGGCGGGCCGGGGACGTTCCCCATGGTCGCCTACCACCGGGTCGTCACCGGCGAGGTGCCGCCCGAGGTCTTCGCGGGCAAGATCGTCCTGGTCGGCGCGACGACGCCCACCCTGCACGACATCTTCCCGACCCCGTTCGCCTCACAGTCCGGGATGCCGGGGGTGGAGATCCACGCCCACACCCTCGAGACCCTGCTGCAGGGCATTCCCCTGCGCCGGGCCCCGATCTGGCTCGTGCCGGTGGTGGCGGTGCTCGCGGGCGCGGCCGCCGCCTGGATCGCCACTGCGCTCCGCCCCCTGCCCGCCTTCGGGATCGTCGCGGCCGCGGTCGGCGGCCACCTCGCGGCCAGCCACGCCGCCTTCCTGTGGGTGCGCTACTGGGTCGAGGTGGTGCCGGTGCCGCTCTCGCTGCTGGTCACCTACGCGGGCACGGTGGCCAAGAACTTCACGCAGGAGCAGCGGCAGAAGCGACGGCTCTCGCGGTTCTTCTCGCCGGACGTGGTGGCCGAGATCATCCGACACAAGGACGACAGCAAGCTCGCGGCCACCCGGCGCCGCATGACCGTGCTCTTCTGCGACATCCGCGGCTTCACGTCCATGTCGGAGAAGATGCAGCCGGAGGAGGTCGTCACCTTCCTGCGCGAGTACCTCACCGTGATGACCGAGGCGGTGTTCAAGCACGGGGGCACCGTCGACAAGTACATCGGCGACGCGATCATGGCGCTGTACAACGTGCCGCTCGAGGCGCCGGACCACGCCCTGCGCGCGGTGCGGACCGCGCTCGAGTTCCAGGAGCGGGTGCGGCCCCTCGGCGAGCGCTTCGCGGCCCGGCACGGCGGCCGCCTCGCCTGCGGGGTGGGCATCCACACCGGCGACGCGGTCGTGGGCACGATCGGCTCCGAGCAGCGGCTCGAGTACACCGCGATCGGGGACACCATCAACCTGGGCTCCCGGCTCGAGGGCATCACCAAGGAGTTCAGCGTGCCGATCATCATCAGCGAGGCCACCTACGCCGAGGTTCGCGACCACGTCGGGGTTCGCGACCTCGGGGAGGTCACCGTCAAGGGCAAGGCGATCCCGGTGAAGATCTACGCGGTGCTGGGCGAGATCGGCGCCGCTCGCGCCGCCGGGGAGCAGCCCGCGGGGTTCGACTCCCGGACCGCGCCGCGCCGCCACCAGGAGGGCCGCGTCTCCATCTCGGACGGCGAGCTCACCGTGGTCGCGGAGGCGAGCGATCTCTCGTGCACCGGCATCGCCCTGCGCGGTGTTCCTCGGCGGCTCGAGCCGGGCGAGGTGGTGAAGCTCCACATGGAGCTGGACCCGGGTACGCCCGCGGTGACGGTCGAGCGCGCCGAGGTCGTGTGGTCCCGCAAGGACACCGCAGGCCTCCGCTTCGTCGACCTCTCCCCCACCGCCCGCGCCGCCATCGACACCCTCACCACCCGCCCCTAGCGGAGCGGGAGGCCGCGGCCGGCTTCCCCCGGCGGGTCGAGGACGACCCGGCTGGAAAAGAATCCCAGTCTCGCGCGGCGGGGGGCGGCGGGGGCGGCCGGGCTCCCTCCCGGGAACCGTGGCTTCTGCGGGGTCGCGAAGCGGAACCCAGCCTATCTCGTGGCTCGTACGAGACGGAAACGCGGGATGCGGCGCAGCGTGTTCCCGGGAGGGAGCCCGGCCGCCCCCGCCGCCCCCCGCCGCGCGAGACGCTATCCGCGCGCC
>DATIFV010000075.1:0-2856 GCA_035455085.1 Candidatus Methylomirabilota bacterium | reverse complement strand
GTCGAACAGCTCCTCGGGCGTGGTCACGCCCGGCCGGCGGCTCAGCGCGGCGCTGATGAGCTGGGCCGCCTCGCTCGGGCGGTGGCCGAGCTGCTTGACCAGGATCTCGAAGACCATGCCGCGGAGGCCCTCCTCGTCCGGGGCCGCGGCGGCCGGCTCGGGGGCGGCGGCCTCGGGCCGGGCGAGGGCGAACTTGGCCACCTTGGCCTGCAGCTGAGCGACGATGTTCTTGGCCTTCTGCGGCCCGATGCCGGGCAGGCGCCGCAGGTATCCCTCGTCCTGCCGCGCGATGGCCGCCGCGATCTCCCCGACCGGCGCGGCCAGAGAGCGCGCCGCCACCAGGGGCCCGACGTCCTTGACCGTGATCAGTTTCTCGAAGAACTCGCGGTCGAGCTCCGAGGTGAAGCCGATCAGCACTGGGCGCGGCTGGTTCTGGGTGGCGTGGTAGTGGATCGCCAGCGCCACCTCGTCGGCCGCGTCGCCCTCGGCGGCCTTGGCGTGCACCAGCTCCTGCTGGGTGACCGGGGGCACGAAGACCTCGTAGCCCACACCGGCCGCCTCCACCACGATGCGGTCCTCGAGCTTCCGCCGCAGCCGCCCCCGCAGCGATGCGATCACGCTGGCCCTCTTTCAGCTGCGGGGGCCCCGAAATGGCCCCCGCACTCCCCCACTCGGTTACGCGTCGTGGGCAGCATTGCGGGGCGGCTCGCACTACGGCCGCTTCCCCCGGTTTGCGGCATTCTGCCGGTGATCCGCGACATCCCGGTCACCGCCAGCCCCAGCGCGTCGGCCACGTGGGAGGGCCGGGGCAGCTCCTTGAGCCCGAGCACGGTCTGGACCGCGCGCTGCATCTGGGCCTTGCCCGCGGCCCCGTTGCCGGTCATCGCCCGCTTGGCCTCGGAGGGTGCGAGCGCGATCACCGCCACCCCGAGCTGCCGCGCGGCCAGGTAGATGACCCCCCGGGCGTGACCCATGAGGATGGCGGTGCGCGGGAACTTGTACTCGGTGTAGAGGTCCTCGACCACGAGCAGCCCGGGACCATGGAGCTCGATGATCCGGTGCACCGCCTGGTGGAGCGCGTTCAGCCGGGCCTCGAGCGGCTGGCCGGTGGTGGTGCTGATGACGCCGGCGTCGCGGACGGTGACGCCGCCCCCGTCCGCTTCCAGCACGCCGAACCCGGTCGCCACGAGGCCCGGGTCCACCCCCATGACGCGCAGCGCGCTAGGCCGCGGTGATGGCGTCGATGACCTCGTCGGCGATGTCGTAGTTCGAGTAAACGGACTGGACGTCGTCCTGCTCCTCGAGGGCCTCGATCAGCCGCAGCACCGCCGCGGCCTCCTTGCCCTCCACCTTCACCGTGGATTGGGGCACCATGTCCACCCGCGCCTCGAGCACCGGCATGCCCTGCCGCTCGAGCGCCTGCCGGACCGCCTCCATTTCATCAGGACTCGCGGTGACCTCGAACACTTTTTCTACCTGCCTCACGTCGGTCGCCCCCGAGTCGAGCGCCTTCTCGAGCAGGTCGTCCTCCTTCACCTTCTGCGCGTCCACCTCGATCAGCCCGCGACGGTCGAACATCCAGGCCACGCAGCCGGAGGTGCCCATGCGGCCCTCGTTCTTCTCGAAGATGTGCCGGATCTCGGGGCCGGTGCGGTTCTTGTTGTCGGTGAGCGTCCGCACCATCACCGCCACCCCGCCCGCCCCGTAGCCCTCGTACGAGATCTCCTCGTACGACTCGCCGGGGAGCTCGCCGGTGCCCTTCTGGATGGCCCGCTTGATGTTGTCGGCGGGCATGTTCGCGGCCCGCGCCGACTCGGTGGCCGCCTTCAGGCGCAGGTTACCCTTGGGGTCGCCCCCGCCGTGCTTGGCCGCCACCGTGATCTCGCGCAGGATCTTGGAGAACAGCTTCCCGCGCTGGACGTCGGTCTTGCCCTTCTTCCGCTTGATCTGCGACCACCGTGAGTGTCCAGACATACCGATCTCCTACGCGCTCTGGGATGGCTTCAAGGACTTGACTCGCTCCAGGCGCCGCGCCCTCCGCTCGAGGGCCAGGGCGAAGCGGCGGTGCTCGGCGGGCGTCTCGGGCGTGAAGGGCGGGCACGGCCGAGGCCGCAGCGGGGCGCTCGGATCCGGACCCAGGTGCACGAAGGTGAGATAGGCGGTGCAGGCGTGCTTGGTCTCACCCGTCCACGGCACCTCGCTCAGCACCTTCACCCCGATCTCGAGGGACGACGTCCCCACGTGGTTCAGTCCCGCCTTGAAGGTCACGACCTCGTTCGACTGGATCGGCGCGTAGAAGTCGAGCGCGTCCAGGCACGCGGTCATGACCAGACCGCGGCAGTAGCGCATGGAGAGGATACCGCCCGCCTCGTCGATGTCGAGCAGGAGCTTGCCCGCGAACATCGTGTTGCCGAACAGGAGGTCCTCCGGCAGCACGGACCGGCACGACTCGAACTTCCAGCGGAGCTGGTCGGACGCGTCGTCCTCCACCTCGCGCATGCGCTCCGCGCGGCGGGCGAAGCGCTCGAGCCGGCGGGCCCGGCGCTCTCCGGCCGCCTCGTGGAGCGCCTCTTCCGCGGCGCCGCGAGGAACCACCGCCTGCGGCACCGGCAGCGGCTTGCCGCGGTCGTCCATCTTGACGAAGACCAGGTGGGAGGAGAGCGTCAGCACGCGCTCGCCGGTGGCCGGTTTCTCCGCGTAGACCCGGACTCCCACCTCGAGAGAGCAGCGGCCCACGTACTCCACCTGGGCCCGCAGGACCGCCACCTCGCCCACCTTCACCGGGTGAAGGAAGTCGATGTCGTCCATGGCGCCGAGAACCACGTTGCCGCGGGCCACCCGGGCCGCCGCGATGGT
>DATIFV010000074.1:0-2318 GCA_035455085.1 Candidatus Methylomirabilota bacterium | reverse complement strand
CTCGATGGGCCTTGTCGCGCTCACCTCCCCGTTCCTGGGGGGCGTGGCCGACCGCGCGGGCGTGCGGCGCCCGCTCTTCGTCGGCTTCACGGGGCTGGCGGTGACCGCCACCGCGCTCATGGCCACCGTGGAGCCCGGCTGGGTGCTGTGGGGCTTCGTGCTCGGCGTGCTCGGCAACGTGGGCTACGAGGGCGCGCTGGTCTACTACAACGCCTACCTGCCCGACCTGGCCCCGCCGAGCCACCGCGGGCGCGTCTCGGGCTGGGGCTTCGCGGTCGGCTACGCGGGCTCGATCGCGGCCCTGCTGGCCGCGCTGCCGTTCGTGCAGGCGCGCAACTACGCGGGGGCGTTCCTGGCCACCGCCGCGCTCTACGCGGTCTTCTCGCTGCCCGCCTTCTTCCTGCTGCCCGCGCCCCCGCCGGCCCGGATGCCGGTCTGGCAGGCCGCGCGCGAGGGCGGCGCGGAGGTGCTATCGACGGTGCGGCGGATCCTGACCCTGCCGGACCTCCGCCGCTTCCTCGGCGCCTACTTCATCTACGAGGACGGCGTCAACACCGTCGTCGCCTTCTCCGCCATCTTCGCGGCCCAGACCCTCGGCTTCCCGATGGAGCGCCTGATCTTCCTCTACATCGTGGTGCAGGTCTCGGCGCTGGTCGGCGCGCTGGCGTGGGCCGGCCCCACCGACCGCCTCGGCCCCCGGCGGGTGGTCATGGTCACGCTCTGCCAGTGGGCCGCGGTGGTGGTCGCGGCCTACTTCGTGGAGACCCAGACGCAGTTCTGGGTGCTGGCGGTGGTCGCGGGTACCGGGCTGGGCGCGGTCCAGGCGGCGAGCCGCGCCTTCCTGGCCAGCCTGGCCCCGCGCGGGATGGAGGCCGAGCTCTTCGGGTTCTACTCCCTCTGCGGCAAGAGCGCGGCGGTGATGGGCCCCCTGGTGTTCGGCGGCATCTCGCACGCGGCGGGGGGCAACCAGCGAGCCGGGATCCTGGCCGTCGGCGCCTTCTTCCTGATCGGCCTGCTGCTGCTCTCGCGGGTCAAGGCCGGCGGGAAAGCCCCACCGGTAGCGTCGCCTTGACACTCAACCCCGACGGAGCGTAAGGTTGGCGCGTGGTCTCCAGCATCGCGCTCGGGGCGGACCATGCCGGGTATGAGCTAAAGGAAGCCCTCAAGGGCTGGCTCATAAACCACGGCTACCACGTTCTCGACCTCGGCACCCATTCGACCGAGTCGGTAGACTACCCCGACTACGCGGCCCTGGTGGGTGAGGCGGTGGCCGACCACAAGGTCGAGCGCGGCCTGCTCGTCTGCGGCACCGGCATCGGCATGGCCATCGCGGCCAACAAGGTCCCGGGCGTACGCGCGGCCCTCTGCGGGGATCTCTACACCGCGCGCATGAGCCGCGAGCACAACGACGCCAACGTCCTCGTGCTCGGCGGGCGACTGATGGGCGCGGACATGGCCGGCGACATCCTCCGCGCCTGGCTCGAGACCGACTTCGCGGGCGGCCGACATGCGCGCCGGGTCGGCAAGATCGCCGACATCGAGCGCAGCCATGCCGGGGACCGCGCCCCCGGGCACCCGGACGCCCGGTCGTGACCGCGCTCGAGCAGGTCGACCCCGAGATCGCCAAGGCCATCCGGGCCGAGACCGAGCGGCAGTCCCGCAACCTCGAGCTGATCGCCTCCGAGAACTTCGTCTCGGAGGCGGTGCTGGAGGCGGTGGGCTCGGTGATGACGAACAAGTACGCCGAGGGCTACCCGGGCAAGCGCTACTACGGCGGCTGCGAGATCGTGGACATCGCCGAGAACCTGGCGATCTCCCGCGCCAAGGATCTCTTCGGGGCCGAGCACGTGAACGTGCAGCCCCACTCCGGCTCGCAGGCCAACATGGCCGTCTACTTCACCCTCCTCAAGCCCGGCGACACCGTGCTCGGCCCGAACCTGGCCCACGGCGGCCATCTCACCGCGGGCAGCCCGATCAACTTCTCGGGGCGCCTCTACAACATCGTCCCCTACGGCGTGACGAAGGATACCGAGCGCATCGACCTGGACCAGGTGCGGGACCTGGCCCGCCGGCACCGGCCCAAGCTCATCATCGCGGGCGGCTCCGCGTTCCCGCGCGCCATCGAGTTCAAGCCCTTCCGGGAGATCGCCGACGAGGTCGACGCCCGGCTCATGGCCGACATCGCGCATCCGGCCGGGCTGGTCGCGGCGGGCCTGCATCCCTCGCCTCTGCCGTTCGCCGACTTCGTCACCACCACCACCCACAAGACGCTGCGCGGGCCGCGCGGCGGCATGATCCTCGGCGCGCCGGAGCAGGAG
>DATIFV010000073.1:0-13132 GCA_035455085.1 Candidatus Methylomirabilota bacterium | reverse complement strand
CGGGGGCTGCTCGTCACCGCGCTCGCGCCCGACGAGATCCTGACCGCGATCGAGGTGCCGCCCCAGGGGCCCGGCTGGGGGTTCGTCGAGATCGCGCGGCGGCCCGGGGACTTCGCACTCGCCGGGGTGATCGCCGTCGTGCGCGGGGACCGGCCCCTCACCCTGCCCTCTCCTCCTCGCGAGGGAGAGGGTGATCCGATCCGGATCGTGGGGTTCGGTCTGGGTGACCGCCCGATCCGCCTCGAGAGCGCGGAGCGGGCACTCGCAAGTGCGGCGCTCGACGTGGAGAGCGCCGCGCGGGCCGGGGCGGCCGCGGGACCGGACTGCGATCCGCCGGGCGACGTGCACGGCTCCGCGGACTACCGCCGGCACCTGGCCACCGTGCTCACCGAGCGCGCGCTGCTGCAGGCCCGCGCGCGCCTCGCGGGCGCCCCCCGATGACCGCGCCGAGCGAGCGGATCGCGGTGCGCTTCACCGTCAACGGCCGCGCGGTCGAGCACGCGGTGGAAGCGCGCCGCTCGCTGGCCGACTTCCTCCGGGACGACCTCGGGCTGACCGGCACCCACGTGGGCTGCGAGCACGGCGTCTGCGGCGCCTGCACCGTCCTCGTGGACGGCCGCAGCGCGCGGAGCTGCCTGCTCTTCGCCGCGCAGCTCGAGGGCCGGAGCGTCATCACCATCGAGGGGCTCACCCCGGCCGAGGGCCTGAGCCCGCTGCAGCAGGCCTTCCGCGACCATCATGGGCTTCAGTGCGGCTTCTGCACGCCGGGCATGATCGCCACCGCCACCGAGCTCCTGGCCGGCGCGGCGGCGCCCTCCGCCGAGGCGATCCGCGAGGCCATCTCCGGCAACCTCTGCATGTGCACCGGCTACGTCAACATCGTCCGCGCCGTCGAGCAGGCCGTCGCGGCGCGGGCGGGCCGAGCCGGCGCGTGAGCGACGCCACCCCGCGCGGCTGGGTCGGGCGGCCGCTGCCGCTCAAGGAGGACGCGCGTCTGGTCGCGGGCCGCGGCCGCTTCGTCGACGATCTCGGGCGCCCGCACATGCTCCACGCCGCCATGCTGCGGAGCCCGCACGCCCACGCGCGCATCGTCGCCGTCGACACCCGCGCGGCGGAAGCCCTGCCCGGCGTCCGCGCGGTCCTCACCGGGGCGGAGGCGGCGGCGCGCTCGGGTCCGATCCGGCCGCTCATCCCCACCACCGCGGGGGTGCCCGACTACTGCCTGGCCGTGGACCGCGCCCGGTACGTGGGCGAGCCGGTGGCCGCGGTGGCCGCGGTCGACCGCGCCACCGCGGAGGACGCGCTCGAGCGCATCCGCGTCGAGTACGCCTCGCTGCCCGCGGTGGTCGATCCGGAGCTGGCGCTCCGGCCGGACGCTCCGCTCCTGTACCCCGAGCTCGGCACCAACGTGGTCTGGCACGACACCCTCACCTACGGCGCGGTCGACGAGGCCATGGCCCGCGCGGACGGGGTGTTGCGCGAGCGCTTCGCGATCCAGCGCTACGCCTCCACCCCGCTCGAGACCTTCGGGGTGATCGCGGAGTACGATCCAGGCACCGACGTCTACGAGCTCTGGACCAACGACCAGCGGCCCGGTCTCACGATCTCGGTGGTTGCGGCCGCGCTGGGGGTGCCCCAGTCGCGGGTGCACCTCGCGTGTCCCGACATCGGCGGGGCCTTCGGGAACAAGCGCCGCCCCGCCTACCTGCTGATCTGCGCGCTGCTCGCCCGCCAGACGGGCCGGCCCGTGAAGTGGATCGAGGACCGGATCGAGAACCTCACCGCCCTCATGCACGCCTGCAACGGGATCATGGACGTGGAGCTGGCCTACCGCGCCGACGGCACGCTGCTGGCGCTCTCGGTCCGCGACATCGCCGACGAGGGCAAGAACCTCATCACTCCCACCCAGCACAACCTGATCAAGCTCGGCAACATCGCCAACGGCTACCGGATCCCCGCGGTGCGCTACGAGGCGTGGTCGGTGCTGACCAACAAGTGCCCGAGCGGTGCCAACCGCGGCATCGGCAAGCCGTTCATGTGCTTCGCGATCGAGCGGACCATGACCCTCCTCGCGCGTCGCCTCGGCATCGATCCCGCCGAGCTGCGCCTCTCCAACTACGTGACCGCGGCCGAGATGCCCTACACCACGCCGCCCGGCGCCCAGTACGACAGCGGCGACTACCCGGCCACCCTGCGCCGGGCGCTCGAGCGGTTCGGCTACGCGGCCCGCCGGGCCGAGCAGGCCCGCGCCCGCGCCGCGAACGAGGACCGGCTGCTCGGCATCGGCATCGCCACCTCGGTGGAGCCGGCCGGCACCAACCTCGCCTCCTACGAGATCATCACCGGCCGGCGGAGCGCCTCGGGCTCGGCGGAGGCGGCGATGGTCCGGATGGAGCCCGACGGGCAGGTGCGGGTGGCGCTCGGCGATCCGCCGAGCGGCCAGGGCTACGAGACCGTCGTCGCCCAGATCGTGGCCGACGAGCTCGGCCTCACCCCCGACGCGGTCACGGTGGACCGCGGCTTCGACTCCACGACCACGCCCTGGCTCTACCTGTCCGGCAACTACTCCAACAAGTTCTCGGTGACCGACGTGGGCGCGGTGGTGGGCGCGGCCGCGCGCGTCCGGGACAAGCTCCTGCGCCTGGCCGCGCACCGCCTGGAGGTCGCGGCCGCCGACCTGGAGCTGGGCAGTGGCGCGGTGGCGGTGCGGGGGGCGCCGGACCGGCGGCTCACGTTCGCGGAGCTGGCGCGCACCGCCTACGCCGACGTGCTCGGCCTGCCGCCCGGCGAGGAGCCCGGGCTCGAGGCGCGCCACGCGCACCAGAACCCGCTCGCCCGTCCGATGGACGCGGAGCGCCGGGTGCGCTCGCAGCTCGTCTTCGCCAACGCGGCGCACTGCTGCCTGGTGGAGGTGGACCGGCGGACCGGGCTGGTGAAGATCCTCAAGCACGTGGTCGTGCACGACTGCGGGCGCGAGCTGAACCCGCTGATCGTCGAGGGCATGGTGCACGGGGCGACCACCCACGGCATCGGCGCCGCCCTGCTCGAGGAGGTCCGCTACGACGAGCAGGGCCAGCTCCTCACCTCGACCTTCATGGACTATCTCAAGCCGACCGCGCTGGACGTGCCGCTCTTCGAGGTGGACCGGCTCGAGCATCCCTCGCCGGTCACGCCGCTCGGGGCGAAGGGCGTGGGCGAGGGCGGGGCCATCCCCGGCCCCGCCGCGGTCGCCAACGCGGTCGAGGACGCGCTCGCCCATCTCGGGGTGGTGGTCCGCTCGCTGCCCATCACGCCGGAACAGATCTGGCGCTGGCTCCGGTGAGCGGACCCGCGGCGGCCGCCCCGCCGGCGCGCTGGCGCCTGCTCGCCATCCTCACCGCCTCCTACGGCGCCGGGGCCTTCGGCATGCTCGGCATCTCCCCGCTCTCGCCGAGCCTGGTCGAAGGCCTGGGGGTCACGCGCTTTCAGGTCGCCTTCCTGGTCCCGTCCATCTATCTCTCCGGTCTGCTGTTCTCGCTGCCCGGCGGGCGGCTCGCCGACCGGCTCGGGGTGCGCCCGGCCTTCCTGGGCGGCCTCGCGGTGGCCGCGATCGGGCTGCTCGCGGCCGCGCTCGCGCCCCATTTCCTGGCGTTCCTCCTCTGCCTCTTCGTGGCGGGCAGCGGCTGGAGCGTGGTGAACCCGGCGCTGGGCAAGGCCATCATGGACGTCTTCCCGGTGCGGGAGCGCGGCATCGCGATGGGCATCAAGCAGATGGGCCTAACGCTGGGGGGCGTGATCTCCGCGCTCGCCCTGCCGGCGATCGCGGCCGCGCTCGACTGGCGGCACGCGGTAGGGGCATGCGCGGTGATCGTGGCCGCGCCCGTCGCGCTCGGCTGGCGGCCGCTCGCCGCCGTCGGCGGGGGCGCGCGCGGCGCATCCCCGGCCGCCGGCGCCCCGGGCGAAGGGTCGGTCTGGTGGTGGGCGCGGCGTCCCGCGCTGGTCGTCTTCTTCGCGGCCGGCTTCGCGCTCGGCATGGTCCAGGGCGCGGTACTGAGCTACCTGCCGCTCTTCACGATCCAGGCGCTCGGCTTCGACAAGATCGGCGCGGGGCTCCTGGTGGCCGCATCCCAGGGGGGCGGCGCGGTATCCCGCCTCGTGCTCGGCGCGGCCAGCGATCGGTGGGCCACCCGCCGCCGCTCCCTCTGGCTCGCCTTCACCGGCGCCACCGGCGCGGCCATCTTCCTGCTCTACGCGGTCTGGCCCGCCACGTCGCCCGTCGCGGCGGGAGCGCTCGCCTTCGCCACCGGGGTCGGCGCCTACGGGTGGGTCGGCATCTTCTTCGTGATCAGCGCGGAGGTGGGGGGTCCGGGGCAGGCCGGCCTGCTGAGCGGTGTGGCCTTCGCGTCCATCGTGCTCGGCCTGCTGGCGGGACCGCCCGTCTTCGGCATGCTGCTCGAGGCCTCCGACTCCTATGCGGTCGCCTGGGCCGTCTTCGCCGCGCTCTCCGCCGTCGTCACCGCCGTCTCCCTCCTCGCCGGCCCGGCCATCGACCGAGAATCCCGCTAGGCGTCAGGTCTCACAATCCGACATCGCGCCGCGTCGAAATGTCGGAATGTAAGACCTGACCCCGTCGGGGTATGATGCCGGCACCACTGGACAAGGAGCGCGCATGGGCTACGAGCAGATCCTCTACGAGGTGAAGGACCGCGTCGCCACCGTCACCCTGAACCGCCCCGACAAGCTGAACGCGTGGACCGCGGTGATGGGGCGCGAGGTGCGCCAGGCCATGGAGGAGGCGGGGCGCGACGAGGCGGTGCGCGCGATCGTGCTGACCGGCGCCGGCCGCGGCTTCTGCGCGGGCGCCGACATGCAGCTGCTGTCGGGCATCGCGGGGGCGGGCCGGCTGGACGGTCGCGAGCCGGCGGCAGGGGGCGACCCGGCGGTCCGGGCCGATTTCCGCGGCCCCTACGCGTACTTCCCGACGATCCCCAAGCCCATCATCGCGGCGCTCAACGGCGCCACCGCCGGGCTCGGCCTGGTGATCTCGCTCTACTGCGATCTGCGCATCGCCGCCGACACCGCCGTCTTCACCACCGCGTTCGCCCGCCGCGGGCTCATCGCCGAGCACGGGGTCAGCTGGATGCTCCCGCGGCTGGTGGGCCTGCAGCACGCCCTCGACCTGCTGCTCTCCGCGCGCAAGATCACCGCGGCGGAGGCTCTCGCGATGGGCCTGGTCGCCCAGGTCCGGCCGGCCGCGACGCTGGCCGCGGACGTGCGCGCCTACGCGCGCGAGCTCGCCGACCTCGTCTCCCCCCGCTCGATCCGGGTGATGAAGCGCCAGCTCTGGGAGGGCCAGTTCCAGAGCCTGGCGGAAGCCACCGCGGCGGCGGACGAGGAGATGCGCCGGAGCTTCACCGCGGAGGACTTCAAGGAAGGCGTCGCCCACTTCGTCGAGAAGCGCGCGCCCCGCTTCACCGGGCGGTAGGCGATGGCCCGCCTCGAGGTCCTCACGCCCGAGCAGATCGCCGATCCCGAGCTCGCCCGCATGGCGGCGGCCTCCCGCGACGAGATGTACGGGGTGTACGGCCACTGTCCCGATCTCTTCGCGGCCTTCCTGCGCTTCTACCGGCCCGCCAAGTACGGCGGGCGCGTGCCCTTCGCGCTGAAGGAGCTGGTCCGCCTCCGGATCGCCGCGCTCAACGAGTGCGCGCGGTGAGCGACCGCCCGCGAGCCCTCGGAGAGGGCGCCGGGGCTGTACGGTGAGCTGCTGCCCAAGCTCGCGGGCCGCGCTGAGGCGACCGACCGCGAGCGCGCCGCGCTGGAGTTCGCGGACAAGCTCGCGGCGGCCCACACCTCGATCGACGACGCGTTCATGGCGCGGATGCGCACACACTTCACCGATGCCGAGCTCGTCGAGCTCGGGCTGATCACCGGCGCCTTCATCATGCTCGGGCGCCTTCACCGGACCTTCGGCGTGGCCCCGATGGGGCCCGGCAGTCACACGGTCCTCGAAAGGGGGTACGGCTCATGACGTCCATTCGCATGCGGTGCCTCGTCGCGCTTCTCCTCCTCCTCGGCATGGGCGCGGGGGCGCCCGGGGCCGCCTTCGACGGCGAGAAGGCGCTCTACGAGGCGGCCAAGAAGGAGAAGGAGCTCACCTGGTACACCGCCCACTACAACTCGGAGACCGCGGCCGCGATCTGCCAGGGCTTCGAGAAGAAGTACCCGGGCGTGAAGTGCAACTACATCCGCACCACCGCGCAGGTCGCCTATCAGCGCCTCGCCCAGGACCAGAAGGCGGGGATCGCCCAGGCCTCGGTGATCAGCTCCACCGATCAGGGGCACTACACCAAGATGAAGCAGGACGGGTGGCTGCAGCCCTACAAGCCGAAGAACCTCACCGAGCTCGTGGACGCCTTCCGGTCGTTCAACGACCCCGACGACCTCTTCGTGGCCACCGCGGCCGGCCTCGTCCTCATCACCTACAACACGAGCGTCGTGTCTCCGAGCGAGGCGCCGAAGAAGTGGACCGATCTCACCGACCCCAAGTGGAAGAACAAGGTGTCGATCGGCCACCCGGGCTTCAGCGGTTACGTGGGCACCTGGGTCGTGCAGATGCGCAAGCTGTACGGCTGGGACTACTTCAAGAAGCTCGAGCTGAACAAGCCGCGCATCGGCCGCTCCATCAACGACACCGTGACCATGCTGAACGCGAAGGAGTCGATCGTGGCCGCGGGGCCGTCGGCCACCACGCTGGAGAGCCGGGCCAAGGGCAATCCCCTCGCGGTGGTCTATCCGGAGGACGGAGCCGTGCTGATGGTCTCGGCCTCCGGCATCCTCAAGAACGCCCCCGCCCCCAACGCGGCCAAGCTCTTCATGGAGTACCTCCTGAGCCGCGAGGGCAACGAGGTGATGGTGCAACAGCACCAGGATCCGGTGAACAAGCACGTGAAGCCGATGGCGGGAGGCAAGTCGATCGCCGAGATCAAGACGATCCGGCCCACCCCGGCCGAGATCGAGAAGGGCATTCCCGAGGTCAAGGAGCAGTTCCGCGAGACGTTCGGGATCTGAGGAGCGGGATCCGCTCGCGCCGTGAAGGACCGCTCCCTCCTCGTCTGGCTGCTGCTGATCGCGCTGCTCCTGCTGCTCGTGATCAATCCGCTCGCCCGCCTCCTGTGGGCGAGCTTCGAGCACCCGGAGACGGGGGCCTTCACGCTCGGCAACTACGCGGCCGCCTACGGCCGCTGGCGCAACGTCGAAGCGCTGATCAACTCGCTGGTGGTCGGGCTCGCGGCGGCCGGGCTCTGCATCGTGTTCGGGGTGCCGATGGCCTGGGCGGTGTCCCGCACCGACATGCCCGGCAAGGGGCTGGTGTGGGCCGCGGTGCTCGGCACCTTCATCATGCCCAACTACCTGGGCGCGGTCGCCTGGATCCTGATGGCCGGCCCCAACGCGGGCTGGCTCAACCGCATCTACACCGGACTGACCGGGGCCGCTGCCGGCCCCTTCAACATCTACAGCAAGGCCGGGCTGGTGCTGGTCATCGCCTGCTACTCCTTCCCCTACATGTTCGTGTTCACCCGCTCCGCCCTCGACCTGATCTCCTCGGAGATGGAGGACGCGGCGAGCACGCTGGGGGCCTCCGCGCTCCGCACCACGCTGCGCGTGACCCTCCCCCTGGCCCTGCCCGCGATCATGGGCGCCTTCATCGTGGAGTTCCTGGAAGCGATCGCCCTGTTCGGGGCCCCCGCCCTCATCGCCCTCCCCGCCCGCTTCCAGGTCATGACCACCATGCTGTGGCAGATGTTCGAGTTCCCGCCGCGTCTGCAGGTGGCGGCCGCCTACTCGATGCCGCTGCTGCTGATCACGGTGTTCCTGTTCTGGCTGCAGTACCGCCTCATCGCGCGCAAGGGCTTCGTGTCCCTCACCGGCAAGGGCGGCGAGCGCCGGATGGTGCGCCTCGGGCCCTGGCGCTGGGTCCTGCTCGGCTACTGCCTCTTCGTGACCTCGCTGTCGTTCTTCGTGCCGATGGTGGTGGTGCTCCAGGCCGCCTTCGCCAAGGCGTGGGGCCGCGGCTTCGGGTGGGACAACCTGACCCTGCGGAACCTCCGCTTCGTGCTCTTCGACCAGACCGCCACCCGCGCGGCGACCGTGAACACCTTCGTGTACGCGGCGGCCGCCTCGGTCATCGCGCTCGGCCTGGCCCTGGCCATCGCCTACATCGTGGCCCGGCGCCTGGTGCCCCTCGGCCGCGCCCTGACCTACGTGGCGATGGCCCCCTTCGTCATACCGGGCATCGTGCTCGCCATCGGCTTCTACGCCGCCTACACCGCGAAGCCCCTCGTGCTCTACGGCACCGCGTGGATCCTCATCCTGGCCTTCGCCACCCGCTTCCTGCCGATCGCGTACACCAACAGCGACGCCTCGCTGCGCAGCATCAACCCCGAGCTCGAGGACGCGGCCCGGATCCTGGGCGGAAGCCGGGTCCTGGCCCTGCGCCGCGTGGTGGCGCCGCTGCTCAAGCGCGGGCTCGCCGGCGCCTTCATCCTGGTGTTCATCCCGGCCACCCGAGAGCTGTCCTCCGCCATCTTCCTCTACACCACCGGCACCCAGGTGCTCTCGGTCCTGCTCTTCGACAAGAGCGACGAGGGCAACTTCGAGGTGCTCGCCTCGATGGGCCTGATCCTGGTGGTGGGCACGGTGGCGCTCGTGCTGGCCGGCTTCCGCCTCGTCGGCCGGGACTTCCTCCTCCGGAGGACCGCCTCGTGAGCCGCCTCGTCCTCTCGGAGGTGAGCCGTCGCTTCGGCAGCGTGACCGCGGTGGACCGCTTCAGCCTGTCCCTGGCCCAGGGGGAGTTCGTCTCGCTGCTCGGTCCCTCCGGCTGCGGCAAGACCACCACGCTGCGGATGATCGCCGGGTTCCTCCCCCCGAGCGCGGGCACCATCGAGATGGACGGCCGTACGATCTCCGCGCCCGGCTCGACCGTGCCGCCCGAGAAGCGCAACATGTCGATGATCTTCCAGAGCTACGCGATCTGGCCCAACATGACGGTGGCCGAGAACGTGGCCTTCGGCCTCGAGGTGCGGCGCCTTCCGAAAGCGGAGGTCCGGGCCCGGGTGGACAAGATCCTCGACGTGGTGCAGATGGGGCAGCTCGGCGGGCGGTACCCTCAAGAATTGTCGGGAGGCCAGCAGCAGCGCGTGGCGCTGGCCCGCGCCATCGTGGTGCAGCCCGCGGTGCTCCTGCTCGACGAGCCGCTCAGCAACCTCGACGCGAACCTGCGGGAGGAGATGCGCTACGAGATCCGCCGCCTGCACGACGAGTTCCACATCACCACCGTCTACGTCACCCACGACCAGGCCGAGGCCATGGTCACCTCCGACCGCATCGCGGTCATGCACCAGGGCCGGATCGAGCAGGTGGACGCCCCCCGCGCGCTCTACGCGCGCCCGCGTACCCGCTTCGTGGCCGGGTTCATCGGCCGCACCAACTTCCTCGACGGCGAGGCGCGGGGCGAGGCGATCGTCTTCGACCGCTTCGAGATCCCCCGGCGGGCGTTCGCGGATCCCGAGGCGCTCCGGGGGCGCCTGAGCTTCTCGTTGCGGCCCCAGTCCATCGTCCTGCACCGGCAGCCGCCCGGCGGCGCCGGGCCCGCCGCGGTCGTCCCGGGCGCGGTGACCCAGCGCGCGTATCTCGGCGAGCACTGGGACTACACGGTGCGGCCCGCGGAGAGCGCGCTGGCGCTCCGGGTCACCGCCCGTCCGCACGAGGTGTTCGAGGTGGGCGAGAACGTCTGGCTCGAGCTGGACCCGCGCCAGATGGCGCCGCTCCTGCCCGAGTGACGCTGATCCTCCTCAACAAGCCGTTCGGCGTGCTCTGCCAGTTCACCGACCGGGCGGGGCGACCGACGCTCGCCGACCACGTGCCGGTCCGCGGGGTCTACCCGGCCGGGCGCCTCGACCACGACAGCGAGGGGCTCGTGCTGCTCACCGACGACGGCGCCCTCCAGGCCCGCCTCGCCGACCCGCGCCACGGCACCGACAAGGTCTACTGGGCGCAGGTGGAGGGCACGCCCGGCTCCGAGGCCCTCGAGCGGCTGCGGCGGGGCGTCGTCCTGAAGGACGGGCGGACCCGGCCCACGCGCGTGCGGCGCATCCCCGAGCCGCCCGGGCTCTGGCCGCGCGATCCGCCGATCCGGCGTCGCGCCGCGATTCCCACCGCCTGGATCGAGATCGGCCTGCGGGAGGGCCGCAACCGCCAGGTGCGCCGGATGACCGCGGCGGTGGGCCACCCGACGCTCCGGCTGATCCGGGTGAGGGTGGGAGCGTACGAGCTCGGCGATCTACGGCCCGGGCAGTGGCGGGGGGTCACGCCCTGACGCTTCTCGAACGGCGCACCCCTCACGCTGCCCTCTCCCCTGAGGGGAAGAGGGATGTAGGGAGGAACGGCCCTTAGAAGATGGCGTAGCCGCCGTCGATGATGAAGGTGTCGCCGGTGTGGTAGCTGCTGGCGTCGCTGGCCAGGTAGACCGCGAGGCCACCGAAATCGTCGCCGGTGCCCCAGCGCCGCGCCGGCACCCGCGGCAGCACGCGCGTCCTGAAGGCCTCGCCGTGCACCGCCTTCTCGGTCATCGGCGTGTCGATCCACCCGGGCACGATCGCGTTGACCCGGATCTTGTGCCGCGCGAGCCCCACCGCGAGCGCCCGCATCACCGACAGCATCGCGCCCTTGCTGGCCGCGTAGTGGGCGCTCAGCGGCGAGCCCTCGAGCGCGGCCAGGCTCGCGGTCACCGCCAGCGAGCCGCCGGCCCCGCGCGCGGTCATGTGCCGGGCGGCCGCCCGCAGCGTGAAGAAGGCGCCGTCGAGGTTCACCGCCAGCACCCGGCGCCACTCCTGGGTGGTCATCTCCGCGAAGCTGGCCGCGGCGCCGCGGCCGGACACGCCCGCGTTGACGAAGCAGGAGTCGACACCGCCCAGGGCCGACACGGTGTCGGCGAACGCGCGGTCCACCGCGGCCTCGTCGCTCACGTCGCAGCGCAGCGCGAGCGCCTTGGTCCCGATCCCCTGCAGGCGCGCCAGCGCGGTCGCGTTCTTCTCCTCGTTCGTCCCCCAGATGCACACGGCCGCACCGGCGTGCGCCAGCGCCTCCGCCATGCCCAGGCCGATGCCGCTGTTGCCGCCGGTGACGATCACGGTCTTGCCGGTCAGATCGAAGGGCCGGTACGCCATGTGGAAGGGCCTTTCATCCTCATACCCCTCTCCCCCCCGGAGAGGGCAGGGTGAGGGGTCCGGGGTGAGGGGTC
Organism: Candidatus Methylomirabilota bacterium; assembly: GCA_035455085.1. GTDB lineage: Bacteria > Methylomirabilota > Methylomirabilia > Rokubacteriales > CSP1-6 > CAMLFJ01. The sequence continues at coordinate 1,851 of DATIFV010000073.1, read as the reverse complement.
GGGGGGTGAGGGGTCTGGGATGACGGGGTGGCCTCAGGGCCGCATGCGGTGCGCGAACGGCCCCGGCTCGCGCAGCGGCGCGGCCAGGGCCGCGAACTCGCAGAGGAGCGGGCGGGTCGCGCGCGGGTCGATGATCTCCTCGATCCAGAACGTCTCCGCCGAGCGGAAGGGCGACCGGAGCTTCTGCAGCCGCTCCTCGATCTCGAGCATCTTGGCCGCCGGATCGGCGGCCGCGTCGAGGTCCGCGCGGTAGGCGGCCTCGATCCCCCCCTCGAGGGGCAGCGAGCCCCAGCGGCCGGAGGGCCACGCGTAGCGCGGGCCGTAGCGGGCCCCCGGCTTGTGGGCCGCGCCGGCCACTCCGAAGACGTTCCGGACGATGACGGAGCACCACGGGATCGTGGACTGCCAGATCGCAGCCATCGCCCGCACGCCCTGCTTGATGGTGCCGGTCTGCTCGGCCTCGAGCCCGATCAGGAAGCCCGGACAGTCCACCAGGTAGACCACCGGCAGGTGGAAGGTCTGAGCGAAGTCCACGAAGCGCTCGACCTTCTGGCAGGTGTCCGCGGTCCAGGCGCCGCCGTAGAAGTAGGGATCGCTGGCCAGGACCGCTACCGGCCAGCCGTCGAGCCGAGCGAGCCCGGTGATGATCGCGCGGCCGTAGAGCGGCTGGATCTCGAAGAACGACCCCCGATCTACCACCGCCTCCACGATCGCGCGCATCTTGTACGGCTTGCGGATGTCGCGCGGCACCGCGTCGCCGAGCCACTCCTCGCGCCGCCCCGGGTCGTCGGTCTGCGGGCCGCGCGGAGGCAGGTCGTAGATCGACGACGGCAGGTACGACAGGAAGCGCCGGGCCGCCGCGAAGGCTTCCTCCTCGGTGTCCACCGCCTGGTCCACCGCGCCGGCCTTGAGCTGGATATGCCAGCCGCCCAGCTCGTTCTTGGTGAGCTTCTGGCCGAGCCGCTCCACCACCGGGGGGCCGGCCACGAAGAGTGCCGACTTGTCCTTCACCATCACCGAGAAGTGCGCCGCGGCCAGGTGCGCGGCGCCGAGGCCGGCCACCGATCCGAGCCCCAGCGCCACCCGCGGCACCGTGCCGATGCTCGCGACCACCCATTCCCATCCGGAGACGCCGGGCACGTTCGCGCGCCCGGTGGTCTCGATGGTCCTCACCGACCCCCCGCCCCCCGAGCCCTCGACGATGCGGATCAGCGGCAGACGCAGCTCGTTGGCCATCTGCTCGCACTGGTTGTGCTTGCCCTTGATGGTCGCGTCGGCCGAGCCGCCCCGCACCGTGAAGTCGTCGCCCCCCACCACCACCGGACGGCCGTCGATGTGGGCCCGGCCGAACACGAAGTTCGAGGGCATCAGGCTCTTCAGGTCGTTGTTGGCGTCGTAGGAGGCCTTCCCGGCGATCTTGCCGATCTCGTGGAAGCTGCCCGCGTCCACCAGCTTGTCGATGCGCTCGCGGATCGTGTACCGCCCGCCGTCGTGCTGCCGCCTGACCCGCTCGGGACCGCCCAGGCCTTCCGCGAACTCCTCGCGGCGGCGCAGCTCGTCCATCTCCGGCTTCCAGTTCATGGGGACCTCCGCGGGGGATGGTAGCAGGGAGCCGGCGAGATGCCTAGGCGGCCCTGATCACGAGCGAGATCCGGTTGCGGTCGCCGGCCCGCCGGTACTCGACCTCCTGGGCCATCGCCGAGACGAGCAGGACGCCCAGCCCGCCCACCGGTCGGTCCTCGACGCTCGCGCCCGGATCGGGGCTCGCCACCGCGGCGAAGGGATCGTGCGGCGGGCCGGTGTCCTCGTAGACGAGCGCGATCCGCCCGGGCTGCACCTCGCAGTCGAGGC
>DATIFV010000072.1:0-2956 GCA_035455085.1 Candidatus Methylomirabilota bacterium | reverse complement strand
GGCAGCACGAGCTCGGCGTCTTCCCAGGGCTGGGGGGACAGGATCCCGCCCTTGCCGCGCTGGCGCATCCAGCCCTGGGGCAGGACCAGCAGCGAGGTCTCCTCGAAGGCGGCCCCGAAGGCCGGGTCCACCTCGCCGGCCACCGGCGCGAGGACGCCCATGGGGGCGTCGCGCCACGCCCCGGGCAGGGCCGCCGCCTCCAGATCGGTCGCGCGCGCCAGCACCGCGAGCTCGCGCATCCCCCCGCCCGGGCCCGGCCGGCCCCGGGCGATGCGGAACGTGGTGGTGCGCTCCGAGGGGACGCCCACCACCTCGATGTCGGCCGGCAGGGCCTCGCGGGGAAAGTCGGGGCCGACCGCGGTGAGCAGGCCCACCCGCAGGCCGAGCCGCCGGGCGGTGATCGCCGCGTAGTAGGCGGCACCGCCGGGGCGCGTCCCGCCCGGCGTGTGGTCGAGGGTGACGTGCCCGACCGCCACGAAATCGACCGCGGTCATCGGCCGCTTCCCCGGATCATCCGGGACGCGACCCCCTCCGGCTCATATCTGCATCTGCTTGGCGATGATCTCCTTCATGATCTCGGAGGTCCCGCCGCCGATGGTCATGAGCCGGATGTCCCGGAAGAACCGCTCGATCGGGTACTCGCGCATGTAGCCGTAGCCGCCGTGCAGCTGCACGCAGTCGTAGGCCACCCGCTGGGCCATCTCGGCGGTGAAGAGCTTCACCATCGAGATCTCCTTGACCGCGTCCTCCCGGTCCCGGAACTTGAGGCAGGCCGCATAGGTGAGCCAGCGCCCGGCCTCGACGAGGGTGGCGAGGTCGGCGAGCTTGTGGCGGATCACCTGCTTCCGGGCGAGCGGCTCCTCGAAGGCGTGGCGCTGCTGGACGTAGGCGATGGTGTCCTCGAGGGCCCGCTCGCAGCCCGCGACCGCGTGCAGGCCGGCCACCAGGCGCTCGCGCTGGAACACCCGCATGACCTCGTAGAAGCCCCGGCCCTCGGAGCCCAGGAGGTTCTCCGCGGGCACCCGCATGCCCTCGAACGCGAGCTCGGCGGTGTCGGAGGCCCGGTTGCCCATCTTGTCGAGCTTGCGGCTCACCGCGAAGCCGGGCGTGCTCCGTTCCACCAGGAACATCGAGATGCCGCGGTGGCGCCGCTCGCCCGTCCCCTGCTCGATCCGCGCCGCCACGAAGTAGAGATCCGCCAGCACCCCGTTCGTGATGAACATCTTGGAGCCGTCGAGCACGTAGTGGTCGCCGTCCCGCACCGCGCGGGTCCGGATGGCCGCCACGTCGGAGCCTCCGCCCGGCTCGGTCACCGCGATCGCGGTGAGCGCCTCCCCGCGGCAGATCGCGGGCAGGTACCTCTCCTTCAGCGCCTCGGTGCCGGTCCAGTACAGGTGCGGCGAGGCCATGTCGGTGTGCACGCCCACCGCCATCGCCAGCGAGGCGCAGCGGGCGCGGGCCATCTCCTCGCAGAGCACCGCGGTGGTGAGGAAGTCGGCCCCCGCCCCTCCGTACTTCTCGTCGTACTCGACGCCCAGGAAGCCGAGCGCCCCCATGCGGGGCCAGATCGACTTCGGGATCTCTCCGGCCTCCTCCCACTCCTCGACGTGCGGCTCCACCTCCTTCTGCACGAAGGTGCGCACCGCCTGCCGGAACATCGCGTGGTGCTCGTCGAAGATCTTCACTTCCACCGCTCCTTGACCGCGTCACGGTCCACCGCCCCGTCGGCCGTGCGGGGCAGGGCCTCGCAGAACGCCACCGCGTGCGGACGCTTGAAGCGCGCGATCCGGGCTCCCACGAACTCGCTCACCTGCTCCGCGGTATGCGTGCCGGGCGCCGCGATCTCCACCACCGCCTTGACCGCCTCGCCCCACTTCGGGTCGGGGACCCCGTACACGCAGACTCCGGTCACCCCGGGCATCTGCATGATCACCGCCTCGACCTCCGCCGGGTACACATTCTCCCCGCCCGGCTTGATCAGCTCCTTCTCCGGCTTGCGCTTGACGTAGTGCAGGTACCCGTCGGCGTCGAACCGCCCGACATCCCCGGTGTGGTGCCAGCCGTTCCGGAAGGTGTACGCGGTCACGTCCGGCTGGCCGAAGTAGCCCTGGAAGACCAGGGGGCCGCGCACCACGATCTCGCCCGGCGTGCCCACCGGAACTTCCCGATCGTAGTCGTCGACGAGCCGGACCTGGCAGCACGGCACCGGCCGGCCTGAGGCGCCGGGGCGCTCGGCCACGCGCTGGATGGTGACGAACCCGCTGGTCTCGGACTGACCGAAGCCGGTCCAGAACTGCGCGCGGGTCTTGTCGTGCAGGCGCTGGATGGTCTGGGGAGCGTCGAGACCCGAGACGTGGGTCAGGCTCGGGAGCGCGCTGCCCGCCTTCTCGGCCGCATCGAGCAGGCTCGCCAGCACCGGGGGGAAATCGGAGACGTGGGTGATCGCGTGACGGTCGATGAGGCCGACCGCCTCGGCCGGATCGAAGCGCGACACGATCACCACCGCCCCGCCCGCGTGCAGGTGGGCCAGGGTCATCAGGAGCGCGGTGACGTGGAAGAGGGGCAGCGCGACCAGGTAGCGGTCCCGCGCCGCCAGCCCGAGGCTGCCGATCGTGGTGAGGTTCGCGCTGATGACGTTGGCGTGGCTCAGCACCGCGCCCCGCGGCACCACGTCCACCGCCGCGGTCGAGATGACCGCGAACGGCGCGTCGGCCGCCGCCTCCGCCGGCGCGGGCAGGCCGGTGGGACGGTACAGGGTCGCGAGCGGTGCGAACCCGCCGCCGGCGTCGGCCCCCAGATGGTAGCGACGGGCCACTCCGGCGGCCCCGAGCCAGTCCCCGACCAGGGCCCGCGTGGAGCCGTCCACGACCATCATGGCGGGGCGGGCCCGCTCGACCACCCGCTCGACCTCCTGGGCGGTGAGCCGCCAGTTGATCGGATAGGCGACGAGCCCCTA
>DATIFV010000071.1:0-3074 GCA_035455085.1 Candidatus Methylomirabilota bacterium | reverse complement strand
CGCGCGCGGCCGCTCCACCATCCTGCCGACCCACCAGGCCGCGGTGAACCCGACGATCAGGATGACGATCGCGCCCAGGACCTGGAACCCGTACCGGATCGCGAGATCCAGGAGCAGATCGGGAACCGCCGTTGTCGTCATCGTCTCCTCCGCGTGATGGGGCGGGCCGTGAGAGCCGGTCGGCCGCGGATCACCGCTCCTTCGTCAGGAAGGTGTCGTTGCGGTTCTTCTGCCAGCAGCTCTCGTTCTTCTCGGTGCAGGTCGGGCGCTCCTCGCCGTAGGAGATCGTGGTGATGCGGGAGGCCTCGACGCCGTTGGCCACCAGGTAGTTCGCGGCCGCCTTGGCGCGGCGCTCACCCAGGGCCAGGTTGTATTCGTTGGTGCCCCGCTCGTCACAGTGCCCCTCGATCAGCACGAGCAGGTTGGCGTTGGCCTTGAGGTACGCGGCGCTCGCCGCGAGCGTCTTGGCATCGTCGGGCCGGATGTCCGCCTTGTCGAAGGCGAAGAAGATCTGCCCGAGCGCCGTTTTGCTCCGGTACTCCTTGGGCGGGGCCGGGGGGGGTGCCGGGGCCGGGGTCGGCGGCGCCACCGGGGTCGGGGTGACCACCGGGGCCGGGGCGGGCGCCGGCGCCGGCGTGGGCGGCGCCACAGCGGCGGGCGGCACCGGCGGCGGCGCGGTGGCCGCGGTCATCGCGGGACGCTTGGGGCAGCCCGCGAGCAGCAAGGTGAGCGAGATGATCGGCAGCAGCGACGCCACGGTGCGGATACGCGAGCTCATGGGCACGTCCTCCTGATCGTCGGATCCCGTTATCTCTTCATGCGCTGCTCCAGCCCTCGCAGCAGCTTTTCCGCCTGGTCGATGTTGCGTCGGGCATTGGCATTGCCCGGATCCATCTCCAGCACCACGCGCCATTCGGCGATGGCTTCCTTGAGCTTCTCCTCGCGATAGTAGCGCACCCCCTGCGTGTAGTGCTGCTCGATGAGGCGGGCCCGGGCCTGCCGGAGAAGGGCCGGCGTGTCCTCGTAGTCGGGCTGCAGCCGCGCGAGCTGGTTGAGGCTCTGGATGCTCTCGCCGTACTGCCGTGCCTGCATCTGGCTCTTGGCCTGGCCGTAGAGCGCCTGTTTCTTCAAGGTCAGGCCCTCGCGGTCGCCCGGCTTGCCGGCCAGGAACTTGTCCACGGTCGCGACCGCCTCCGGGTAGTCGCTGCGCTCGAGCGCCTCGCGGGCCTCCGCGAGCAGCGGGTTGACCTCGGAGGAGAACTCGTCCTTGGCCGGGGGTGCGCTCGGCGCGCCGGGGGCGGCCGGGCCCGGGGTCGGGCCGGGCCGCGGCATGTCCGGGGTGGGCACCGCCGCCACCGCGGGGGCGGGCCGGCGGGCCTCCGGATGCACGAACGGCACGCCCGGGATCTCGGGGATCTTGAGCGTGGTGCCGGGGGCGAGCCGCGGATTGGGCGGCAGCTGGTTGGTCTCCCAGATCACCTCCGACCGCGAGCGGTCGCCGTAGTACCGCTGGGCCAGCGCGCTCAGGGTGTCCCCCGCCCGCACGGTGTGGGTGATGAACTCCACCTCGCGGGTGTCGTTCTGCAGGGCGTCGAACGCCGAGCGGTTGAGCGGATCGAGCGCGAGCGCGGCCAGGAACTGGCGTCTGGCCTCCACCTGCACCCCGCGGGCGAGCGCCTTGCGCCCCTCCTCCAGCCGCTCGGCCACCGACCGGGCGATGCGCTCCTGCAGGGCGCCCAGGGCCTGCCGCGCCTGCGCATCGCCCGGGTTGATCGTGAGCGCGATCTTCCACTCCTCGGCGGCCCGCCGGAGCTGACCGTCCCGCTCGAGCGCCTCCGCCTGCTGGCGGTGACGGGCCGCGAGCGGATCCCGCGCGATCGGGGCCGGGCCCGTCGCCCGGTCCTCCGGGGTGGAGGAGGTCAGGGCCGCGCAGCCGCTCAGGGCGAGGCTCAGCATCGACGCGGCCAGCCCTCTGCGGACCGCGGGCCTCACCGGAGCTGCTCCTCCTGGAAGACGTTCAGGTTCTTGACGAAATCGTCGAGCGTCATCTCGGAGTAGATCTGGCTCCGGTGGGCCGCGAGGGGCCGCACGAAGGAGCCGTTGCCCTGCCGGCGCACCGAGAAGGCCGCGATGTAGCCGTACTCCTTGACCTTGGGCAGCAGCCCTTCCTCCCAGCGCCCGTACGGATAGGCGAGCACCTGGCTCCGGCGGCCGAGATGACGGGTGAACAGCTCCTGCGGCTGCTCGAGCTCGGCGTGCATCCGGCGCGCGTACTGGGCCTCGGTCTCGCCCGCGGCGCGGCGCAGGTCGGCGTGGGTCTTGCTGTGGGCCTGGATGTCGAATCCCTCGGCGGCCAGCTCGCGCAGGTCGTTCCAGGATAGGGCGCCCCGGCCCGCCCCCACCCAGTCGGTGTAGATGAAGAGGGTGGCGCTGAACCCGAGCTCCTTGAGGACCGGATAGGCGTGGTCCTTGAAGGCGTGATAGCCGTCGTCGAACGTCAGCACCACCGCCCGCTGGGGAAGCTGGCGGTTGAGCCGGGTGAACTCGACGAAGTCGGCGAGGCTCACCACGCGGTATCCGTTGGTCTTGAGGTACTGCATCTGCTCGCGGAAGCTCGCGGCGGCCAGCACCAGCCGTCCCTTCGCCTGCGGGGCGAGGTTGTGGTAGGTCAGGATCGGCACGATCTGGTAGCCGCCCGGCGTCACGCCGGCCGGGTTCCACGGCCGGCGGGGAATCACCACCTCCTGGCCCGGAGCGAAGGCCCGGAGCCCGGTGTAGTCCTCGATCATCCACGCCCGGTCGGCCCCGCCCAGGTAGCGCGCCGCGAGCGTCTCGGGCGTGTCGCCGGGCTGGGCGAAGGTGACGATGAAGTCCTCCGACTGATAGGCGGCCGGGCGCGGCCGCGGCTTGGCCGGCGCAGCGGTCGTCGCCGGGCCCGGCGCGGGCGGCGCGGCGGTGGCGCAGGCAGCGAGCGACAGCGCGGCCACCGCCAGAGCGACGATCCGCGATCCGGTGACGGTCATGGCGTACGTGCCCTCCTCGAGAACGCGGTCATGCGGCGGGCGCGAGCCCGA
>DATIFV010000070.1:0-22655 GCA_035455085.1 Candidatus Methylomirabilota bacterium | reverse complement strand
ATCGCCCGCAACACCTACATTTTCCCGCCGCGCCCCAGCCTGCGGTTGATCACGGACATCTTCGCCTACTGCAAGGACACCTTGCCGAAGTGGAACACCATCTCGATCTCGGGCTACCACATGCGCGAGGCCGGCTGCACGGCCGTGCAGGAAGTCGCCTTCACGCTGGCCAACGCCATCGCCTACGTCACGGCCGCCCGCACGGCCGGACTCCAGGTGGACGACTTCGCCCCCCAGCTGTCCTTCTTCTTCAACGCCCACAATCACCTCCTCGAGGAGGTGGCGAAGTTCCGCGCGGCCCGGCGGCTGTGGGCGCGCATCATGCGGGACCGCTTCGGGGCTCGCGATCCTCGCTCGTGCATGCTGCGCTTCCACGCGCAGACCGCGGGCAGCATGCTCACCGCGCAGCAGCCGGAGAACAACATCGTGCGGGTGGCGGTGCAGGCCCTCGCCGCGGTCCTCGGCGGCTGCCAGTCGCTGCACACCAACTCGATGGACGAGGCCCTGGCCCTGCCGAGCGAGGCGGCGGTGCGCATCGCGCTCCGCACCCAGCAGGTCCTGGCCCACGAGTCGGGGGTCGCCGACATCGCGGATCCGCTCGGCGGCTCCTACACGATCGAGCGGACGACGCGCCGCATCGAGGAGGAAGCCGAGACCTACATCGCGAAGATCGACGGGCTCGGCGGCTCGGTGCACGCGATCCCGTTCATGCAGCGCGAGATCCAGGAGGCAGCCTACCGCTACCAGCAGGAGATCGAGTCCCGGCAGCGGGTGGTGGTCGGCGTCAACGAGTTCGTCATGGAGGAGCCGCCGCCCGCGAACCTGTTCCAGGTCGATCCCCGGGTGGGAGAGGCCCTGGCCGAGCGGCTCGCCGCGGTGCGCCGCCGCCGGGACGCTCCCGCCGCGGCCCGCGCCCTCGAGGCGGTGGACCGCGCCGCCCGGGGCCGGGACAACCTGCTGCCCCACATCCTGGCCGCGGTGCGCGCGCGGGTGACGCTGGGCGAGCTCTGCGACACGCTCCGAAAGGTCTTCGGTGTACATCAGCCGTCCGTCGTCTTCTGAGGGGCCGGGCAGGGTGAGGGGCTGGCCGGCGCTGCTGCTCGCGCTGCTCATGCTCCTGAGCCCGTCCCCGGCGCGGGCGGGGACCGCGGATCAGGTCGGGGCCACCTTCGGCCTCCTGATCCAGGACGTGGTGGAGGCCTTCCCGCCCGCGGAGGGCCTGGTGGTGATGGCGGAGCCCGATCGGCTGTTCATCGATCTCACCGAGAAGAACGGGGTCCGGCCGGGCCAGGAGTATTCGGTCTTCCGCAAGGGCGACGTCTTCCGGCATCCCATCAACGGGCGTCCCCTGGGGCGCTACGAGGACGTGCTGGGCTACGCCCAGATCGTCCGGGTGCACCCGCAGTACTCCGAGGCGGCCTTCGTGCCCGCCGACGGCAAGCCCGGTCCCGAGCCCGAGGACGGCGTGCGCATCACCAAGGGCCGGATCCGGGTGGCGGTGGCCCCGGCGACCGACCTCACCAAGGCGAACGCGGACCTGCGGCGCGTGCCGTTCATGATCGCCCACGCGCTGGAGCTGACGAAGCGCTTCCAGGTCGCCGATCCCGCCGCGGTGCAGGAGCACCTCCTGAGCCAGAAGACCCGGAGCGAGGAGCTGCTGGTGAGCCCCGACAAGGCCCGGGCGTCGGGCAAGACCCTGGAGGTCACGGGCTGGCTGGTCCCGGTGCTCATCGAGCGCCGCGGGGTCACGTACCTGGACGTCACCTGGGTCTCCGCGGTGACCGGCACGGCCCTGTTCTCGCGCCGGGCCGCCCTGACGCGCTCCGAGAATGCGGCCGAGCAGCGCTTTCCGTGGGAGCCGGTGCCCACGGACTAGGTCCGCCGGAACCCACGGTATCGACGGGGCTTCTGGTATGCTGTTGGGCGTCATGCCGACCCGCTCTCTCGCGCGCGTGCTGGCCCTCGCCGCGGTCGTGGCGCTGGCCGCCTCCGGCTGCGGCGGCCGGGGCTGGCGCGAGTACTTCGGGCTCGCGGCCCAGCCCGACGCGTCGGTGGCGCTCCGCAGCGCCGAGCCGAAGTGGCTCCTGATCAAGAATCCCCGCTGCTGTGACGTCCCGAGCGAGCCCGAGTACATCTGGGTCGAGGAGGACAAGGTCCCCACGACCATGAAGTCGCTGGTGTTCGGCAAGTCCGCCCTGATCGCCTCGCCCGAGGTCGTGGCCAAGTACGGGTCTCCCCCCGGCGGGGGCCGGATCAGCCCACGGCAGGGCGGCGCGTACAAGGTGGAGAACACGGTGCCCACGATCCCGACGGCGCGGAGCGCGGCGGTCACGGCGTCGACGGCCACCCGCACCGACGTGCCCGTCCGCGTCTCGGTGCCCTCGCCGACCCGAGGCTTCGTCGTGTTCGTGGACACCACCCGCGTGGTGATCGACCTCGCGGGAAGCGACGGGGTCAAGCTGGGCAGCCTGGTGAGCGTCCGGCGCGACAAGGTCGCGATCGTCCACCCCATCACCGGGGAGCTCCTCGGCGAGCTGGACGAGGAGGTGGCCACCGGACGGGTGGTCGAGGTCCGCGACAAGTTCTCGGTGGTCGAGGTCGAGAAGGCGGCCGCGGGAGTGCAGGTTCAGGTCAAGGACCGGGTAGTGATCCGGTAGCCGGTGGCTCCCGCCCCACTCCGGTGAAAGCGCCGACCCCGCTCGAGGCCCTCCTGAAGGACCGCGTCGCGCTCGCGATCGGCGGCGAGCTCGGTGCCATCGAGGCCGCGATCGGACGCCAGATCGCCTCGCCGGTGCCGCTGATCCACGAGATGGGGGAGTTCATCGCGGGGGCCGGCGGCAAGCGGCTGCGCCCGATCCTCCTGCTGATCGCGGCCCGCCTCGCCGGGTACCGGGGGCCGCGCGCGGTCCGCATGGGCTGCGTGGTGGAGCTGCTGCACACCGCCACCCTCATCCACGACGACGTGGTGGACCAGGCCCCGCTCCGGCGGGGCCGTCCGTCGGCGAACGCGCGCTGGGGCGACGACGCCTCGATCCTGGTGGGCGACCACCTGTACTCGAAGTCCTTCGCCCTGATGGTGGAGGACGGGGATCCGCGGGTGCTCGAGACCCTGGCACGCGCGACGGTCTCCATGACCGAGGCCGAGGTGTTCCAGCTCGAGCGCAAGCGCAGCGGGACCACCGGCGAGGCCGACTACCTGCGTATCATCACCCAGAAGACCGCGTCCTTCATGTCGGCCTGCTGCCGGATCGGCGCCCTGCTCGGCCGGGCCACCCCGGAGCAGGTGGAGGGCCTCACCCGCTACGGCCTCGACATCGGCATCGCGTTCCAGATCAGCGACGACTCGCTCGACTTCGTCGCCGACCAGGCCCGGCTCGGCAAGGCGGTCGGGGCCGACCTCAAGGAGGGCAAGCGCACCTTGCCGCTGATCGCCACCATCGAGCGGGCGGGTCCGGCCGATCGCGAGCGGATCCACCGGCTGCTCAGGCAGCCGGCGCTGACCGCGGGGGAGATCGAGGAGATCCGGCGGCTGGTGGTCGAGCACGCGGGGGTGGACTACGCGCTCGAGCGGGCCCACGAGTACGCCCAGAGCGCCAAGGAGGCGCTCCGCCCCTTCCCGGACTCCGAGGACAAGGAGACCCTGGCGCTGGTCGCGGATTTCGTCGTCGATCGCGACCGCTGAGGCCCCTCCGGGGAGAGGGCAGGGGTGTCGAGGAATCCCGAGCCGCCCGTCATCACCCTCACCACCGACTTCGGCCTGCGCGACCCCTTCGTCGGGATCGTGAAGGGCGTGATCCTCTCCCGGTGCCCGTCCGCCCGGCTGGTGGACCTCACCCACGAGATCCCGCCCCACGACGTCCGGGCCGGCGGCCTCGCCCTGGAGGCCGCGGTCCCGTTCTTTCCTGCCGGGACCGTGCACCTGGCGGTCGTGGACCCGGGCGTCGGCACCGCCCGACGCCCCATCGCGGTCCGGAGGGAGCAGTACTGCCTGGTCGGTCCGGACAACGGCCTGTTCACCTTCGCGGTCGAGGCGACCGGCTGGACCGCAGTCGCGCTCGCCGCGCCCGAGTACCGTCTCCCGGAGGTGAGCCGCACCTTTCACGGCCGCGATGTCTTCGCCCCGGCCGCCGCCCATCTGGCTGCCGGAGTCCCGCTCGAGCGCCTGGGGCCGCCGGTGACGGACCCGGTGCGGCTGCCCCGCCCCGGCTGCCACCTCGAGGGTCGCGCGTTGATCGGCGAGGTGCTGGACGTCGACCGCTTCGGCAACCTGGTCACCTCGATCCCGGCGCACCGCCTCGGCGAGGTTCCCGGACACGGCCCCCTCGCCCTGGAGGTGGCGGGGCGGCCCGTGGGCGGGCCGGTGCAGGCCTACGCCGAGGGCCGGGAGGGAGAGCCGACGGCCATCGTGGGCTCGACGGGCCGGCTCGAGATCTTCGTGAAGGGGGGCAGCGCCCGCGATCGAACGGGCGCGGGCCCGGGAGCGGTCGTCCGCGTCAAGCGGACGGGGTGAGATCAGGTGTCGCTGGCGGTCTTGCCCGTCGCAGGCTTGGCCGTCGAGGAAGCGGAGCCCGCGCTGCTCTCCGTGCTAGACTTGGTCTCCGATGACGCCGCCGGCTTGGACTCGGCGCTTCCATCTCCCTTCGACGCTCCCTCCTTCGTCGTCGACTCCTTCGCCTTCTTCCGGTCCGCGGAGGGATAGTCGGTGACGTACCAGCCTTCGCCCTTCAGGATGAACGGCGCTGCCGAGAGGAGCCGGTGCACCGGCCCTCCGCACCGCTCGCACGTCTCGAGCGCCGGCTCGGTGATCCGCTGCCTGACCTCGAAGACCCGGGGGCAGCGTGGGCATTCGTACTCGTAGGTGGGCATGAAACAAAGCAATACATGGCGGGCATGACAGTGTCAAGGCGGACGCCGCTCCTCCTGCTGCTGTGCGCGCTGTGGCTGCCCGCGTGCGCGACGACGACCGCCGACGACGAGATCCGCAAGCTGGAGGGCCGGGCCTCCTACGAGGCGGGGGTCAAGAGCATCTCGGAAGGACGGATCTCGCTCGGCCTCTCATCGCTCCGCCAGGCCGTCGAGATCGAGCCCGGCAACCCGCTCTATCGCAACGCGGTCGGCGCGGTCATGCTGAACATCGGCCGCTACGCCGACGCCCAGGCCGAGTTCCTGAAAGCGGTGGAGCTGGATCCGACCTACGCCGACGCCTACCACAATCTGGGCTCGGCCTACGCCGAGCAGGCCAAGTGGGAGGAGGCGATCGAGGCCTACCGCAAGGCCCTCGCCCAGACCATCTACGCGCGGCCCGAGACCACGTACAACAACCTGGGCTACGCCTACTGGGCCCTCGACCGGCGCCGGGAGGCGGAGGACGCCTTTCGCGCGGCGCTGCAGCTCGAGCCCACCCTGGTCCCCTCGCACTTCTGGCTCGGCGTCCTGCTCGAGAAGGAAGGGCGGCAGGCCGAGGCGCGGACACACTTCCGGGCGGCACGCGATCTGGAGCCCGCCTCTCTCCTCGGGCGCCGGGCTGCAGAGGTGCTGAAAGCGATGGGAGAGGGCGGCTAAATAGCTGTTTTATTTATCTGTTGTCCGGTGATGCCCGACCGGCTTTTTCCTTGACCTTGAAAGCTGCTTCACGGTAAAAGGGTCAAGCGTTTTCCTATTCTTTTCCTCCGGGGGGTGAGAGCGGGCCAAGACCTGTTTCCTCGGCAGTACCGTCGTTGCGCGTATCGCGGGAAGTCAGGAAGCACAACGTCGCAGCAATGCACGTCATCCACCAGATGAGGAGAGTCTTGATGAAAAGGACGCACGTCGTTGCCGTCCTGCTGGTCGCCTTGGCCCTGGTGGGCCTGGCGGCGCCCATGGCATACGCCCAGGCGCCCGCCCCGAAGGTGACCATCAACGGCTTGATCGACCAGGTCATGACGTACTCGCGCAACATCAACAACCAGAACACCGGGCTGATGAACCACCCGGACAATCTCTGGTACTCCCGCACCCGCGGCCGGTTCGACGTCACCGGCGAGATCGGCAAGGCCAAGGCCGTTCTCGGTATCGAGATCGATACCACGTGGGGTCAGACCGGCTCCGCCGACAGCAACCAGGTGGGGCTCGGGGCAGGCAAGCAGTCCTTCGGCACGACGTCGTCCTGGGACCTGAACACGGACACCCAGGGCGTCATCGAGATCAAGTGGCTCTACACCGAGTTCCAGATGCCGCTGATCCCGGTGCCCACCGTCGTGCGGCTCGGCGCGCAGCCCTTCGGCGCCGCCGCCACGTACAAGATCTCGTACGCCACCGGTGACTTCGCCGGCGTGAACGTGGTCAGCACGATCGCCCCGAACGTGAAGCTCCTCGGCACCTACGTCCAGGTCGAGGAAGGCCTCCAGGGGACCGACGCAGCCCGCAACACCGGGACCCCGGGCGCGAGCCCGACCGGCATCCTCAGCACTCAGGACCGCGGTGACGACCACGCCTGGATCCTCTCGGCGGAGGTCACCCCGTTCAAGGGCTTCGACATCAAGCCGATGATCTCCGGTTTCTGGGCCCAGGGCACCACGAACGGTAGCGCCCGGCAGGGCCGCGGTGGCGTCAACACCACCACCATCTACAGCCCAACCGGCGATGCTCACGGCGGCACCAACGAGCAGCGCTACACGGTAGGGTTCGACTCGCGGTTCCGGATGGGGCCGTTCTCCCTCGATCCGACCGTGATGTACCAGTTCGGCCAGCGGAACATGATCGCTCCCAGCGCCGGCGCCTTCATCAGCGGGGCCGGTCTGACGCCGAACCGGAAGTACCGTGCCGACATCGACGCCTGGTTCATCGATATCCGCGGCGGGTTCCAGCTGGGGCCGCTGCTCCTCCAGGCGATCGGCGTGTACAGCACGGGCAACAAGGCCCGGAACAGCACGTTCGGGACCGTGCGGTACTACCAGCCCCTGGACACGGACACCGGTTACCAGGCCGACTGGGGCAACCAGCTGACCGGCCTGGGCCTCGACTACCTGAACGCCTGGCATGAGGCGGGCGGGCGGTTCGCGTACCCCGGCGTGGCCATCGGCTGGGACAAGTACGGCCGTGCACAGGTCGGTCTGAAGGCGACGTATGCGATCACCCCGGCCCTCAGCATCACGGCCGGTGCGAATGCTCACTGGACGGCCGAGAAGGTGGACCGTGAAGGCACGCCCACGGCGGGCGCCGGTATCACGCCGACGTTCAACCGGGGCCCGGGTAACATCCGTGACAACAGCCGCTACGTCGGGACCGAGTTCTTCGCGATCCTGGGCTGGCGGTTCGCTCCGGGCCTGAGCTGGGACAACGCGGTCGGCTACATGGCGATGGGGTCCGCGCTTGATGCGGTCACCGACCCGACCTACCAGCGGGACGGGTTCACCGGTCGGAACACCAACGACCCGTTCATCTACACCTCTCGCATCCGCTTCACGTTCTAGCTCGCGAGAGCGCAGCAGCCGCGGGCCCGGGGGACCTTCCCCCGGGCCCGTTGTCTTTCCGGCGGTTTCTTGCCGGGGCCCGGGAGCCGACGTATAGTCAGCCTCATGCACCGGCTGCTCCTCGGGCTGATCCTGCTCGCGGCACTGGCCGCGCCCGCCCAGGGCGAGGAGTACCGGCTCCAGGTGGCGAGCCTGTACCACGACGCCTTCATGCACTACCTGGACGGCCCCCTGGGCACCGGCTCGGGTGAGCTGGTCATGGAGCGGCTCGGCCGGGATCTCGACAGCGGCCGGATACCCGCCGCGGTCCTGCTCGGCGACCGCCCGCTCCGGTACGGGTGGGAAGCCCTCGCCGGTTCGTTCGGCGCGGTCAAGGTGATCGCCGAGATCAAGGCCCCCGAGGGCCCGCGGCGATGGGACGAGGTAGCCTGGACCGGCCGGCCCGGGGATCGGAGCGTGTGGGTGATCGGGCCGACCACCACGCGGGTCCAGGAAGTGGTCCACGTGGCCCTGCAGGGCCTGCCCCTGAACGGTGGCGCGGGCTCAGCCCTGCGCTACTACGTGCCCTACCGGGTGACCGGCTCGCCCAGCCCGCAGACCGTGGTCACGTACCCCCTCGGCTTCCTCCGCTTCTACGAGGATCAGGGCCCCGTGCTCTGGGACCGGTACCTGTCCCGATCGGTCGGTCTCGGGCAGGGGATCGCGGCGGTGGTGGGGGAGAGCTCGAACCCGACCTTCGCCGACTGGGTCTACATCGTCGTCCAGCACCCGCCCCGGGCGGCCACCTTCAAGGCGGTGGTGGGCTGGGAGCGCCGGCGGGGTGCCGACCGGTCCAACCTCGAGGGAGCCACGATCAGGGAATGATGCGGCAACGCCTTCGCGCGCTCTCGCTCGCGCTGATGACTCTCGTGGTGGCCGGCAGCGCATCGGCCCAGTCGACGGCGCCGGGGCCGCCCGCCGGGCCGACCAGCTCCGCGCCGATGACCGCGCTGGTGGACCAGCTGCTCGACCTCTTCCCGAAGTTCGAGGGGGAGGTGCTGGAGGTCGGTGACGGGGTCCTCACCCTCGGCGCGGGGGCGAAGGAGGGCGCCCGGCCGGGCCTGGAGGTCGAGCTCTACCGGGCGGGCCGCGAGATCAAGCATCCCCGGACCGGGGCGGTCCTGGGGCGGGCCGAGGACCCGCTCGGGATGGCCCGGATCACGCAGGCCCAGGAGGCGTTCTCCACGGCGGCAGTGCCGGCCGGGGCCCAGATCAGGCCGGGCGATCGCTTCCGGGTGTCCTCCGGCAAGATCGGCATCGTGCTGCTGCCGCTGCTCGGCAGCGTGAAGGACACCCTGGTCGAGACCGCGACCCAGGAGCTGGTGGAGCGGCTCAACGGGACCGGGCGGTTCAAGGTCACCATGGGCGACACGATCAACGTGTTCCTGGCCCAGCAGCGGGTGACCGCCGCCGACTTCCTGGCCGGCAAGGGCGTGCGCGAGGCCTCCGAGCGGTTCAAGGCCGACAACATCCTGGCGGTCCACTTCACCCGGGCCCAGGGGCGGCCGTTCATGGACGTGCGCTTCTTCTCGGCGCCCCGCCCCGACCCGGCGGTGTCGAGCTCCTTCTTCGTCCCGCCCTCGACCCTGCGGGCGGCCAATCCGGGCCCGCGCTTCTCGCAGGGCGGCCCGGCCAACCCGCCGCAGGCGCGGCCCCGCTCGCTGCTGCAGCGCCTCCTGGGCGGGGACCTCGAGGCGGGCAGCTACTCCTCCGGGGAGAACTCGCTGCCGCTCCGGGAGGTGGCCAAGTTCCGGTTCCCGGTGCTGGCCATGGACATCGCGGTGGCTCCCAAGGACAAGCTGCCCCGCATGGTGGTGAGCGACGGCGACCAGATCTACATGTACCGGATCGTGGACCAGAAGGTCGAGCCCGAGTGGAGCCGCTCGGTCCGGACGCTCGGGCGCGTGTTCTCGCTGCAGCTCGCGGACCTGGACGGCGACGGCATCCTGGAGGTGATCGGCAACCGCTACGCGCCCGGCTCAGGGCTCAACGCCTTCATCGTGTCCGCCAGGGACGGCAAGCCGTCCATCCTGGTCGAGTACGTGTCCGACTTCCTGTTCGCCGTCGATCTGAAGGGCGAGGGCGTCAAGCAAACCCTGTGGAGCCAGCGTTACAGCACCGAGAACTTCTTCACCCCCGGCCAGGCCGACCAGATGGTCCTGAAGGACGGCAAGCTGGTGACCGAGCGGGCGGTGCGGGTATCCTCGAGCTTCCGGCCGATGGGCGCCGCCTTCTCCAACGTGATGGGCAAGGACACGCGGGCTCTCGCCCTGATCGATCCGTACAACCGCCTGCAGATCGTCAACGAGGGCGAGGAGCTGTGGCGCTCCGCCACCTCGGTCGGGGGCGGGTACCAGACGGTGGAGCTGGAGGACGCGGTCCGCTCCTCCCGCACCACCCGCAGCAAGTTCTTCAAGATCGAGCCCACGCCGCTGGCGGTGGATCTCGACGGCGATGGGGTGGACGAGCTGGTGGTGCCCCAGAACGTGGTCAAGGAAGGCCTGCTGGCGGTGGTCTTCAAGGGCCCGGCGGGCTTTCGCCTACAGTCCATCAACTCGGGCTTCGAGGGCGCCATCACCGCGCTCGGGGGCTACAAGACCGAGGACGCGACCCAGCCGACGATCATCGCCGCGGTGGTCCGCTTCAACGGCATCCTGCTGCAGCTGACCGGCGAGACGCAGATCATCATGACGATTCCCCAGGACTAGGCGGAGGACGCAAGGGCGGCCAATGTCGATCGACGCGCACGAGCAGCCTCCCGCTGGGCGCATTCTGCTCACCTACGAGGACTACTGTGCCTTGCCGGACGACGGGAAGCGCTACGAGATCATCGAGGGAGAACTGTACGTGACGCCCTCACCGGCCCGGCGCCATCAGCGATTCGCCGGCAACCTGCTTGTCGTCCTCAAGCAGTTCGCCGAGGGCCGTGGGCTCGGCGAAGTGTACGTCGCTCCCTTCGACGTCATTCTCGAGGAGACTTCCGTTGTCGTGCCGGACCTGCTTTTCGTCACCCGGGACCGGCTCGGGATCGTGACGGACCGGGGGGTCCGCGGTGCGCCGGATCTGATCGTGGAGATCCTGTCCCCGGGGACGGCGCGGCGCGACCGCGTCGAGAAGGCCAAGCTCTACGCGCGGCACGGCGTGAGTCACTACTGGCTCGCCGATCCCGAGGCCCGCATCCTCGAGGTCTACGAGCTGGCGGAAGGGCAGTATCGCCGCTCGGCCAGCCTGGCCGACGACGACACCTTCGCGCCCTCGCTGTTCCCGGGCCTCACGATCGCGCTCTCCTCCCTGTGGGGGTGACCTCCCTTCGCCATTGGTGACCATCACCGGAGAAGCTGGTGAGGGTGTGACCGGCGGAGCCTCTCGGCGCGAGCCCCGGCTCGACCCCTCCCCGCCCCGCGGCATGCGGGACGTGCTGCCCGAGGAAGTCGCCCTGCGCGACTGGGCCATGTCCCAGATCCTCAGCGTCTACCGCCGCCACGGCTTCGTCCGCATCGAGACGCCCGCGGTCGAGAGCCTCGGCCTGCTGCTGCGGAGCGACGGCGGGGAGAACGAGAAGCTGATCTACAAGATCTTGAAGCGCGGCGAGAAGCTGGCCGCGGCGGGGGGGCCCGAGGACCTCGCCGACCTGGGCCTTCGCTTCGATCTCACGGTGCCGCTGGTCCGGTACTACGCGCACAACCACGCGCGGCTGCCGCAGCCCCTGAAGGCCATCCAGATCGGCCCGGTCTGGCGGGCGGAGCGCCCGCAGCAGGGGCGCTACCGGCAGTTCACCCAGTGCGACATCGACCTCCTGGGGGTCGCCTCCGAGGTCGCGGAGATCGAGCTGATCCTGGCCACCACCGAGGCCCTCACCGCGCTGGGCCTGAAGGACCTGACGGTGCGCCTGAACGACCGGCGGATCCTCGGGGCGATGGTGGCCCACTGCGGGTTCGACCCGTCGCGGGCGGCCTCGGTGCTCATCGCGCTCGACAAGCTCGACAAGATCGGCCGCGACGGGGTCGCGACCGAGCTGCGGGAGGCGGGGCACCCCGGCGATGCGGTGGATCGTCTCCTGGACCTCCTGGCCTCGACCGAGACCCCGGGCGCGCTCGAGGCGATGCTGCCCGGCCGGGTGGACGCGGCGGTGTGGCACGGCCTCCGGCGCATCGTCGAGACGGTCGGCACGCAGGCGGCCGGCCGCTTCCGCCTCGCCTTCGACGCCACGCTCGTGCGGGGCATGGGCTACTACACCGGCCCCATCTTCGAGATCCAGCACGGGGGCGGCACGTCCTCGATCGCGGGCGGGGGGCGCTACGATCGCATGATCGGCAAGTTCATGGGGCGAGAGGTTCCCGCCACCGGCTTCTCGATCGGCTTCGAGCGGGTGATCGCGATCCTGCTGGAACGGGGGCCCGCGACCGAGGCCGACGGAGCCCGCGTGGTGCTGGTGTTCGACGAGGCGCAGGCCCTGGGCCCCGTGCTCGCGCTCGCCCGGGACCTGCGCGATCAGGGCAAGGTGGTGCTCCTGGAAGCCCGCACCAAGCGGCTCGGCAGGCAGCTGCAGGAGCTGGAGGCCCGCGGGTTCCGCCGGATCGGGGTGGTGGGCGCCGACGGCACGATCGAGTGGCGGGCGCCCCGGGGGACCGGCGCCGGGGAGGCGAGGGCGTGACGGAGGGCCTGGGCGGCTGGCGGCGAACCCACACCTGCGGCGCGCTGCGGGCGGAGCACGTCGGGCAGGTGGTGACCCTCATGGGCTGGGCCTACCGTCGCCGGGATCACGGCGGTCTGCTCTTCATCGACCTGCGCGACCGGGACGGGCTCGCCCAGTGCGTGTTCAACCCGGGCGCGGGCGCCGCGCACGCCAGGGCGGAGGCGGTGCGGAGCGAGTTCGTGCTGGCGGTGCGAGGGACGGTGGCCGCCCGGCCGCCCGGCACCGAGAACCCCCGGCTCGCGACCGGGGCGGTCGAGGTGCAGGTCGCCGAGATGCGCGTCCTCAACGAGGCGCGACCGCTGCCGTTCCAGCTCGACGACGACGCGGAGATCGACGAGACCCTCCGCCTGAAGTACCGCTATCTCGACATGCGGCGGCCGAGCGTGCTGCGGGCCTTCCAGATCCGCGACCAGATCTGCCGGGCCGCGCGGGAGTACCTGCACGGGCAGGCGTTCCTCGAGGTGGAGACGCCGTTCCTCACGCGCTCGACGCCGGAGGGGGCGCGCGACTTCCTGGTGCCGAGCCGGCTGCAGCCGGGCAGCTTCTACGCGCTGCCGCAGTCCCCGCAGCTGTTCAAGCAGCTCCTGATGGTGGCGGGCTTCGAGCGCTACTTCCAGATCGTGCGCTGCTTCCGCGACGAGGACCTGCGCCGCGACCGCCAGCCCGAGTTCACCCAGATCGACATCGAGACCTCGTTTCTCGACCGTGACGACTTCCTGCCCATCGTCGAGGGCCTGGTGGCCGGCATCTGGCGGGCCGTGAAGGGGGTCGAGCTCCACCTGCCGTTCCCCCGCATCCCCTACGACGAGGCGATGGCGCGCTGGGGCTCCGACAAGCCCGATCTGCGCTTCGGCCTCGAGCTCGTGGACTGCTCGGCGCTGTTCGAGGGCGGCGAGTTCCAGGCCTTCGCCCAGACGGTGGCCGCGGGGGGCGCGGTCAAGGGATTGCGCGTGCCCGGCGCGGCGGGGATGAGCCGCAAGGAACTCGACGACCTAACCGCCGAGGCCAAGCAGGCCGGGGCCAAGGGGCTGGTGTGGATCAAGGTGAACCCGGACGGGGTGCAGTCCCCGGTGGCCAGGTTCATCCAGGCCATCCAGCCACGGCTGCTCGAGGCGCTCGGCGGCACGCCGGGGGACCTGCTGCTCCTGGTGGCCGACGCTCCCGCGGTCGCCGCCACCGTGCTGGGGCGTCTGCGGCTCGACCTGGCCCGGCGGTTCGACCTGATCCCGGCCGATCGCGACGTCTTCACCTGGGTGATCGACTTCCCGCTCGTCGAGTGGAACCCGGACGAGAAGCGCTGGGACGCGGTGCACCACCCGTTCACCGCGCCGCGCGACGAGGACCTGCCCCTGCTCGAGTCCGAGCCGGGCCGGGCCCGGGCCAAGGCCTACGACCTGGTGCTGAACGGACAGGAAGCGGCGGGGGGCTCCATCCGTATCCACCAGCCGAGCGTGCAGGAGCGCGTCTTCGCCCTGATCGGCATCTCGAAGGAGGAGGCGCGCGCCCGCTTCGGCTTCCTGCTCGAAGCGCTCGAGTTCGGGGCGCCCCCCATGGGGGGCATCGCCTTCGGGCTGGACCGGCTGGCCGCCAACATGGCGGGCCACGAGTCCATCCGGGAGGTCATCGCTTTCCCCAAGACCCAGAAGGGGACGTGCCCGCTCACCGACGCGCCCGCCCCGGTCGATCCCAAGCAGCTCCGCGAGCTCGGCATCCGCCTCGTGGAAGGGCTCGGGCCCGCGTGATATGCTCCCGGGCAGAGGCATGAGCCTTCGTTGACTGAAGCCACCGGTGTCACCCGGCGGGTCGTCCTGCCTCCGGACCTGAACCATCTCGCCCTGCTCGGTCGTCACGACGAGCACCTGCGCCAGCTCGAAGCCCAGTACGACGTGCGCATCACCGCGCGGGGCCACGACGTGACGGTTCGGGGAGAGGAGGGGCAGGTCGCCGCGGTGGAGCAAGTGCTGCGGCAGCTGGTGGCGATGCTGCGGGAGCGGCCGTCGCTCGGCGCCGCCGACATCCGCTCGGCGCTGCGGATCGCGGGCCACGAGCCGGGCGCCGACGTGAAGTCGGTGCTGGCCGACGCGATCGCGGTGCCCTCGCGGCGCCGCTTCATCACGCCGAAGACCGCCAACCAGAAGCGCTACCTCGAGGCGGTGCGGGCCCACGACCTGGTCATCGCCATCGGCCCCGCCGGCACCGGGAAGTCGTACCTGGCGGTGGCGATGGCGGTCTCCGCCCTGCTGAAGCGCGAGGTCGCGCGCATCGTGCTGACCCGTCCCGCGGTGGAGGCGGGGGAGCGCCTGGGCTTCCTGCCCGGCGACCTCGTGGAGAAGGTGCACCCCTATCTCCGTCCGCTCTACGACGCGCTCTACGACATGCTCGAGCCCGAGAAGGTGAGCGCGCTCACCGAGAAGGGGGCGATCGAGATCGCCCCGCTCGCCTACATGCGCGGCCGGACCCTCAACGACGCCTTCATCATCCTCGACGAGGCGCAGAACACGACCTCCGAGCAGATGAAGATGTTCCTGACCCGGCTCGGCTTCAACTCCAAGATGGTGGTCACCGGCGACATCACCCAGGTGGACCTGCCCGCCAGCCGTCCCTCCGGTCTCATCGAGATCCAGACCGTCCTGCAGGGGATCGACGGGATCCGCTTCATCTACTTCGACGACCGCGACGTCGTCCGCCACGACCTCGTCTCCACCATCGTCCGCGCCTACGACCGGCTCCAGAAGCCCTGACCCCACCTGATGCCGGTCGCGGTGTCCAATCTGCAGCGGAGGGCGCGGGTGTCGCCGGCGCGCCTGCGGGCGGTCGCCCGCCGCGCGCTGGCCGCGCTCGGCCGGGCCGACCGGGAGGTGCACGTCACGGTGGTGGACGACCGGCGCATCCGGGCGCTCAACGCCCGCTATCTCGGGGCCCGGCGGGCCACCGACGTGCTCGCCTTCGACCTGGCCGGGCCGGGGCCGGGCCGCCTCTGGGGCGAGGTCATCGTCTCCGCGGAGACGGCGGCCCGCCAGGCGCGCCGCCTCCGGGTTCCGCTGGCCGCCGAGCTGGATCTCCTGGTCGTGCACGGGCTCCTGCATCTGGCCGGCTACGACGATCACGACCCGCGCGGTGCTCGGCGCATGCACCGCCGCGCCCGCCGGATCCTGGTCGGGCGGTCCGGGCGCGGGGTTCCGGCCCGGCTCTGGGCCGGGCTCCTCGAGGCCTGATGCCGTCGGCGCATCGCGCGGGCTTCGTCGCCCTCGTGGGCCGGCCCAACGTGGGCAAGTCGACGCTGCTGAACCGCCTGGTCGGCGAGAAGATGGCGATCGTCTCACCGCGCCCCCAGACGACCCGGACCCGGATCACCGGGATCCGTCATCTCCCGGGCGCGCAGATCGTCTTCGTGGACACTCCGGGGCTCCACGCGGCCGCCGGCCGCCTCGGCCAGCTCATGTCCAGGACCGCGGAGCGGGCGGTCGAGGACGTCGACCTCGTGTGCTTCGTGGCCGAGGCGACCGAGGATCCGGCCCGGCTGGACCGCGCCGCGCTCGATCGCCTGAAGGCGTGCCGCGCCCCGGTCTTCTGCTGCCTCAACAAGACCGACCTGGTCGCGCCCAGAGCGCGCCTGCTCCCGCTCATCGCCGCCTACCGGGTGGCCTATCCGTTCGCGGAGATCGTCCCGGTCTCGGCCGAGAGCGGCGAGAACTGCGACCGCCTCCTCGAGCTGATCGTGGCGGCGCTTCCCGAGCGCCCCGCCTATTTTCCGCCCGACGCGCTCACCGACCAGCCGGAGACGTTCTGGGTGGCGGAGGCCATCCGGGAGAAGATCTTCCGGCTCACCCACGAGGAGGTGCCGTACGCGTGCGCGGTGCGGGTGGAGGAGCTGACCGAGCGCCGCCGCCCGGAGTGCCTGTACATCCGCGCCACCATCTTCGTGGAGCGCGAGTCACAGCGCGGGATCGTGATCGGCAAGGGCGCGGCCATGCTCAAGCGCATCGGGGCCGCGGCCCGGAGCGATCTCGAGCGCTTCTTCGGCATCAAGGTCTATCTGGACCTGAGCGTGCGCGTGCGTGCGGGGTGGCGGAAGGACGACAAGGCCCTGCGCGAGTTCGGCTTCCTCCTGACATCGTGAGGGCCGGGCCCACGATGGCGGCGTGACGTGGCCCTCCACAAGACCCGCGCGGTGGTGATCGGACGGCGCGCCTTCGGAGAGAGCGACCGTCTCGTCGACTTCTACACCCGGGAGCACGGCAAGGTGCGGGGCATCGCCCGCTCGGCCCGCCGCCCCCGATCGCGCTTCGGCAGCGCGCTCGAGCTGTTCACGCTCGGAGAGATGGTGTTCTTCGACACCGGCCGGAGCGAGCTGGTGCAGGTGGACCACTTCGACATCGTGCGCCCGTTCGTGGGCGTGCGGGAGCACCTCGAGCGCCTCGGCCAGGGCGCGTGGGCGGTGGAGCTGATCTCGCGGCTCTCCGCGGACCGCGATCCGCACCCTGCGCTCTTCGGGCTGCTGGTGCGCGCCCTCGCCGCTCTCGAGACCGCGCGCCGGCCCGCGCGGGTCACGGTGTGCTTCGCCCTGCGGGCGGTGGACCTGCTCGGCCACCGGCCGCGGCTCGACCGCTGCGTGTCGTGCGGCCGGCCGGCCCCCTTCCCGGGCGCGGCGCTCGACGTGACCGCGGGCGGGATCGTCTGCTCCGGCTGCCGGCCGGGCCCCGACGCGATCCCGCTCTCGGGCGGCCTGCTCGGGACCCTGACGCGCCTGCGCGCCCTCTCCTGGGAGGAGGCGATCCGGCTCAACCTGGCCGCGGAGCTGGATGCGCAGCTCTCGGCGGTGCTGGAGGGCCTGGTGGCCCGCCTCATGGGCCGCTACCCGCTGTCCTCGCGCTTCCTGGCCCAGACCCGCCGCCCGCTGCCGCGCGTGGCCGAGCCCGCGCCCCCGCCCTGAAGCGCCCGTCGTCCTCCTCTCCCCTCCGGGAAGAGGGTGGGGTGAGGGGCCATGCCGGGGGGCCATGCTATCCTGACCGGCATGGTCTCGATGGACACGCTCGTCTCGCTCTGCAAGCGCCGCGGCTTCGTCTTCCAGTCGAGCGAGATATACGGGGGCACCGGCTCCTGCTGGGACTACGGGCCGCTCGGAGTCGAGCTGAAGAACAAGATCAAGCAGGCGTGGTGGCGCGAGTTCGTCCAGCAACGGGCGGACATGGTGGGCCTCGACGCCTCCATCCTCATGCATCCCACCGTGTGGAAGGCGAGCGGGCACGTGGACCACTTCAGCGACCCGATGGTGGATTGCCGCGAGTGCCGCCACCGCTTCCGCGCCGATCAGCTCGACGAGATGCCGTGGGTGCACTACTGCCCCGCCACCAAGGGGAACAAGTTCACGATCCCGGCCGCCGAGGCGTGCGGTCACTGCCAGGCGCGCCGGACCCTGTGCCCCGACTGCGGTCGGGGAGAGCTGACGCCCCCGCGCCAGTTCAACCTCATGTTCAAGACCTTCATGGGGCCGGTGGAGGAGGACGCGGCGGTCACGTACCTTCGTCCGGAGACCGCGCAGGGCATCTTCGTCAACTTCGACAACGTGCTCCAGTCCATGCGGCGCAAGCTCCCGTTCGGAATCGGCCAGATCGGCAAGGCGTTCCGCAACGAGATCACGCCCGGGAACTTCATCTTCCGGACCCGCGAGTTCGAGCAGATGGAGATCGAGTACTTCGTGAATCCGCACGACACGGTCGACGGGCGCCCCGCCGACGAGCACTGGCACGACCGCTGGATCGAAGACTGCCTCGCCTGGTTTCGCCGCTACGGGCTCCGGGCCGAGAACCTGCGCCTGCACGAGCACGAGCGGGACGAGCTGGCCCACTACTCCAAGCGCACCGCCGACGTGCAGTACCGCTTCCCCATCGGCTGGAGCGAGCTGATGGGAATCGCCAACCGGACCGATTTCGATCTCAAGCAGCACGCGAAGTGGAGCGGCAAGGCGCTGACCTACTTCGACGAGGAGCGCAAGGAGCACGTGGTGCCGTACGTCATCGAGCCGTCTGCGGGGGTGGACCGCGCCTTCCTCGCCTTCCTGGCCGACGCTTACCGCGAGGAGGAGGTCCGCGGCGAGAAGCGGGTGGTGCTGCGCCTGCACCCGGAGCTGGCCCCGGTCTCGGTGGCGGTCCTGCCGCTGCTGAAGAAGCGCGACGACATCGTGCGGAAGGCGCACGCGATCCGGGAGGAGCTCGCGCGCCGGTTCACCGTGGTCTACGACGACACCGCCGCGATCGGCCGGCTCTACCGGCGCCAGGACGAGGTGGGGACGCCGTACTGCGTGACGGTCGACGTGCAGACGGTGGGCGACTCCGACAAGGGGGAGCACGCCGACGACAAGGTGACGATCCGCGACCGTGATTCGATGGAGCAGATCCGGGTGGCCGCGTCGCAGCTCTCCTCCGTCTTCGGGGAGCTGCTCGCCGGCCGGGCCTGGAGCGACGTCCGGGCCGCGACCGGCGCCTAGGACTGCGGAGCCGGCCCCGCCCCCGAGGGCGGCGGCAGGGCGGGCGCCGCCGGCGCGGCGTCGGCGGGCGGCGGCTCGACCCGCGGCGGGGCGACCCCGGGAGCGTAGCGCGTGGGTCCGCAGGTCTCCGGAGGCTCGGTTCCCGCGATGAACGCCATCGTCACCGGCCGCACGCAGCCACCGCTCGCGTTGAGGTCCACCGGGACCAGCACCACCCGCTCCGGGATCGGGAAGTCCTCGACCGGGGCTCCCGCCAGCGCCTCCCGCATGAAGGTCGTCCAGATCGGCACCGCCACGCGGGAGCCGGTCTCGTCCTTGCCGAGGCTGCGCGGGCGGTCGTAGCCGACCCATACCCCGGTCGCCAGGTGGGGGGTGTAACCGATGAACCACGCGTTCGAGTAGTCGTTGGTGGTACCGGTCTTGGCCGCGGCGGGCCGCCCCAGGGCGCGGGCCGCCGCCCCGGTGCCGCGCTCGATGGTGCCGCGCAGCATGTGGGTCATGACGTAGGCCAGCTCGGGCGACACCACCTGCTTGCTCGCCGGGGTGTTCTCCTCGAGGAGCTTGCGCTGGGCGTCGAGGACGTAGCGGATGGCGGTGGGCCGAATCCAGCTGCCCTGGTTCGCGAGCGCGCCGTACGCGGAGGTGATCTCGAGCAGGGTGAGGTCGGAGGTGCCCAGCGCGATCGAGAGGTTCTCTCCCAGCGGGCTCTCGACCCCGAGGCGCCGGGCCATGTCGACGGTGCGGCGGACGCCGTTCTTCTCGAGCACCCGCACCGCCGCCACGTTCACCGATTCCTCCAGGGCCTGCTGGTAGGTGATGGGTCCGCGGAACTTGCGGTCGTAGTTGTCGGGCTTCCACGGCTTGCCGTTGCGCCCGGCCGGGAACTCGACCGGGGAGTCGTCCACCACGCTGGCCGGGGTCTGGCCGGACTCCAGCGCGGCGAGGTAGACGAAGGCCTTGAAGGCCGACCCGGGCTGCCGCCGCGCCTGGACCGCGCGGTTGAACTCGCTCCTGAAGAAGTCGTAGCCGCCCACCATCGCCTTGATGTAGCCGGTCTGCGGCTCGATGCTGATGAGCGCTCCCTCGGGGCGATCCGGCGCCCCGGCGGGCTTGTCGCCGTCCCTGGCGGCGGCGACGCGGCGGGACTCGAGGGCGCGGAGGCCCTCGCGCAGCGAGCGCTCGGCCTTGACCTGCATGATCGGCGACAGGGTGGTGTACACGTGCATCCCGCCCTTGAACACGAGATCGGCGCCGTACTGCGCCTCGAGCTGCTGCTGCACGTACTCGAGGTAGTACTGGCCGGTGGTGCGCCGGCGCTCGGGGGGAATGAGGCCGAGGGCGGTGTCCGAGGTCTTCTTGGCCTGGGGCGGGGTGAGCGACCCGACGTCGACCATGCGGGCCAGCACGGTGGCGCGGCGCCGCTTCGCCGCCTCCGGGTGGTCAAAGGGCGAGTAGGTGGACGGGGCCTTGGGCAGGCCGGCCAGGAGCGTGGCCTCGGCCAGGCCGAGCTCGGTCACCGACTTGCCGTAGAAGGTGCGGGCGGCCGCCTCGACGCCGAAGGCGCCGTGCCCGAAGTAGATCTGGTTCAGGTACATCTCGAGGATGCGGTCCTTCGAGTAGCGCCGCTCGAGCTCGAGCGCCAGCACCGCTTCCTTGAGCTTGCGCTCGAGGCTCTTGTCGGGGGTGAGGAACAGCACCTTGGCGAGCTGCTGGGTGATGGTGCTGCCCCCCTCGACGATGCGGCCCCGGCGGAAGTTCTGGTACACCGCGCGCGCGATGCCCATCGGGTCGACGCCGTAGTGGGAATAGAAGCGCGCGTCCTCGGTGGCGATGATGGCGTCGCGGAAAGCCTTGGGGATCTGGTCGAGGGGCACGAAGATGCGGCGCTCGACGTGGAACTCGGTGACGAGCTCGTCGTTGTCGTCGTAGACCTTGGTTCCCTCGCTCGCGTCGAAGCGCTCGAGCTGGGAGACCGAGGGCAGGGAGCCGGGCAGGATGGTGAGGACCCAGAACGCGGAGGCGGCGATGCCGAGGCCCACCACGAGGACCACGATCAGGGCGGCCATGACCGTCCAGCGGGCCCAGCGCCGCCGCCGTAGCGCGGCGCGTTTGGAGCGTCGGTCTTCCGCCATCAATTGCTATTATACAGGCGTGAATACGGCCCGGCTCACCGCGGATCAGCAGCTCGCGCGCATCCGCCGGGGCGCCGCCGAGATCATCGTGGAGGGCGAGCTGCGGGCCAAGCTCGAGCGCGGCAGGCCGCTCAAGGTCAAGCTCGGCCTCGACCCCACCGCGCCGGACCTGCACCTGGGGCACACCGTGGTGCTCCAGAAGCTCCGCGACTTCCAGGACCTGGGCCACCAGGTCATCATCATCATCGGCGACTTCACCGGGATGATCGGCGATCCCACCGGACGCTCCGAGACCCGCCGCCCGCTGACCTGGGACGAGATCCGCGCGAACGCGGAGACGTACAAGGCACAGCTCGGCCGGGTGCTCGACATGTCGCGCACCCAGGTGCGCTTCAACTCGGAGTGGCTCGGCCCGCTGACCTTCGAGCACATCATCCGCGAGACGGCCCATCTCACGGTCGCGCGCCTGCTCCAGCGGGAGGACTTCGCCACCCGCTACGCGGCCGGCCGCCCGATCAGCCTGCACGAGTTCCTCTACCCGCTGGCCCAGGGCTACGACTCGGTGGCGCTCGCCGCCGACGTCGAGCTCGGCGGCACCGACCAGACCTTCAACCTGCTGGTCGGACGCGATCTGCAGCGCGCGCACGGACAGGAGGCGCAGGTCGCGCTGACCGTGCCGATCCTGGCCGGCCTCGACGGCGTGCAGAAGATGTCGAAGAGCCTGGGCAACTACGTGGGCATCACCGAGCCGCCCGCCGACATGTACGGCAAGCTGATGTCGGTCTCCGACGCCCTGATGTTCCGCTACTTCGAGCTGGTGACCCGGGTGCCGGAGACCGAGATCGCCGCGCTCCAGGCGCTGCACCCCATGGAGGCCAAGAAGCGGCTGGCCCGCACCGTGACCGCCATGTACCACGGCGAGCCGGCTGCCGCCGCCGCGGAGGCCGGGTTCTCGCGGGTGGTTCAGGGCGGACAACTACCGGATAATATTGAAGAGATACGCCTTGCGACCCCGTCGGGCGGCGAGCCCGCCTGGAAGATCGTCGCCTGGTCGGGCATGGTGGCCTCGAATTCCGAGGCCCGCCGCCAGATCCAGCAGGGCGCCGTGGAGCTGGACGGCAGCCGCGTGACCGACCCGAACCAGAAGGTCGAGGCGTCCGGACGGAGCCGCCTCCTGCAGGTCGGAAAGCGCAGGTTCAAGCGGTTCGTGCTTGAAAAGGAATGACTTGACAGGGAAGAGGGTCGTCCGTACTATCACTTCTTGCCCATCCTTCCGGGTCGGATCGGAAGGCGGGTGTTGAGAGAAGTCAGCCGGTCGTAGCAGTTCCCGCTGGCCTCGATTCAACCTGAAGGGGTTCGCAACCCCGCCGCTCTTTGAAAATCGCATATGTTACTGGCTCACCGAGAAGTGTGAGCACCATCCGTAACTACTGAGTACCTTGCGCTCGACCGAAGCAACATCTTGGTTGGGCTTTTAGGGACCAGGCTTCAGATTTGTCGATTCATTCATGGCGAGTTTGATCCTGGCTCAGAGCGAACGCTGGCGGCGTACTTAACACATGCAAGTCGAACGAGGATCTTCGGTGTAGCAATACATTGGCGGTCCTAGTGGCGCACGGGTGAGTAACACGTGGGTGACCTGCCCTTGAGCTCGGGATACCCCCTCGAAAGGGGGGCTAATACCGGATACGTTCCTCGGTTGAAAGACCGGGGAGGAAAGGTGGCGCAAGCTGCCGCTCTTGGAGGGGCTCGCGGCCTATCAGCTAGTTGGCGGGGTAACGGCCCACCAAGGCTATGACGGGTAGCTGGTCTGAGAGGACGACCAGCCACACGGGGACTGAGACACGGCC
>DATIFV010000069.1:0-5705 GCA_035455085.1 Candidatus Methylomirabilota bacterium | reverse complement strand
CGCACCGCCACCCCACTGAACTTCGTGTGCAGCACCTTCGTGATCGCACTCGTCAACGTCGTCTTGCCGTGATCAATGTGCCCAATCGTCCCAATGTTCACGTGCGGCTTCGTCCGATCAAACTTCTGCTTGGCCATCCGGAAGGCCTCCTCGTTGCCGCTACCGGTCGGTGATGATGGAGCCCATGTCCGGGATTGAACCGGAGACCTCGTCCTTACCAAGGACGCGCTCTGCCGACTGAGCTACATGGGCCTGAATGTCGAGCCCCGTTCCATGCGCGCGTCGGACGCCGCGGGTGGAGCGGGAAACGGGATTCGAACCCGCGACCCCCAGCTTGGAAGGCTGGCGCTCTACCGCTGAGCTATTCCCGCCCGTGGCCCTGCCGCGCTCGATATCTGTCAACACTGACGGCCAAGAAGCCGCACTGCACAAGTGGTGGGGAGAGGAGGATTTGAACCTCCGAAGGCGTTCGCCAGCAGATTTACAGTCTGCCCCCTTTGGCCACTTGGGTATCTCCCCGCCTGCCCCCCTCGATCGCAACCTCTTGATAATACTGGCGCTGGCGGGAGGATTTGAACCCCCGACCCACTGCTTACAAGGCAGTTGCTCTTCCCCTGAGCTACGCCAGCAGTCGCAAACCCTCACTCTAGGTTTGCGGTCCCATCAAGTCAAGAGTTTTATGTCAAGGCCTTTCTCGCCGGCCCCGCTGGCGGACCACCTCGTAGCAGAGGACGGCCGCCGCGGCCGAAACGTTCAGCGAGCCCAGGCGCCCCCGCATCGGCAGGCTCACCAGCAGGTCGCAGGTCCGCGCCACTAGGGGCCGGAGCCCCTCGCCCTCCCCGCCCAGGACGAGGCAGAGCGGGGCCGCCAGGTCCACCTCCCAGGGCAGCTGCCCCCCGGACGGCACGGCTCCGATGGTCCAGATCCCTTCCTTCTTGAGCATTTCCAGCACATGAACCAGATTGCTCTCGCGGGCCACCGGAACGAGGTCCGCGGCCCCCATCGCCGACTTGGCCGCCGCCCCGGTCAGGCCTGCCGAGTGGTGCTTGGGCACGACCACCCCGTGGACGCCGGTCGCCTCGGCGGTCCGGAGCACCGCCCCCAGGTTTCGCGGGTCCTGGACCTGGTCCAGGACGAGCAGGAACGGCGCCTCCCCGCGGCCGGCGGGGATCGCGAGGAGGTCGCCGAGGGAAGCGTAACCCACCTCGGCCACCCGGGCGACCACCCCCTGATGGTGGGCGTCGCCGGCCATGGCGGTGAGCTGGTCCCGGGTCCGGTAGGAGATCTTGACGCCGCGACGCTTGGCCAGGCTCAGCAGCTCGAGGAGCGCGGGGCCGCGCCCTTCCGAGATGACCGCGATCTCCTCCACCCGGCGGCTTCCCGTCCGCAGCAGCTCCAGCACCGGGTTGCGGCCGAACAGGGGGAGGCGCTCCTCGGAGGCCTCGCGGCTCACGACTGCAGCTTCCACGTCGTCCCGTCCCGGGTGTCCTCGATGATGACGCCCAGGCGCGAGAGCTCGTCGCGGAGCCGGTCCGCCTCCTGGAAATCGCGCTGGCGGCGCGCCTCCTGCCGCAGATAGACCAGCGACTCGATCCGGGCCTTGAGCTGGGGATCCACCGCGACTTCCCGGCGGGTGCCCTCGAGCAGGCCCAGCACCCGGGCCAGCACCACCAGCTCGCCGACCCCCAGCAGGAAGGCCCCCGCCCCCAGGGCGCCCTGCGCCACCTGCTCCCGCGCGCCCTGCAGCACCCGCGCCAGATCGAAGAGCACGCCGAGGGCCTGGGGGGCGTTGAAGTCGTCGTCCATGGCCGCCTCGAACCGGGCCCGGTGCGCTGCGACCTCCTCGAAGAGCCCGCCGTCCGGCCCCGGCGCCGGGGTGCCGCGCGAGGCGAGGCGGTCGGCCTCGTCCTTGAGCGAGCGCAACCGGCCCAGCGCCCGGGCCGCCTCGGCGATGCGCTCCTCGGCGAAGTCGAGCGGGTGGCGGTAATGGGCACCGAGCAGATACAGGCGCATGGCGTCGGGGTCGTGGCGCTTGACGAGCTCGCGGATGCTCAGCGTGTTACCCAGCGACTTCGACATCTTCTCCGCTCCCAGGTTCAGCAGGCCGTTGTGCATCCAGTAGCGCACGAAGGGCCTGCCGGTGGCTCCCTCGGCCTGGGCGATCTCGCACTCGTGGTGCGGGAAGATCAGGTCCTCGCCGCCCCCGTGCAGGTCGAGCGTCTCCCCGAGGTACTGCATGGCCATGGCGGAGCACTCGATGTGCCAGCCGGGCCGGCCCGGACCCCACGGGCTCGGCCAGGCCGGCTCGCCGGGCTTGGCTCCCTTCCAGAGGGCGAAGTCCCGCGGGTCGCGCTTGCGCTCGTCGACCTCCACGCGGGCGCCGACGAGCAGATCGTCGATGTTCTTGCCGGACAGGCGCCCGTAGGCGGGGAACCGCCGGACCTCGAAGTAGACATCGCCGTCCACCGGATAGGCGAGCCCCTTGCCGACCAGCCGCTCGATGAGGCCGATCATCTGCGGGATGTGGTCGGTGGCCTTCGAGTAGACGTCGGGAGCGCGCACGCCGAGCGCGGCCATGTCCTCGCGCTCCGCCGCCACGTAGCGCTCTGAAACCTCCTGGGCGGTCACCCCCTCGCGCTGGGCGCGCTGGATGATCTTGTCGTCCACGTCGGTGAAGTTCCGGACGAACTTCACCCGGTAGCCCCGGAAGGTGAGGTAGCGGCGGATCATGTCGAAGGCCAGGGCACTGCGCGCGTGGCCCACGTGGGAGAGGTCGTACACCGTGACGCCGCAGACGTAGATCCCGATCTGTCCGGCCACCAGCGGGACGAACTCCTCCTTCTTGCGCGTCAGCGTGTTGTAGATCCGCAGGGCCACCGCCGCCTCCTCTGGCTCAGGGAACTTCGACCGCCACCACCGCGAGGGCGGCCACGCCCTCCTCGCGGCCCAGCAGGCCCAGGTGCTCCGGGCTCTTGGCCTTCACGCTCACCTGGTCGGCCGCGAGCGCCATGGTGCCGGCCAGCCGCCCGGCCATCTCGGGCAGGTACGGGGCCAGGCGCGGCGCCTGGCAGATCACGGTGACGTCCACGTTCACCACGCGCGCCCCCTTGGCGGCGACGAGCTCCACGACCGACCGCAGCAGACCGAGGCTCGAGGCCCCCTTGTAGCGCGGATCGGTGTCCGGGAACAGCCGTCCGAGATCCCCGAGGGCGAGCGAGCCCAGCAGCGCCTCGCAGACCGCGTGCGTGAGCACGTCCGCGTCCGAGTGCCCCCCGAGGCCCCGCGCCGCCGGCACGGTCACCCCGCCCAGCACCAGGGGCCGCCCCTCGACCAGCGGGTGCAGGTCGAAGCCCAGCCCGGAGCGGAAGACGGTCATGCCCGGCGGCGGGGCGCGGCCCAGGCCCGGGCCGTCTCGAGATCCTCCGGCGTCGTGATCTTGAGGTTCCGCGGCAGCCCCGGCACCATCGCCACCGTCACCCCCAGGCGCTCCACCAGCACCGCGTCGTCGGTCCCCGCGAAGCCGTCCCGGCGCGCCTTGTCGTGGGCCTCCCAGAGTACCGCACGGGTGAAGGCCTGCGGGGTCTGGGTGAGCCAGAGCCCCTCACGCGGCACGGTGGCCTCCACGGCCCCGTCCCGCACCCGCTTCACCGTCTCGCGCACCGGCACGCCGCAGGTGGCCGCCCCGGCCGCGGCGGCGGCCAGCACCCGCTCCACGAGGGCCGCATCCACGAAGGGCCGCACGGCGTCGTGGACCACCACGCGCTCGGCGCGCTCGGGGATCCGCTGCAGGGCGCGCCACACCGACTCCTGACGGTCGGCGCCGCCGGCCACCACCTCGAGGATCTTCGACACCCGGCGGCGGGCAAGCAGGCGCCGGGTCGCCGCCACGTGAGCCTCCGGCACCGCCACCACGATGCCGGCCAGCCCGCGGGTTCGGCCGAGGGCCCGCAGGGTAGCGATGAGGATCGGCACGCGGCCGAGGCGGAGGTACTGCTTGGGCCGGCGGGAGCCCATGCGCGCGCCCAGGCCCCCCGCCGGCACGATGGCGTAGGTCACCGCGATGCGCTCTCCTCGTCCCGCTGGCGGGCGAAGATCATCCGGCCGGCCGCGGTCTGGTAGATCGTGGTCACGGTCACGTCCACCGTCTGGCCGATCAGCCGCTTACCGTGCTCCACCACCACCATGGTGCCGTCGTCCAGGTAGGCCACGCCCTGGTTGGCCTCCTTGCCCTCCTTGACGATGTGCACGTGCAGCGGCTCGCCGGGCAGCACCACCGGCTTGAGCGCGTTGGCCAGCTCGTTGATATTCAGCACCGACACCCCCGAGAGCTCGGCGACGCGGTTCAGGTTGTAGTCGTTGGTGACGATCTTGCCGCCGGTGGCCCGTGCCAGCTCGATGAGCTTGCGGTCGACCTCGCGGACGTGGGGAAAGTCGACCTCGTCGATGCGCACGGTGACCCGCGGCACCCGCTGCAGCCGCTGCAGGACGTCGAAGCCGCGCTTGCCGCGGTTGCGCTTGAGCGCGTCGGCGGAGTCCGCGATCTGCTGCAGCTCGCGCAGCACGAACTGGGGCACCAGCAGCGTGCCGGCCAGGAACCCGGTCTGGCACACGTCGACGATACGCCCGTCGATGATCACCGAGGTGTCCAGGATCTTGTCGCCCTCCTGGCGCACCGCGGTCTTGGGGAACAGCTTGACCGACATGTCCTCGAGGTCGTCGCGCTTGGCCAGGGTCACCATCGCACCCAGGTAGCCCAGCAGGAGCGCGAAGAGCCCGCGCCCGAGCGCGCCCGCCCCCGGCACCACCGCCTCGACCGCGGTGCCCAGGCCCAGGCCGAGCACGACGCCCAGCATGGCCCCGGTGGCCCCCCAGAAGAGCCGGTCCACCGGGATCCGGCGCGCCTGCCACTCGAGCAGGACGACGAGCACGCCGGCCAGGAAGCCGGCGCCGCCGAGGAAGAAGTTGCTGGGTGGGTGCAGGCCGAGCGCGTGCGCCAGCGCGAAGCCGGCAGCGCTCGCCGCCATCAGCACCAGCGCCCGGACGATGAGCAGCCCTATCTTCATCGTGCCCTCACGGCCCCAGCAGGACCTTCACCGCCTCTTCGACGGACCCAACGCCCTGCACGTCCAGGGGATGGCTCACCCGATCGGTCAGGCTGCCCTGGGGCACGACGGCCGCGGTGAACCCCAGCGCCGCCGCCTCCTTCAGCCGTGCCTCGAGTCCGGTCACCGCGCGCACCTCCCCGGCCAGTCCGACTTCGCCCACCACCACCAGGTCGCTCCGCAGCGGGCGGTCGAGATAGCTCGAGGCCGCCGCGAGCACCAGCCCCAGGTCGGCGGCGGGCTCGGTGACCCGCGCGCCGCCGGCGACGTTGACGAAGGCGTCCTGGGACTGCAGGGGAAAGCCCACGCGCTTCTCCAGCACCGCCAGGAGCAAGCATACGCGATTGTAGTCGGCTCCCAGAACAGTCCGGCGCGGGGCGCCGAAGCCGGCCGGGCTCACCAGGGCCTGGATCTCCACCAGGAGGGGGCGCGTGCCTTCCAGGCTCGCCACCACCACCGAGCCGGCGGCGTCCTTGGGGCGCTCGGCCAGGAAGAAGCTCGAGGGGTTCCGGACCTCGGTCAGGCCCCGGGCTCCCATCTCGAAGACCCCGATCTCATTGGTGGATCCGAAGCGGTTCTTGACCCCCCGCAGCACCCGGTAGG
>DATIFV010000068.1:0-5912 GCA_035455085.1 Candidatus Methylomirabilota bacterium | reverse complement strand
AGCAGATTGTCGCGACCGCGCGCGGCCCGGTCCACCGCGTCCAGCGATCGCGCGGCCGGGTCCGCGTCGCGCGTCCGGCGTATCCGGGCCAGGCGCTCGGCCAGCGCCTCCCCCACCGCCGGATCGACCTGGAACAGGTTCGCGGGCGGCGGCTCGTCCATCACGAACTCGTTGACGCCCACCACCACGCGCTGCTTGCCCTCGACCTCCTGCTGGTAGCGGTAGGCCGCCTCCTGAATCTCGCGCTGCATGAACGGGATCGCGTGGAGCGACCCGCCCAGCCCGTCGATCTTCGCGATGTAGCTCTCGGCCTCTTCCTCGATGTCGCGCGTCCATCGCTCCACGGCGTAGGAGCCGCCGAGCGGATCCACGACGTCGGCCACCCCGGACTCGTGGGCCAGGACCTGCTGGGTGCGGAGCGCGATGCGGACCGCCCGCTCGCTCGGCAGGGAGAGCGCCTCGTCCATCGAGTTGGTGTGCAGCGACTGGCAGCCGCCCAGCACCGCGGCCAGCGCCTGCACCGCCACCCGGACGATGTTGTTCTCGGGCTGCTGCGCGGTGAGCATGCTCCCCGCGGTCTGGGCGTGGAAGCGCAGCATCTGAGAGCGCGGGTCCCGGGCCGCGAACCGCTCGCGCATGATGCGCGCCCACAGCCGGCGGGCGGCCCGGTACTTGGCCACCTCCTCGATCAGGTTGTTGTGGGCGTTGAAGAAGAACGAGAGCTGGGGCGCGAACTCGTCGACCTTGAGGCCGGCCTCCTGGGCCGCGGTCACGTAGGCGATGCCGTTGGCCAGGGTGAACGCCACCTCCTGGGCCGCGGTGGAGCCCGCCTCGCGGATGTGGTAGCCCGAGATCGAGATCGTGTTCCAGCGCGGCACGCGCTCCCGGCAGAACGCGAAGGTGTCGGTGATGAGCCGCATGGAGGGGCCCGGTGGGAACACGTAGGTGCCGCGCGCGATGTACTCCTTCAGGATGTCGTTCTGGACGGTCCCGGCGAGCCGCTCGGGCTCCACCCCCTGCCGCTCGGCCACCGCCAGGTACAGGCAGAGCAGGATCGAGGCGGTGGCGTTGATGGTCATCGAGGTCGAGACGCGGTCGAGCGGGATGCCCTCGAAGAGTGCGGCCACGTCCTCGACGCTCGAGATGGCGACCCCGACCTTGCCGACCTCGCTCCTGGCCATCTCGTGGTCGGCGTCGTAACCCATCTGCGTCGGCAGATCGAAGGCCACGCTGAGGCCGCTCTGGCCCTGATCGAGCAGGTACCGGAAGCGCCGGTTGGTCTCCGCGGCCGAGCCGAAGCCCGCGTACTGGCGCATCGTCCACAGCCGCCCGCGGTACATGGTCGGCTGCACGCCGCGGGTGAACGGGAACTCGCCCGGAAAGCCCAGGTCGCGCACGTAGTCCATCGTCGCGGTGTCGGCGGGCGTGTCCAGCCGCGGCAGCGGCGCCCCGCTCGAGTCCGTGAACAGGCCCGGGCGCTCGGCGGCCCGCCCCGGCGCGGCCTTGAGCGCGCGCGCCTCCCACTCGCGGCGGGCCTGCTCGAATCGGACGCGCTCCTCGGGCGTCATGCTCACAGGGGGATGTTCCCGTGCTTCTTGGGCGGGTTGGTGTCGCGCTTGGTGTGAAGCACCTCGAGGGCCTGGATGAGCCGCCGCCGGGTGTCGCGCGGCTCGATCACCTCGTCGACGTAGCCCCGCTCCGCGGCCGCGTACGGGTTCGCGAACTTCTCGCGGTACTCCCGCACCTTGTCGTCCTTGAGCGCGGCCGGATCCGGCGCTGCGTCCATCTCCCGCCGGTAGAGGATGTTCACCGCCCCGTCCGGGCCCATCACCGCGATCTCGGCGGTGGGGAACGCGAAGTTCGCGTCGCCCCGGATGTGCTTGGACGACATCACGCAGTAGGCCCCGCCGTAGGCCTTGCGCGTGATCACGGTGAGCTTCGGCACCGTGGCCTCGCAGAAGGCGAAGAGGAGCTTGGCCCCGTGCTTGATGATGCCGCCGAACTCCTGCGCGGTGCCGGGCAGGAAGCCGGGCACGTCCTCGAAGGTCACGAGCGGGATGTTGAAGCAGTCGCAGAAGCGCACGAAGCGCGCTCCCTTCAGCGAGGCGTTGATGTCGAGGCAGCCGGCCAGGTGGGCGGGCTGGTTGGCCACGATCCCCACCGGGCGGCCCCCCAGGCGACCGAAGCCGATCACCAGGTTGGGCGCGTAGTCGGCCTGCACCTCGAAGAAGTAGCGGTCGTCGAGCACCGGCCGCACCACGTCCTTGATGTCGTAGGGCCGGTTCGGCTGATCGGGCACCGCGGTCTGGAGCTCCTCGTCCACCCGGTCCACCGGGTCCAGCGACGCCCGGACGGGCGGATCCTCCGCGTTGTTCTGGGGCAGGAACGTGAGCAGCTCGCGGATGAGGGCCAGGCACTCCTCCTCGCTCTCCGCCGCGAAGTGGGCGACCCCGGAGCGCTCGCCGTGGGTGGAGGCTCCCCCGAGCTCCTCGAACGAGACCTCCTCGTGGGTGACCGCCCGGATCACGTCCGGGCCGGTCACGAACATGTAGGAGCTCCCCTTGACCATGAACACGAAGTCGGTGATCGCCGGCGAGTAGACCGCACCCCCCGCGCACGGCCCCATGATGGCCGAGATCTGCGGCACCACCCCGGAGGCCAGGGTGTTGCGCAGGAAGATGTCGGCGTACCCCGCGAGGGAGACGACTCCTTCCTGGATCCGGGCTCCGCCCGAGTCGTTGAGGCCGATGATCGGGGTGCCGGTCTTCATGGCCAGGTCCATGATCTTGCAGATCTTCCTCGCGTAGGCCTCGGAGAGCGAGCCGCCGAAGACGGTGAAGTCCTGGGCGAAGACGAACACCGGCCGTCCGTGGACGCGCCCGGAGCCGGTCACCACCCCGTCGCCCGGGATGCGCTGCTCGTCCATGCCGAAGTCCCGGCTCTGGTGGACCACCAGGCGGTCCATCTCGCTGAACGATCCCTTGTCCAGCAGGAGCTCGATCCGCTCCCGCGCCGTCTTCTTGCCCGCCTTGTGCTGCCGGGCGATGCGGTCGGTGCCGCCCCCGAGCTCGGCCGCCTCGTTGCGCCTGCGGAGCTCGTCGAAGCGATCATGGAGAGACATGGCAGGAACCTCTGCCCGGAAAGTATAGGGGGCCGGAGTCCGGAAAGTCAATGAATGCGGGCCTTTTTTGGCCGGTTTCATTGACTTGCTCGACGGCCCCTGCCATACTCGGACCCTGATGACCCCCCTCGCGACCGGCGTCATCCTCGCCTGCGTCGTGGCGCTCACGATCGTGCTGATCTCCACCCTGCTGTCGCTGCGCAAGACCGCGCTCCGCGCGGAGAGCGTGCTCGCGCAGGTGGAGCGCGAGATCCGTCCGATGGTGATCGAGATCGAGGGCCTGACCGCCCAGCTCCAGAAGCTCTCGCGCAATGCCAACGACAACCTCGAGCGCATCGGCGCGGTGGTGGAGCGCGTCGAGGAGATCTCGGTGCAGGCCGCGCGGGTGGTCGGGGCGGTGGGGGGACTCACGCGGATCGGGCAATACGCGGGCATGGCGGCCGGCGTGAAGCGGGGAGTGGAAGTCTTCCTGCACCGGCTCAAGGACCGACACCACTGATCGACGCAACCAAGGAGGGGAAGGCCATGGCGGAAGATCGCGGAAGCGACGCG
Organism: Candidatus Methylomirabilota bacterium; assembly: GCA_035455085.1. GTDB lineage: Bacteria > Methylomirabilota > Methylomirabilia > Rokubacteriales > CSP1-6 > CAMLFJ01. The sequence continues at coordinate 2,239 of DATIFV010000068.1, read as the reverse complement.
GCGGGTTATCTGGGCTGGTTCTTCCTCGGGGCCATCGCGGGCGCGGCGGCGGCCGTCCTGCTCACCCCCAGGACCGGACGCGAGACGCGCGAGATGCTGGCCGAGCACGGCAGCGACCTCTTCAAGCGCGCCCAGGACGCGGCCGGGCAGGCGCAGGACCGGGCCGGCGACCTCTTCGACAAGGGCCGCGAGTACTTCGAGGAGCAGGCGCAGCGGCTGACCTCCGCCTTCGAGGCCGGCCGGTCGGCCATGAAGGAAGAGATCACCCGGGGGCGGTCCAGCAACTAGGGAATGCCCGAGGTCGAGCTGCCGCAGCCCGACGAGCTCCACGAGCACGCCGAGAAGCCGTTCAGCCGCCGGGTCGCGCTGGTCACCGCCGTCTACGCGGTGGTCCTGGCCATCGCGGCCCTCGGCGGCAACCACGCCATGAAGGAGATGCTGCTGGCCCAGCAGCAGTCCTCCGACCAGTGGGCCTTCTACCAGGCCAAGGTGATCCGCGAGCACCTCTACCGCGCGCAGAAGATGCGGCTCGAGCTGGATCTGGCCACCGGCGGCCCCGCCGCCGCGCGCGAGAAGATGGAGGCCCTGCGCCAGAAGCTCGACGAGGAGGAGAAGCGCTACAACGCCGAGAAGAAGGACATCGAGAAGGACGCCAAGAAGCTCGAGGCGCTACGGGACGGCTTCCAGGCCCGCGATCCCTACTTCCTGATCGCGGAGGCGCTGCTGCAGATCGCGATCGTGCTGTCGTCGGTGTCGATCCTGGCCCGCTCGGGCCTGATCTTCTCCTTCAGCGTGGTCCTGGCGGTGGTGGGCGTCGTCCTCACCGCCAACGGCTACCTCATGGTCTTCCAACTCCCGTTCCTGCACAGCGGCCACTAGGAGCCCCGAGTCCCTACTTCCGGAAGTCGGCGCGGGTCGGCAGGATCCGGTCGGCGATGAGGTTGCGCATCATCTCCACGGTGCCGCCGCCGATGGCGAACATGCGGGCGTCGCGCGCCATGCGTTCGAGCGGCAGCGCCCGCCCGTACCCGGCCGCCCCGTGGATCTGGAGCGCCTGGCCGGTCACCTCCTGGGCGATCTCCGCCGCGCAGGTCTTGGCCTTGGCCGCCTCGAGCGCGTCCGGGAAGCCGGTGCCCGCGTTGGCCGCCGCGCGATGGATGAGCAGGCGCGCCGCGTCGAGCTTGATCGCCATGTCGGCGAGCTTCCACCGGATGCCCTGGAAGTCTCCGATGGCGCGCCCGAACTGCCGCCGCGACCCCGCGTAGGCCAGCGCCAGCTCGTAGGCGCCCTGCGCCAGGCCGAGGGCGACCGTCGCGGCCCCCAGGCGCTGACCGTTGTAGGCCTGCATGAGCTTCTTGAAGCCGTCGGGCGGGGCCACCAGCACGTGCTCGCGCGGCACGCGGCAGCCGTCGAAGTGCAGGCGCCCTTCCGGGATGCCGCGCAGCCCCATGGTGCGGTCGCGCTCCCCGATGCGGAAGCCGGGCGCATCGCGCTCGACGAAGACGCCGCCGATCCCGCCCGCTCCCGCCCGGGCTCCCATCCGGCAGTAGACCAGGTAGAGCCGCGAGGTGCCCGCGCCGGTGATCCAGCGCTTCTCCCCGTGGAGCGCGTAGCCCTCGGGCGCCTCGTCGGCGCGGGTGGCCAGATCGGTGGCCGCCGACCCGGCCTCGGGCTCGGTGATCGCGATCGCCGGCTTGTCGCCCTCGAGCACCCAGGGGAAGTAACGCCGCTTCTGCGCCTCGGTGCCGTAGGCGGTGAGGGCGCCGACCACCCCGAGGCTGCCCTCGACCACGATGCGGGCGGTGACCCCGCAGACGCGGGCGACCTCCTCGACGACCAGCAGGACGTCCAGGATGGACCCGCCCGGGCCCCCGTAGGCCCTCGGGATGGTCAGCCCCATGAAGCCGGCCTGCACGAGGTCCTTCACGTTGTCCCAGGGGTATTCCTCGGCGGCGTCCCAGCGGGCCGCGCGCTCGCGGAAGATCGTGTCGGCCAGCTGCCGGGCGCGGGCCTTGAGGGCGTTCTGCTCGGGCGTGAGATGGAAGTCCATGCTGCCCCTCACCCTGCCCTCTCCCCGGAGGGGAGAGAGAGCGCGCTAGATGTGGATGGGGTGGCCGAGGGCGGCGAGCGTCGCCTCCAGCGCCGCCTCGGACAGCGTGGGATGCGCGTGGATGGTGTGGACGATCTCCTCCAGCGTGGCCTCGAGCGTCCGTCCCACCGCGAACTCGTGGATCAGCTC
>DATIFV010000067.1:0-12094 GCA_035455085.1 Candidatus Methylomirabilota bacterium | reverse complement strand
CGAGATCGTGTGGTGGTAGATGTCGTTCACGATGCCGGCGGTGCGCCGGTCCTTGCCGGTGGTGAACAGGCCGAGGCCGCCCACCACGACCACCCGGGGGAACGGATCGGTGAGGGCGGCCCCGCCGGTGTTGTGGGCCTGGAAGTAGGCGGTGTACTCGGCCACGAAGCGCTCCACCGCCGCGGCGACGCCCGCGCGCACGGCGTCGGGGTCGCCCGGGTCGGCGACGGGGGCGAAGCACGGCAGCCGCTTGGTGAAGATGGTGTGGTCCGGCGTGGCCGGCCCGATCCGGCAGAGCCCCGCCGCCTCCCGCGAGGCCGCGAACTCGAGCACGTCGGGGGTATCGTCGAAGCAGACGATCTGCCGCCGGTCGCGGCCGACCAGCCCGCGCAGGTGGGGCGCCACCGCGAGGGCCACGTCCCGGCGCACCTCCGCGGGGGGGCTCGGCAGCGCCACCCCGCCGAAGCGCGCCCGCCCGCGCGCGCGCCGAGCGATCGCCTCCTCGGCGCGGCTGATCAGCTCGAGGGTGGCCAGGTAGGCTTCCTTGACGGTGGCGCCCCAGCAGATGGTCCCGTGCTTCTCCAGCAGGATCGCGCGCGCCCCGGGATGCTCGGCGAAGGCCTGCGCGACCTCGCGCGAGATGAGGAAGCCGGGCCGCCGGTACGGGAGCGCGACGACCTCGTCGCCGTACACCTCGCGCAGCACCTCCCGGCTCCGATCGTTGTTGGTCAGCGACACCACCGCGTCGGCGTGGGTGTGGATCACCGCGTCGGCGGGCAGGAAGCCGTGCAGCAGGGTCTCGATCGACGGCCGCGGGCTCGCCGGCTCTTGGAGCGCGTGGGCCAGGTAGTCCACCATCTCCTGGTCGCCCATGTCCTGGCGCTCGAGCAGGGCCAGTACGTCGTCCATGCGGACGCCCGGGAAGTCCTTCCGCTGGATGCTCTTGAGATCGGAGCCGCTGCCCTTGACCCGCAGCACGCGGGTCGGCCGCCCGCGGTGGTCGCGCTCCTGCCGCTTGACCGAGGTGTTGCCGCCGCCCCAGACCACCAGCGTGGTCTCGGCGCCGATCAGGCGCGAGGCGTAGATCAGGAGCTCGAGCTCGTCCTTGCCCTGCGCGTCGGCGTCGCTCCAGCGCGAGTTCATCGCGCCCTCACCATACCCGAATCCACCGCGCCGCGCACCTGCCGGCGCATGATCGGCCGGCTCGGCGAGCGTCGCGCCACCTCGAGGAAGCCGGCCCGCTCGAACGACGAGGCGAGCCCGGTGAACACGAAGACGTCGGGCGCCGGCCGCGAGCCCGCCTCGGTCGGGTAGCCCTCGACGATCCGGGCCCCGCGGCGCCGCGCGAGGCGGGCCGCCGCCTGCAGCAGGCGCGCGGAGACGCCGCGGCGCCGCCAGGGCCGCGCCACGAACAGGCAGGTGATGGACCACACCGGCCGGGCGTCCACCGGCCGCAGGATGCGCGAGCGGGCCAGAGCCGGGTACTCCTCGCGGGGCGCGACCGCGCACCAGCCCACCGGCTCGCGGCCGGCGTAGGCCAGCACCCCGGGCACCCGTCCGGATGCGACGAGGCGCCGGAACGCCCGCCTGTTGCCGGCGCCCTTGCCGCGCCGCCAGGCCGCGCGCGGCCGCCGCCACCACATGCACCAGCAGTCGGCGCAGGCACCGCGGGGGCCGAAGAGCGCGGCCACGTCGCGCCAGCGCGCGGGCGTCAGGGGCAGGAAGCGCAGGGCGGGCGCGGGCACGGCCGCATGGTCCCCGGCCGGATGTCCGCTGTCAAGACGGGCGCGGCGTTGACACTCCCGGACCCGGCTCCTTATCGTAGCCGGGTGATCGCGTGGACGCGGCGCGGCCTCGCCCCGAGCGCGGCCCTGCCTCTCATCCTCCTCGCGGCGGCCGGGCCCGCCGCGCGCCCGGCCGCCGCGGACGGCATCATGCTGATCCAGGCCGGCGCGTTCTGGATGGGCCGCGACGAGGGGCCCCCGGACGAGCGCCCGCTCCACCGGGTCTTCGTGCGCGACTTCTGGCTGGATCGCCACAAGGTCACCAACCGCGAGTTCGCCCTCTTCCTCGAGGCCCGCGGCCTCCGGAGCGCCGACGGCCTCGACTACTTCGACGCCGACGACCCCGACGCCCGGATCCACCGGCGCGAGGGCCGGTTCACCGCCGACCCCGGGTTCGAGGATCACCCGGCGGTGGAGGTCTCCTGGTACGGGGCCCGCGACTACTGCCTCTGGCGGGGCAAGCGCCTGCCCACCGAGGCCGAGTGGGAGAAGGCGGCGCGGGGCCCGGACCGGCGCCGCTACCCCTGGGGCGAGGCCCCGCCCGATCCCGACCGGGCGGTGTTCGGGCGTCCCTACAACGCGACCGCGCGCGGAGACGGGCGGCCCTCGGGCGCGGGCCCCACCGGGGTCGAGGACCTGCTGGGCAACCTGCGGGAGTGGACCGCCTCCGAGTACCGCCCCTACCCCTACCGCCCGGACGACGGCCGCGAGGCGGCCGGGCCGCGGGCGGCCCGGGTGGTGCGGGGCGCCAGCCACGACGATGCGCCGGAGACGATGCGGGTGACGATCCGGCGTTTCTACTCGTATGATGGAGTCCACCGCGGGCTGGCCCGGGGGCACCACCACGTCGGGTTTCGCTGCGCGACTTCGGAGGACCTGGGAGGATATTGACGTCATGAGAGGCCTGATGATGGATTACCCGCTCACCCTCACCCAGTTCTTCGAGCGCACGCGCCGGCTCTTCCACCGGAAGACCATGGCCACGCGGGTGCCGGGAGTGGGGCTCGAGCGCTACACCTACCGCGACTACGCCGACCGTGTCTGCCGGCTGGCCGCGGCACTGCGCGGGCTCGGCCTGCAGAAGGGCGCGCGGGTCGGCACCTTCGCCTGGAACTCGCACCGCCACATGGAGGTCTACTTCGCGGCGCCGTTGATGGGCATGGTGCTCCACACCGTGAACATCCGCCTCTCCGCGCAGGACATCACCTACATCGTCAACCACGCGGGCGACGAGGTGCTGATCGTCGACGCGAGCCTCTGGCACCTCCTCGAGCCGATCCGCCGGGACCTCACCACGGTCAAGCACGTCATCGTCATGAAGGACACGCCGGGGGCCGAGCTGCCCCCCGGCACGCTCGACTACGAGCAGCTCGTGATGGGCACCGACCCGATCGCCGAGCTGCCGCGCCTGGAGGAGACCGACGCGGCGGGCATCTGCTACACCTCCGGCACCACCGGGCATCCCAAGGGCGTGCTCTACACCCACCGCGCGATCTACCTGCACTGCTTCGCCTCCTCCTCCGTCGACGTTCTCGGCATCTGCGAGCGCGACGTGATCCTGCACATCGTGCCGATGTTCCACGCCAACGCCTGGTGCGTGCCCTTCGCCGGGGTCATGAACGGCGCCACCCAGATCTTCGGCGGGCCGAACCCGCAGCCGCGCGACATCATCGAGATCGTCCATCACGAGAAGGTGACTCTGGTCGGCGCGGTGCCCACGGTCTGGATCGCGATCCAGGCGATTCTCGAGAAGGAGCCGCAGTGGGACATCTCGTCGATCCGCTGCATCCCCATCGGCGGGTCGGCGGCGCCGCGGAGCCTCATCGAGCTGTTCGACAAGAAGTACGGGGCCTACATGCTCCACGCCTGGGGCATGACCGAGATGACCCCGCTCGGCAGCGTGTGCCGGCCGCGCTCGTACATGGACGCCCTCCCCGAGGACGAGCGCTACGCGGTGCGGGCCAAGCAGGGGGCTCCGGTGGCCGGCGTCGATATGAGAATCGTCGACGACGCCGGGGTGGTGCAGCCGTGGGATGGCAAGAGCGTGGGCGAGATCCAGGTGCGCGGCCCGTGGGTGACCAGCGGCTACTACAACAACGCCGAGGGCGCGGCCCAGTTCACCTCGGACGGCTGGTTCCGCACCGGCGACGTGGCCAGCATCGATCCGGACGGCTACATCCAGATCACCGACCGCACCAAGGACCTCATCAAGTCGGGCGGCGAGTGGATCTCGAGCGTGGACATGGAGACCACCATCATGGGCCACCCGAAGGTGCTCGAGGCCGCGGTGATCGCGGTGCCGCACGAGCGCTGGGTGGAGCGGCCGCTCGCCTGCGTCGTCCCCAAGCCCGAGTACCGGGACGCGCTGACCGCGGCGGAGATCTACGAGTACCTCAAGCCCCGGGTGGCCAAGTGGTGGCTGCCCGACGAGATCGTCTTCATCGACGCGGTGCCCAAGACCAGCGTCGGCAAGTTCGACAAGAAGGTCCTCCGCGACCGCTTCAGGGCCGGGGTCAGGTCTTGAATTTCGACATTTATCCGCCCGGGGAGACGGCAGGACGACGCGCGGAAATGTCGTAATTCAAGACCTGACCCCGACTCAGCAGCGCCTGGTGAGGGCGGGCCAGTCTTCGCCGGGGAGGACGGGCTCGGCGGGGCCCGCCGCGGCGGCGAGGGCCTCGAGGCGGGCGATGCGCTCGGTGGGCATGGGGTGGCTCGAGAGATACTTGAGCACCTCGGGCTGCGCGCCCTCCTCCTTCCGGATCGTCTCGAAGAAGGCGAGCATGCCGGCCGGGTCCACCCGGGCCGCCAGCAGCATCTTCATGCCCTCCCGGTCGGCCTCCTCCTCGGCGCGCCGGGAGTAGCGCAGCTCTCCCAGGGCGCGCGCGGTCTCGAGCCCGTAGGCCATCGGGCCGGTCATGTCCCCGGTCAGCGCCATGAGCAGGAGCCCGGTGCCCACGTCCTGGATCACCGCGCGCGTGGTATGGCGCAGCAGCACGTGCTGCAGCTCGTGGGCCAGGACCCCGGCCAGCTCCTCCGGGGTGCGCGTGCGCTCGAGCAGGCCGCGGAAGATCACCACGGACCCACCCGGCACCGCCACCGCGTTCACCACGGACCGGTTCACCACGTAGACGCGCACGGTGTAGGGAGACGACGGGCGCCCCGCGGTGAGGCGCCCCACGATCGTGCTCAGCGCCGCGCCGAGGGCCGGGTCCTCGCAGCGCCGCTCCGGAGGCGCGAGAACGCCCACCGCGGAGCGTCCGACCGCCTCCTCCCAGGCGACCGGCACGTGGGGGGTGACGAGCACCGCAGCCAGGGGGATGCCCCACAGGTAGATCGCCGCGGTGGCCGCGAGCACGCCCGCCGCGGCGGCGAGCGTCCACCTGAGCCGGGCGGCGCGCCGTCGCGGGTCGTGGAAGCGCAGCCCGACGTGGGGCGCGGCCTCGTGCAGGCTCTCCAGGAATGCGGGGTCGGCGATCAGCAGCGTCTCGGGCAGCTCCCCGCCCCGCTCCAGGCGCACCTCCTCTCCCGCGTAGAAGCCCTGCGTCTGACGCAGCTCGCGGTAGGGCCAGAAGCGTGTCCCCGCCGCGGCGGTGGTGATCTCCAGACCCTCGCGCATCAGGCGCACGGTGGCCGGCTGCCGGGCCGCGCTCCGGCCGTCGAGATAGCTGCCCGTCCAGTCGCTGCGCATCGGGAAGGAGCCGGACCGCGGATCAGGCGAGATCGAACCCGGAGTCGAAGAAGCCGGACAGCCCCTCGCCGAGGGCGGAGACCTGCTGCGCCTCCTGCTGGATGCGCCCGAGGTCGAGCGGGCCCATCAGGGCGAGGTAGCGGAACGCGAACTGGATGCTCCGCACCCGTACCCACGGCCACGCGAGCCCGAGGGTGCAGAGGAGCAGGAGTCCGTTCACCACCCAGAGGCCCAGCAGTGCGGGTCCGGTCACCGTGCAGGAGAAGCGGGCGAGTCCGAAGGCGGTATGGTCCCAGAAGTAGCGGCGCTTTCGCGCGACGTACCAGACCCAGCACAGGCCGAGGGTGGGCAGCGTGAGCAGGATCGCGAGCAGGAAGGACCGGAAGAGGTCCCGACCCCGTCCGTCGAACCAGAAGCGCTCGTTGCCGAAGTACGAATGCGAGACCATGAACGTCTGCCGGGCCACCAGGAAGAACGGGTAGTAGAGCCCGAAGGTGAGCGCGGTGAAGAAGCTGCCCGAGAGGACGATCTTCACCATCTCCCACACGCGGCCGCGGAAGGAGAAGCGGATGCCGCGCCACGAGGTCCGGCCGAGGCGGTAGCGCCGGGCCCCCACCATCGCGACCGGGAAGAACACGAAGATCAGGCTGGCCGAGAGCAGCGCGGCGACGACCTTGACCGGCGCCGGCACGTCCAGCACGTCGCGGACCGCGTTCAGCAGCAGGATCGGCAGGCCGAAGACGAGCGCCGCCTTGAGCGTGCCCAGGAGCAGCTCCCGGCCGGTGCCGTGGTAGGCGAACCGATCCCCCTCGATCGCGGTCTGGCCGAAGAGGTACTGCCGCAGCCGGGTCTTGGCCCAGAAGTAGTAGACGCCGAGCGTCACCAGGGTCAGCAGGGTGTTGACGACGTGGATGCCGAAGAGGGTGCCCCCGGTGCCGTGGAAGGTCGGGCGGCGGAACACGGTCGGGGCGGGCGGTTCGGAGCCGGGCCCCGGCGCGCCCTCGGGCGGGCTCGGCGGCGGCGGGAGTGCCGGCGCGGCGGGCGGGAGCGGAGCTTCCCGCCGCGGTGGCCCCGCCGCGCCCGGGGGAGCGGGCTTGCGGAAGAACGACGGCCGATCGGGCTCCTGCCCCTCCACCATACGCCCCGACTATGGGCGGAAGCATCGGGGCGAGTCAACTTTTCGGGTCAGGCCTCTCCGCTGCCCAGCGCCGCGAAGCGCTCGAGGTGGTGCTCGGCGTCGCCGAAGAGCTGGGCGATCATGGTCAGCCGCCGGAAGGTGTGGCTGATCTTCAGCTCCTCGGTCATGCCCATGCCTCCGTGGAGCTGGACCGCCTCCTGGCTCACGTGCCGGCAGGCGTCGGCCACCTTGATCTTCGCGGCGGAGACCGCGCGGCCGCGCTCGACGGGCGGCGCCCCGTCCACCTTCACGCAGGCCAGGCAGGCCATCGAGCGGGCCTGCTCGTAGCTGATGACCATGTCCACCATGCGGTGCTGCAGGGCCTGGAAGCTGCCGATCGGCACGCCGAACTGCCGGCGCGTCTTCAGGTACTCGAGCGTGGCCTCGTTGGCGTAGCGGATGGCGCCCACCGCCTCGGCGCAGAGCAGCGCAGTGGCGTAGTCCGCCGCGTCCTCGATCAGGGGCAGCGCGCGGCCCTCGGGGCCCAGGAGGGCCTCGGCGGGAACCGACACGTCGCCGAGCCAGACATCGGCGGCCCGCAGCTCGTCGATCGTGCGGTACTGCTTGAGGGTCACTCCCTTGGCGCCCCGATCCACCAGGAACAGGCTGATGCCGGCCGCGTCCGCGTCGTCCCCCGCGGTGCGCGCCGAGACGATCAGGGTATCGGCGGCCCCGCCGTGCAGCACCGCGCGCTTCTCGCCGTTCAGGGTGTAGCCGCCGCCCGCAGGCTTGGCCCGCGCGCCGACGTGGCGAAGAGCGTAGCGGGCGCCGCGCTCGGTGTGGGCGAAGGCCAGGCGGTGCTTGCCCTGGATCAGCGCGGGGAGGATGCGCTTCTGCTGCGCCGCCGAGCCTCCGCGCGCGACCAGGCGCCCGCCGAGCCCCACGTTGACCCAGTACGGCTCGACCACGAGTCCCTCCCCGAGGGCCTCCATGACCAGCATGACGTCGACCGCGCTGCCTCCGAAGCCGCCGTGCTCCTCCGCGAACGGCACCCCCAGAAGGCCCATCTCCGCGAAGGCGGCCCACACCTTCTCGCTCCAGCCGGTGGGAGAGTCCACGATCTTGGCCCGCGCGTCCATCGAGTACTCGTTGGCCAGGTATCGCTTGAGGGAGTCGGCCAGGAGCTGTTGCTCTTCGGAGAGGTCGAAGTTCATAGCCCGAGCGTGGCCTTGGCGATGATGTTCCGCTGGATCTCGTTGGAGCCGGCGTAGATCGTGGCCTTGCGGAGGTTGCAGTACCGGGGGGCCAGGCGCGCGGTGAAGTGATCAAAGTCCATCGCGTCCACCGGCCGGAAGGCCTGGGCCAGCGGGCCCGCGGCCTGCATCATCAACTCGGTGATGGCCTGCTGGATCTCGGTGCCCTTGATCTTCAGCATGGAGACGTCGGCGCCCGGCGGCCGCCCGCTGCGCCGCATCTGATCGAGGAATCGCAGGTTGGTGATCTCGAGCGCCATCAGCTCGACCTCCACGCGCGTCAGGCGGTCGCGGAAGCGCGGGTCCTCCAGCAGCGGACGGCCGTCCTTCATCTGCTCGCCCGCGAGCTCCTTGAGCTTGGCCAGCTCGCGCTTCGAGGCCCCGATGCGGCCGGTGCCCATGCGCTCGTAACCCAGCAGATACTTGGCCACCGTCCAGCCCTTGCCCTCTTCGTGCACGAGGTTCTCGACCGGCACCTTCACCTCGTCGAAGAAGACCTCGTTGACCTCCTTGCTGCCGTCCAGCAGCACGATCGGCCGCACCGTGATGCCGGGGGTGTGCATGTCGATCAGCAGGAAGGAGATGCCGTCCTGCCGCTTGCCGGTGCCGGCGTCGGTCCGCACCAGGCAGAAGATCCAGTCCGCGTGGTGGGCGAGGGTGGTCCAGATCTTCTGGCCGGTGACCACGTAGTGGTCGCCCTCGCGCACCGCGCGCGTCTTGAGCGAGGCCAGGTCCGACCCCGAGCCCGGCTCCGAGTAGCCCTGGCACCAGAAGTCCTCGCCCTGGTAGATCCGGGGCAGGAACTTCTTCTTCTGGGCCTCGGTGCCGAACTGCAGCAGCACCGGCGCGCACATGCGGAGCCCGAACGGGACGAGCGGCGGGGTGGCCGCGAACCCGCACTCCTCCTCCCAGATGTAGCGCTGCACCACGTTCCAGTCGGTGCCGCCCCACTCCTTCGGCCAGTCGGGCGCGACCCAGCCCTTCTTGGCCAGGATCTTGTGCCAGCGCAGGAGGTCGTCCTTGGACAGCTCCTGGTAGCCCTCCATCTTGGCGCGCAGGTCGTCCGGAAGGTTGCTGCGAAGCCAGCCGCGCACCTCGTCGCGGAAGGCCAGCTCGTCGGGCGAGTAGTTCAGATCCATGTCAGGGCTCCTGTCGAGTCGTCGATGCTCTCGCGGCCGGATGCCATGCTATCGCAGGGCGCGGACCAGGTCCAGAAGCCGGCCCAGGGTGGCGAGGCGCGCCTCGAGCCCCTCGCCCGCGGGCTCCACCCGCAGGGTGGTGATGCCGGCGCGCCGGTAGGCCTGAAGACGCTCGCGCACCATCGCCTCGGTGCCGAGCAGGTTGGTCCGGAGCACCAGCTCGTCGGGCACGCGGGCCGCCGCCGCCTCGCGCCGGCCGTCGAGCCAGAGGCGCTGCACCTCGGTGGCCGCGTCCACGTAGCCGGCCCGGCGGTAGGCGTCGTTGTAGAAGTTGTGCTGGCGCGAGCCCATCGCCCCCAGGCTGAACGCCAGGCCGGGCTTGCGGGGCGGGATCAGCCGCTCCACGTCGTCGCCGAAGGCCACGAAGCCGCCCGCCTGCAGGTCGAGCTGCGCGAGCGTCCGGCCCGCGTGGGCCGCCCCCGCGGCAAGCGAGTCGGTGAACACGCGCGCGTGCTCGGGCATGAACGAGGTGCCGAGCCAGCCGTCGGCGATCTCGCCGGTCATCTCGAGGCTCCGGGGCGAGAGCGTGGCGAGGTAGATCGGCAGCTTCGGCTGGGGCGGCGCCGCCGAGCGGAGGGCCTTGCCCTCGCCGCCTGGCAGGGGCAGCTCGTAGACCTTGCCCTTGTACTCGAGGCGCTCGCCCCGGACCGCGCGCCGGACGATCTCCACCGTCTCGCGCATCCGCTGCACCGGCCGGTCGAAGCGGATGCCGTGCCAGCCCTCGATCACCTGCGGCCCGCTCACGCCCAGGCCGAGGACGAAGCGGCCGCCCGACATGGCCTGCAGGCTCATCGCGGTCATGGCCAGCAGCGCGGGGGTGCGGGTGCCCGCCTGCAGGATCCCGGTGCCGAGCCGGATGCGCGAGGTGCGGGCGGCCATGAAGGCCAGCGGGGTGACCCCGTCGTGGCCCCAGGCCTCGGCGGACCAGACGTCGTCGACCCCGAGCCGCTCGGCCTCGGTGACGTAGGCGCTGGCCTCCGCCCAGTCGGTCTGGGCCAGCCGCAGCGAGATCGCGACGCGCATCAGGCGGGCCGCGCGTCCAGGGCCGTCGCGATCTGCCGGAGCTGCCCGACGTGATCGAGGTCGTGCAGCCGGGTGAACAGGAGGGTCTCCCGCCAGGAGAGCGGGCCGAACATCGGATGGCCGATCCGCGCATCGGGGGCGGCGCCGGGGTCCGCGGCGAGCACCTTGGCGAACAGCGCCTCGCGCTGCTCCTCGAGGAGGCGATACCAGACCTCGGCCGGGCGCAGTGGGGCGCCCTCGATCCCCCGTTCCCCCGAGCGCGGGAGCGGGGGGAGGCCATCGAGCACCCGCGCGATGCCGCCGGCGAAGTAGCCGTCGGCCGCCACCACGTGCGCCATCACCTCGTTGCCGCTCCACTCCTCGGGCGCGGGACGCTCCGCGAACCGGGCCGGCGGCACCGCGGCGGCGGCCGCGCGCAGCTCGGCCATGGCCGCCCGCACCTTCTCGATGACGGCGGCCGGGGCGAGCTTGGCACCCTGGGCGACCAGATAGCTCCGGATCCGCGCCTGCTCCTCGGTCATCGCGCCCTGGACTCTATCCCGCCCCCTCCCCCCTCGCAACACCGGGGTCAGGTCTTGAATTACGACATTCTGTACCCGCCAGGTGGGCCGAGAGCGCGCGGAAATGTCGTAATTGCACGCCGGTGGGCAGGACGACCTCAGGCAGGGCCGATCCTCTTCTCCAGGTGGCGCGCGTAGCGGGACATGGAGTAGGTGCACACCCAGTAGATCGCCGCGATGAACAGGTAGATCGGGAACGGGCGGATCTCGCGGTTGTTCACCACCTGGGCGGCCTTGGTCAGATCCATGAAGCCGATGATGGAGGCGAGCGAGGTGTCCTTGAACAGCACGATGAACTGGGTGACGAGCGACGGGATCATGTTCTTGAGCGCCTGCGGCAGCACCACGAAGCGCATCGTCTGCGTCCCCGTGAGCCCGACCGCGCGCGCCGCCTCCACCTGGCCACGCGGCACCGACTGGATGCCGGCGCGAACGATCTCGCCGAGGTAGGCCGCCTCGAAGATCACGAAGGCAGCGAGGGCGACGCCGAACTCGGGGATGGCCGTCCCGAGCGCGATGGGCATGATGAACCACATCCAGAAGATCACCATGACCAGCGGCACGCCGCGGAAGAACTCGACGTAGAGGGTGGCGGGCAGACGGATCCACGACTGCGGGGCGAGGCGGGCGATCCCGATGAAGATGCCGAGGACGAACCCGAGGACGATGGAGGGGATCGCCAGGCGCATCGTGCCGCCCACGAAGGTGCCGAAGCCCAGGAACCCCTGCACTATCAGGAAGGGCAGGTTCCGCCAGATGACGTCGAGGTCGAGCATCAGCGCCTCCCCTTTCCCGCGGTGATGAGACCGGGGATGGCGGTGCGCCGCTCCACCCAGCCCATGATGGACGCCAGGGAGACGCAGAGCACGAGGTAGATGACGGTGCCCGCGGTGAGGGCCTCGATGGCCTTGGCCGTGTACGTCTCGATCTGGCGCGTCTGGAAGGTCAGCTCGGCGACGCTGATGGTGAGCGCCACCGACGAGTTCTTCAGGAGGTTGAGCGACTCGCTGGTCGCGGGCGGGATGATGAGCCGGAGCGCCACGGGCAGGATCACGTAGCGGTACGCCTGAACGGTCGTGAGGCCGGAGGCGACCGAGGCCTCGAACTGGGTCTTCGGGATGGCCTGGATGCCCGAGCGCAGCACTTCGGAGAAGCGCGCGCCGCTGTAGACGCCGAGCGCGCACACGGCCGCCCAGAACTCGAGCGAGCGCGCGAAGAGGAACTCCCGGGCCGCCGCTGGCAGGAGGGGCGGCACCGCGAAGTACCAGAAGAACATCCACACGAGCAGCGGGACGTTGCGGAAGAACTCCACGTAGACGGTCGCGAGCGCGCGCAGCGGCCGGAACGCCACCGTACGGAAGGTGCCCGAGGCGACGCCGAGGACGACGGCCAGGAGCCAGGCCAGCGCCGAGAGCTCGAGCGTGATGCGGAGGCCGTTCAGCAGCCACTCGCCGGACTGCCCTGTCC
>DATIFV010000066.1:0-11661 GCA_035455085.1 Candidatus Methylomirabilota bacterium | reverse complement strand
GGGCCGCCGGCCGCCGCTGGCCAGGCGCCGGGATCGGCGCCGGCTCACGGCGCGCGGCACGCCGACGGCGCAGGCGCCGCCGGGGGTCGCCCTCGAGCGCGTCCACCAGCCCGAGGAACAGCAGCACCAGCGCGATGACACCGACCACCGCGAGGAGCACCTCTTCGACGGTCATGCGGCTCACCCTATCACGCCGTCCCGGCCTTTCACGACCATTTGGCGGGCCGGCGCGGTATGATGCGGGTACCGAAAGGAGACCTCTTCATGCGTCGCGTCGCCGTGATCGGAGTCGGGGTCACCAAGTTTGGCAAGCACGATCGGACCAGCGCCGAGCTCTTCGCGGACGCCGCGGCGGACGCGATCACCGACGCCGGGATCGCGGCGAGCGCGATCCAGGCGCTCTACTTCGGCAACGTCACGGGGGGCGAGACCGAGCGGCAGCTGCACATGGGCCCGCTCGCCGCGACCCGCCTGGGGCTGCCCACCATCCCGACCACCCGGTTCGAGAACGCCTGCGCGACGAGCCACGCCGCCTTCCGCCACGCGGTGATGGAGATCGCGAGCGGCGTGTCGGACGTGGTGCTGGTGGGCGGCGCCGAGCGGGTGCTGCACGTGCCGACCGAGTCCGCCACCGAGTTCTTCGCCTATTGCTCCGACGCCTCCATCGAGCAGCCCGCCGGCCTCACCTTCCCCGGTGTCTTCGCGCTCATCGCGCGCGCCCACATGGACAAGTACGGCACCACCGAGGAGCAGATGGCCCACGTGGCGGTCAAGAACCACCGTCACGGCAAGCTGAACCCGAAGGCGCAGTTCCAGAAGGAGATCACCCTCGACACGGTGCTCAAGAGCGCCTACGTGGCGGATCCGCTCAAGCTCTTCGACTGCTGCCCCTTCACCGACGGCGGCGCCGCCCTGGTGCTCGCCTCCGAGGAGGTGGCCCGGCGCCATCGCCGTGCGATCTGGGTACTGGGCACGCAGGCGGCCTCCGACACCATGTTCGTTCACGAGAAGCGCGATCTCTCCCGGGTGACCGCCACCGAGCGCGCGGCCCAGGGGGCGTATCGCCAGGCGGGCAAGGCGCCCACGGACGTCAACGTGGTCGAGCTGCACGACTGCTTCACCATCGCGGAGATCGTGGCCACCGAAGGCCTCGGCTTCTTCGAGCCCGGGACCGGCGGCCTGGCCGCCGAGAAGGGCTGGACCAGCCTCGGCGGCCGGCTCCCCGTCAACCCCTCGGGCGGGCTCAAGGCCAAGGGTCATCCCATCGGGGCCACCGGCGCCGCGCAGATCGTGGAGATCGTCACCCAGCTCCGCGGCGAGGCCGGTCCGCGTCAGGTGGACGGAGCCCGGACCGGCCTGACCCACACGCTCGGCGGCAATACCGCGACGGTCCTGGTGAGCCTGTTCGGCCGTGACTGAGCAGGTGATCAACCTCAAGAGCTTCTTCGAGGAAGCGCGCGCGGGCCGGCTCACCGGGATCCGCTGCGGCCGCTGTGGCGAGCTGGCCATCCCCCCGAAGGAATTCTGCACGGCCTGCCAGCAGCGCGACTGGCAGCCGGTCGTCCTGGCCGGGACGGGCACCGTCGTGTCCTTCACGGTGATCCGCGTGGCCCCGCGCGGCCGCGGCGGCGAGGTGCCCTACGCGATCGCGGTGGTCAAGCTGGCGGAGGGGGTCTCCCTGCTCGGCCGCGTCGTGGACATCCCGTTCGAGGCCCTGCGGGCGGGCCTGCCCGTGCGCTTCCGCCCGCTACAGATCGAGGGGCAGACGCTGGTCGGGTTCGGCCCGGCCTGAGCCGCCCTCGCCAACCCCGTCTCACCAATCCCGCGCCCGCCGCGGGTCGCGCTCTCGTCGGCCCGCCGACGCGCGAAGGGGGCCACGGTTCACACCGTGACCCCCCTCGGAGCTTGGAGCGGCCGACCGGATTCGAACCGGCGACGTCCAGCTTGGGAAGCTGGCATTCTGCCACTGAATTACGGCCGCCTGTGCTCCTTATTCTAGTCGGACCGGGGCGCCAGTCAACCTACTTCAAGGACATGTCGTACGCCTTGATCAGCTCGTCGCTGCGCGCCTTCCAGTTGAGGCGCTTGCTCGCGCCGTAGAGGTCCACCTGCTGGTAGAGCGGCACCGCCGGCATCTCCTCGATCCACAGCTTGTTGATCCGGTGGTAGGTGGCGAGCCGCTGCTTCTCGTCCATCTGGGTCTGCGCCTGGTCCACCATGCCGTCGAAGTCCGGGTTGTGGTAGTTGCCGAGGTTGCTCCCGGTGCGGAAGAGCGGGCCGTAGACCGTCTCCGCGTCCACGGTGGGCGTGCCCCAGCCGATGAGCCACACCGGACCCGGCTTGTGGACGTACACGAGGTTGTTCAGGTAGTTCACGAACTCGTAGGTCTTGAGCTGAGTGCGGATGCCGGCCTTGTTGAGCTGCCCGGTCACCGCCTCCGCCACCTCCTTGTCGCGCACGTAGCGGCCCTGCGGGCTGTTCAGCGTCAGGTCCACCCCGCCGGGGAAGCCGGCCGCGGTGAGCAGCTGCTTCACCTTCCCGAGATCCTGCTTGATCGGCTTGAGGGAGGCGTCGTAGCCGAAGTGCAGCGAGGTCAGCATGGTCGCGGTCCGGACCGCCTTGCCGTCGAGCACGCCCTTGATGATCTCGTCCACGTCGATGGCGTAGGCGATGGCCTGGCGCACCCGCTTGTCCGCAGTCACCCCCTTGTAGGGCCCGACCAGCTTGTGCTGGGCGTCGTACTCGTGGGTGACGAACATGAGCTGCAGGGTCCGGATCGAGGGGGCGGTGGAGAGGAAGATCTTGGGATGATTGGCGATGATGCCGGCCAGGTGCGGCGGGATGTTGACCGCCACGTCGACCTCCCCGTTCTGCAGCGCGGCCACCCGCACCGCGTCGTCGGGGATCGGGCGGAACACCACCGTCTTGATCCGCGGGGCGCCCCGCCAGTACTGATCGTTGGCCTCGAGCACGATCTCCTCGTCCTTGCTCCAGCGGACGAGCTTGTACGGCCCGGTCCCGATCGGGTTCCGCGAGATGAAGGCGGAGTCCTTGCCCGCGTAGGCCTTGGGCGGGTACATCGAGGCCTGCCGGAAGCCCATGATCGTGGTGAACGTCGGCCAGGGCTTGCTCGTCTGCACCCGCACCGTGTGCGAGTCGACGATGTCGACCCGATCGATGAGCCGGAAGGTCGAGCTGGCCCGCAGCCCCGACTTGACCCGCTCCAGGCTGAACTTCACGGACTCGGCGTTGAACTCCTCGCCGTTGTGGAACTTGACCCCGCGGCGCAGCTTCATCTCCCACGTGGTCGGACCCACCAGCTTCGGCAGCTCCGCCGCGAGCGCGGGGACGAGCTTCAGGTTCTGGTCACGCTCGACCAGGGTATCGAACAGGTGGCTCGCCACCACCGACGCGGGCGTCTCCTGCTGGTTCTGGGTGTCGAGCGTGGTGGGGTCGACGCCCTGGGCGATGACGACCTTGCCCTGCGGTGCCGCCCACGCCAGCCCCGGCACCACGAGCAGAGCGATCACGAGCGAACACACACGTCTCACGCGCATCTCAGGCCTCCTTTGGGGGATCACACTGTAGGCAACCGCCCGGCAGGGTGTCAAGTTCCGCTCCCCGCGGTCCGCCGCAGATGGGCCAGCGCCTCCTCGCGCGTGGTCACCAGCCCGAGCGCCTGCGCCTCGCGGGCGAGCGCGAGCAGCCGGCCGACCTCCCGGCCCGGGGTCAACTGGAAGGCCGCCATCACGTCCTCCCCGCGCAGCAGAGGTGGCGCCGCCGCCGCGGCCGCCTCCTCCTCCGCACCGGCCAGCAGGGCGCGCACCACGTCACCGCCCGGCCCCGCCCAGACCGCGAGCGGGGAGGCCCCGGTCAGCGCCGCCGCGTCGGCCAGGGCCAGCAGCAGGAGGTCTCGTGCCTCGTCCCCGAGCGCCCGGAAGAACCGGAACCGGGCCCGCGGGGTGATCACCTCCGCCTGCGACAGGTGCATCGGCCGCAGATGCTCGGCCACCAGCCGCTCGACCACCTGGCCCGCCCGACCCGAGAGGCGCAGCCTGGCCCCGATGGCCGCGGTGCGGCGCGCTCCCGCGCTGTCGTGGCCGATGAAGCGGACGCGGCCGCCCTCCTCCTCGGTGCGGGTCTCCGGCTTCGCCACGTCGTGGAGGAGCGCGGCCAGCTTGAGCGCCTCGCGCCGGCGGAGCCCATCGCCCAGGTCCTCGGCCAGGTGGTCGTGCAGCGCCGCCCCCAACGGCCCGAGCCGGTCGAGACCCAGCAGCAGCGCGTCCACGCCCTCGACCGTCCGCAGCGAGTGCTCCCAGACGTCGAAGTGATGGGGTCGCGGCTGCGCGGTCGCCCGCATCGCTGCGCTCTCGGGCAGCAGGACCGTGAGGACGCCCAGCCGGTCCAGACACCGCAGGCCCGCGCCGGCCGCCGGATCGGCCAGGATGCCCACCAGCTCGTCGCGGACCCGCTCGGCCGCCACGTGCGCGACCAGGGGCGCGGCCACGGCGATGCTCGCCTCGGTGCCACCCTCGAGCCGCCAGCCCGGGCGCAGCGCCAGCCGGACCGCCCGAAGCGCCCGGAGCGGGTCGTCGCTGATCGCGGTCGGCCCGCAGGCCCGCACCACGCGCCCGGCGAGGTCCTCGAGCCCGCCGGTCGGGTCCACGATCGGCGCCACGCCGGACTGCAGGAGCTGGTCGACCTCGGCCGCGAGCGCGTTGACCGTGAAGTCCCGGGCGCGCAGATCGCCCTCGAGGGTCGGCGCGCGCAGGTTCATCAGGTCGAGCGGAGCTCCCCCGTCACGCGGGACGACGCGGCAGGCGCCGCGGCGCGCGTCCAGCACCACATACGCGGCGTGCAGGCGCCCGGCCAGCCGGCTCCCCAGCTCGAGCGCCCCGCCCGAGACCGCCACGTCGAGGTCGTGCAGGGTGTCGCCGGACAGGAGGTCGCGCAGGGCGCCGCCCACCACCCAGAGCCGGGTGGCGGGTCCGGCCAGCTCCGCGAGGACGGCCAGCAGGCGCCGGCCGGGCTCGGGAATCCGCTCGAGGGCGAGGCGCACTAGAGCTCGAAGAGGCGACGGGCGTTGTCGTGGAAGATCTTGCGGTGAACCTCGCCCGGCACTGGCCGCTCCCAGATCGGCCGCCGCTCCTCCTCGTAGGCGTGGGGCGTGTTCGGGAAGTCGCTGCCGAAGAGGATGCGGTCCTGCCAGCGCACGAGATCGGCGTCCGTCACGTCGGCCGGGCTCGCCCCGGGCCGGTCGCGATAGATCGGGCTCCGGGCGGTCATCGCCGCGGTGGTGTCCAGGTACATGTTCGGGCAGCGCTCCATCAGCTCGAGGTGCCGCCGGGTCTCGAACTGCCCCATGTGGGCCACGATCACCCGGAGATCCGGAAACGCGCTCATCACCCGCTCGAAGCGCGGGAAGCCGTCGTACTCGTTGGGCCAGGGCGCGCTCCCCACGTGGATCAGCAGCACCCCGCCCCGGGCCAGCAGCCGCTCGTACACCGGCCAGAGCCGGCGATCGTCCGGATAGAAGCGCTGCACGTTGATGTGGAACTTGAACCCCCTGAACCCGTAGCGGTCGAGCGCCTCCTCCGCCACCTCGACGACGTCGGGGTCGCCCGGGTGCACGGTGCCGAGCGGCAGGCCGGCGGGCAGGCGCCCGGCGGTCTCGTGGAGCCACGCGTTGAGCTCCCGGGCCAGGCCGGGCTTGTGTGCGTACGAGAAGAACACGAAGCGCTCGACATCCTGCTCGGCGAGGAAGCGCGCCACCCACTCCGGCTCGGTCCCGTAGCGGAAGTCCCAGCCCGGCCGGCCGGTGAACCAGCGCCGGATCGCCGCGGAAAGCCACGGCGGATGCAGGTGGGTGTGGACGTCGATGTAGCGGAAGCCGGGAGGCGGGCCCATCACCGGCTCACCACCCACCGCCCCGGCCAGCCGGCCACCTCCCGGGGCGCGCTCACTCGCCCGACCCGGGCCAGCGCGGACAGGGCCGCCTCCACCTCGCGGCCCTCGAGGCCGAAGAGGTGCGCGAGCCGCCCGGGAGTCGAGTACACCGCGCCGCCCAGGTAGCGCCCCAGCAGGCGCTCCACGGCGGCGGGCCGCCGCAGCCGGCGCCCGGCCGCGACCGCATCGGGCAGCCAGCGCTCGAGGAGATCCCAGCGATACGAGAAGCTCGGCTCGTACCGCTCCTCGGTCTTCACGATCCAGAGGCCCTGCTGCAGCTCCCCCATGGCCCGCTCGAACTCCCGCGTCTTGGCCGGCTCGAGCATGAAGCACTCGGCGCGGAGGCCGCGCGTGTACTGCGGGGACTCCCGCATCAGGCTGTCCATGATGCGCTTGGCGGTGAGCGAGAGCCGGCCCGCGTCGTACTCCGCGGTGTAGGCGCTCGCCCGCTGTCCGCCCCGGACCAGGGCGTAGAAGGCGGGGAGCAGGTCGAGCGCCACCAGCGTCGGCCGGCCCTTCACGAGCTTGCCGTAGTAGGCCTCGCGCCGGGCGGGCAGCACGTCCTTCAGCTCCCAGGTGAGCCCGACGCCGTGGTCGTGGTGGGAGCGGCGCGGCCAGCGGGGCGCAGCGCGCCCGACCACCGCTTCCCACAGGCAGGCCACGCCGTCCGGGATGCGGTGGAAGGTCGAGCAGAACCCGACCGCCTCGACGAAGACGAGCGCGCTCCGGGGCGAGCGCACGCGGCGGGACGGGAGCTGACGGAAGCTTCGGCGCCGGCGCCGCTCGAGCGCGGCCTGGTCCATGCGGCTCAGCCCAGCTCGAAGCCCCGCTCGGTCACGCGGTACTCCGCGATCTCGTCGCTCTTGGCGCTGCCCCGGTGCTTGACCACGCAGAGCAGGCGGGCCAGGCGGTTGCCGACGCGCTCGCTGCCCATGACCACGATCGTGTTGGCCACCGCCCCGATATCGCCCGCCGCGACCTTGCGGGCGATCAGGTGCTCGAGCTGCGTCTCCTCGGTGGTCACCAGCAGCAGGGTGGTGACCGCGCCGTGGTCGTAGGGGTGGGAGTCGATGAAATCGCGGTGCTTCCAGACCGGCAGGCAGATCTCCATGCCGAGGGTCTCGCTGTCGCGATGGATGATCCGCCGGTAGAGATCGTCGAAGATGTAAGGCTGGATGTAGTCGCCCGGCACGTCCATCGGCTCGATCCCGTCCACCACGATGCGCCGGCTCCCCGCCGCGAGGTGGAAGTACACGAAGGGCCGCACCGTGTAGAGCGCCTGGTTGTACTGCGCCTTCCAGTTCCAGTCGAACTCGATGCCGTCCCCGGCCGGCACCTGGTAGTCGCGCAGTTTGCCGACCCACGGCAGGGCGTCACAGTAGAAGGCCTGCATCTGGTCGGCGGGTGGGTACGGGTCGGCCATCGGCAGGACCGAGTGCGTCCAGCGCTTCAGGTCCCACCCGTACAGGCGGGCCGCGTAGGCGTGGTGCTGCTGGGAGTCGCCCCGCGCGTTCATGTCGAAGACGATGCCGCGGTGGCCGTCAGCCCGGGCGCCCTGGTCGCAGAAGCCCAGCCCCAGGTGCGTCTTGCCGATCCCGGTGGCCCCGTAGACCACGGTCAGGGTGCCCGGCAGCAGCCCGCCCCCCAGCATCTCGTCCAGCCGTGAACTGCCCGTCGATACGCGCGTGGTCATAGCCGGGTGATCTTAACGACCGGGCCGGGACACGGTCAAGCATTCGCCCGCTCCTTGACACGCCGCCAAGGCGAGCCCTACGCTCGACTCATGCCACGCCGAGTGGTCTGGTACCCGGCGGGTTCCCCGGCAGGCACCCAGCTCTCCGCGCTCCCCGGCGATCTCGAGGCCCACCCGCTACCCGCGGGCGGCGCGCCGCGCCCGGGCCCGGACGACTCCGCGGCGGTGCTGGTCGACTTGACCGGAGGCGACGAGGCGGTCGCGGCGGCCCTGGCCGCGACCGCGCCCGACCTGCCCGTGGTGGCGCTGATCGGCTCCGGCGCCGCGCCGCAGGTGCCGTGCTATGCGTATGTCGGCGTGCCGGCCGCGCCCGAGGTGCTCGCCGCCGCCCTCCGCAACGCCTGCGATCACGCCCGTGCCCGGCGCGAGGCCGACGCCACCCGCCGCGAGCTCCGGGAGCTGAACCGGATCGGGGTGAGCCTCTCCGCCGAGCGCGACACCGACGCCCTCCTCGACCTGATCCTGCGCAAGGCGCGCGAGATCACCCACAGCGACGCCGGGTCCATCTACGTGATCGAGGAGGCGGCCGACGGCGCCCGGCGCCTGCGCTTCAAGCTCGCCCAGAACGACTCGGTCGCGGTCCCGTTCACCGAGTTCACCCTGCCGATCGACGACGCCAGCGTCGCCGGGCACGTGGCCATGACCGGCACCATCCTGCAGCTCGACGATGCCTACACCCCCCCGCCGGGCTCCCGCTTCCGGGTCAACCGCGAGTTCGACGAGCGCGTGGGGTACCGGACCAAGTCCATGCTCGTGGTCCCGATGACCACGCCCCAGGGCACCGTGATCGGCGCGCTGCAGCTCATCAACTGCAAGCCCGATCCGTTCGCGGTGTTCGCCACCCCGGCCGACGTGCTCGCCCATGTCATTCCCTACCCGCCGCGCTTCCGCGATCTCGCCGCGTCGCTGGCCTCGCAGGCCGCGGTCGCGCTCGAGAACAGCCGCCTCTACCAGTCCATCCAGACCCTGTTCGAGGGCTTCGTGCAGGCGTCGGTCACCGCCATCGAGTCGCGCGATCCCACCACCTCCGGCCACTCCTTCCGGGTGGCCGACTTCACGGTGGCGCTCGCCATCGCGGTCGACCGTGTCGATCACGGCGTCTTCCGTGACCTGCGCTTCTCCGCGGACGAGATGAAGGAGATCCGCTACGCCTCGCTCCTGCACGACTTCGGCAAGGTCGGGGTGCGCGAGGAAGTGCTCGTCAAGGCCAAGAAGCTGCCGCCGGGCCAGCTCGAGCTGATCCGCCAGCGCGGCGAGATCATCCGGCGCGGCCTCGAGCTGCGCCACGCGCGGCGGAAGACCGACTGGCTGCTCCGGCACGGCCGTGAGGGCTTCGAGCAGCGCTCCGCGCAGTGGGACGCCGAGCTGGCCGCGATGCTCGCCGAGCTCGACCAGCACCTCAAGGCGATCTCCACCGCCAACGAGCCCACCGTCCTGCCCGACGACGTCTCCGCCTCCGTCCGGCACCTGGCCACCCACGTGTACCCGGATCACCTGGGCGACTCCCTGACCCTGATCACGCCGGAGGAGGCCCGGATTCTCGCCGTCCCGCGCGGCAGCCTGACCCCCGAGGAGTACCGGCAGATCCAGTCTCATGTGGTCCACACGTACCAGTTCCTGCGCCAGATCCCGTGGACCAAGGAGCTCTCGCGGATCCCCGAGATCGCCCGGTCTCATCACGAGAAGCTCGACGGCAGTGGCTACCCCGCTGGCCGGGGCGCCGCCGAGATACCGGTCCAGACCCGCATGATGACGATCGCGGACATCTTCGACGCCCTCACCTCCCGCGACCGGCCTTACAAGCCGGCGCTTCCTGCAGAACGCGCGCTCGACATCCTGATGCAGGAGTGTCGCGCCGGCGCGGTGGACGGCGAGCTGCTGCAGGTCTTCGTCGCGATCCGGCCCTGGGAGCGGCCGGCCAACCGCTGAGCCGTCGCCGCGCTCAGCCGCCCAGCAGGGCCGCAAGCACGCCCCACGACGCCATGCCCAGGAGCATCGCCCCCGCCCCCAGCCAGTCCGCGGGTTGCCCTCTCCTCACCTGTTGAGCACTCAGCGCCAAAAAAAATGGGCGCGGCGCGATGCCCCGCGCACGCGAGCCGATCCAGACCCGGCGCCGACGGCCCCGCCGCCGGTCGCACTTCCAGTCGCGGCGCGTGATCGGCCGCCGCCTGCCGCTACGGATCGCCACCGCTGCCCGCCGCATAGTGCCGCTCCTTTCAGATCTGCCGCATGACGCCGACGACCTTGCCGAGGATCCGGAAGTCGCCGCGCCCCGCCTCCACCACGATCGGCTTCATCGTCGGGTGCTCGGGCCGCAGCACCACCGCCCCGTTCTCCCGCGCCAGGCGCTTCACGGTGGCCTCCCCGTCGAGCATGGCCGCGACGATGTCACCGGACGCCGCCGTCTCCTGCTTGCGCACGAGGACCAGGTCCCCGTCCAGGATGTGCGCCTCGATCATGCTGTCGCCGCGCACGTGCAGGGCGAAGGTGTCCTGCCCGCGCGCCCCCAGCCACTCCGGCCGCAGCGGGATCGTGTCCTCGAGGTTCTCCACCGCCGTGATGGGGGCACCCGCCGCGATCCGCCCCAGCACGGGGATGCCCGGGGTGGGCCCCGACGGCTCGGCCCGCCGGGCTCCCTTGTGGGCGGGGAGCACCAGCGTCCGGGACGCCCGCTTGCCGGTCACCCGGCGCTCGAGCATGCCCTTGCGCTCCAGCGCCCGCAGGTGATCGAACGCCGCCCGCGCCGTGAAGTGGAAGCGCTCGCCGATCTCGCGCACGGTGGGCGGCACGCCGTGCCGCTCTCCGAAGATACGGATGAACTCCAGCACTTCCCGCTGCCGGGCCGTCAGCTCTCTCACCCTGGTGCCCTCCTTCGCCGGCTGGATCGCCTCAACAGATGATAGTCAACACCCGTTGAGCCCTACAACAAAAAAAAAGGGCCCTATCCGGCCGGCTCCCAGGGCTCGCAGACGGGGCAGGCGGCATAACCTGCCTCCCGGGCCTCCGCCACCCGCTTGAAGTAGACCCGCTCGGCCTCGCTGATCCGCCGGGCCCAGCTGCAGTCCCGCCCGTGGAAGAGCTTGGCCCCCCGCTGGGCCAGATAGGCCTCACCTTCGGGTACCGGCACCGCCGGCGTGTCGTAGGGATTCAGGATCGAGTCGGGCAGCGCCTCGGCCGCGGCCCCTGGCTCCGCCAGGGGCTCGGCGGCGGCCGCCACCGGCGTCGGCTCCACAACGGGATCCAGTTCGTTGATCTTGAGGTTGGTCTCGATGGTGGAACGGAACTCGTCGCTGGCCCGCCGGAACTCGCGCATGGCCCGCCCGAGCGAGCGACCGAGCTGGGGGAGGTTCTTGGGCCCGAACACGAGCAGGGCGATCACGAAGATGAGAGCCAGCTCCTGCAGGCCGATGTCGAACATGAGTGGGCGCGCCCGGTTTTCGACTATACACCCTGCGCGGAACCTGCACGGAGCGCAAGTTGTGCGCCGTTCGGTTCCCTCCGGCGGGCCGGCCTACCGGCGGGGTGCGCGGACCGCCCGCCGCGACGGGGATTCTGCCTCGCTTCTTCTTGCACGGCCTCCGCGCTGAACGCATAATCAGGCACTCGGTCGCGGGCCGAGAACAGCTTCGCCCCGGAGGCGCACACGATGAGACGCTGGACGTGGATGGCGGTGATCGCAACGATATCGGCTGCACTGCTTCCGCCACCCGTCGCGGCGCAGACCTCGGAGGCGGTCGGCATCGTCACCACGCTGGACGGGCGCGCGACGGTGGCGCGCCCCGCGGCGCCGGGCCCACTCGCGCTCAAGTTCAAGGACGACGTCTTCGGGCGCGACCGCATCAGCACCGAGGAGAGGTCCCTCGTGCGTGTGTTGCTGGGCGGCAAGGCGATCCTGACCGTGCGCGAGCTGTCGCAGATCACGATCCACGAGGAGCCCGGGCGCGCGGTGGTCACCCTGCCCG
>DATIFV010000065.1:0-11004 GCA_035455085.1 Candidatus Methylomirabilota bacterium | reverse complement strand
AGTCGATGGCGGCCACGCTCAGGAGCGAGGCGGCGAGCGACGGCCCGCGCCCGTAGCGTGTCGCCACCACGATGACGCCGAGCAGGTAGACCATGACCAGGTTGGAGAAGGCGAAGTACGGGAACATGGCCCAGGCGATCGCGGTCGCGATCGCGACCGCGGCGGCGGCGGCGGCGTAGGGGGTCCACTCGGTCCGGCGCGGCCAGGGGCGCGGGGGCATGGGCCGCGAGTCGTCCCGGTCTCCGCTGATCACGTAGACGTCGATCTCGCCGCTGCCTTGCACGAGCGTGTCCACGATCGAGCCCATGGCGATCCGCTTCCACAGCGGCCGCTCCGGCTTGCCGACCACGATCTTGCTCACGTTGCGGGCCCGGGCGAAGGCCAGGATCTCGTCGCTCATGCGCGGCCCGGCCAGGGTGTGCGTCTCGGCCCCGAGCTGCTCGGCCAGGCGCATGGTCTGGGCCACCCGGTCCCGCGCCTCCTGGGGCAGGCGAGTCTGGGCGGGCGTCTCCACGTAGGCGACGATCCACTCCGCCCCGAGCCCTTCCGCCATGCGCTTGGCCGCCCGCACCAGCCGGATCGAGGAGGGGCTCGGGCCGATGCAGACCAGCAGGCGCTCGCGCACCGGCCACGTCTGGCGGATCGCGTGGTCGCGCATGTAGTGGCGCATCTCCGCGTCAACGTGCTGCGCGGTCACCCGCAGGGCCAGCTCGCGCAGGGCGATCAGGTTGCCCTTGCGGAAGAAGTTCTCGATGGCCTCGCGCGCCTGGTCCGGGATGTAGATCTTGCCGTCCCGGAGCCGCTGCAGCAGGTCGTCGGGAGGCAGGTCGATCAGCTCGACCTCGTCGGTGTGGTCGAAGATCGAGTCCGGCACCGTCTCCCGCATGACCACGCCGGTGATGCGGGCCACCACGTCGTTGAGGCTCTCCACGTGCTGCACGTTCATCGCGCTGTAGACGCTGATGCCGGCGTCCAGCAGCTCGAGCACGTCCTGCCAGCGCTTGGCGTGGCGCGAGCCGGGTGCGTTGGTGTGGGCCAGCTCGTCGACCAGGATCAGCGCGGGCCGGCGCGCCAGGGCCGCGTCGAGATCGAACTCCTGCAACGTGGTGCCCCGGTACGGGACGGCCCGCCGCGGCAGCACGTCGAGGCCGGCCAGCAGGGCCTCGGTGTCGGCCCGGCCGTGCGTCTCGACCCAGCCCACCACCACGTCCACGCCCTGGGCCCGCTGCTCGCGGGCCGCCTCCAGCATCGCGTAGGTCTTGCCGACCCCGGCGGCCGCGCCGAAGAAGATCTTGAGCTTGCCGCGTCCGCGGCGGCTCTCCTCCTCCTTGACACGGGCCAGCAGCTCGTCCGGGTCCGGTCGGCGCGCGGTGGTCATGGCGTGGCCTGGCGCCAGCCTACGTCGGGGAAAGCACGGGATTCAACCGAGCGCATGTGCGTGGGACCGGCCCTTCCACTCCAGTAGATACCGGGAGCCCGTCAAGAAGGCATCAAGATCCGGGGTCCGGGCCGCTCTTGACGAGTTCTTGACGCCGGCCGGGGCGGTCTTGAGCCGGCCTTGATGCTGCCTCGGCTAGCCTTCACGGCGGGAGGGACCACGGAGATGGCGGACGTCCTGTACCTGGGGCTGGGGCTCGGGTTCTTCTGGCTGTCGTGGCGGCTCGTGCGGCTCTGCGAGCGGCTCTGAGGCGCGGCGATGATCCTCTATTTGATCGGCGCGGTGGTGGCCCTCGCCCTCCTCGCCTACCTGGTGGTGGCGCTGCTGAAGCCGGAGGCCTTCCAGTGACCGCGAGCGGGGTCCTCCAGCTTCTCCTCTACCTGGCGGTGCTGCTGGTCCTGGCCTGGCCCCTCGGGGCCTACATGGCCCGCGTCTACGAGGGCCGCCGCGTGCCGCCGGATCGGGTGCTGGGCGGGCTCGAGCGTCTGATCTACCGGGCGGCCGGAGTGTGGCCGAACGCGGAGATGAGCTGGCGCGCCTACGCGCTCGCGATGCTCTGCTTCAACCTGCTGGGCCTGCTCGCGGTGTACCTGCTCCAGCGCGTCCAGGGGATGCTGCCGCTGAACCCCCAGGGCCTGGGCGCGGTGTCGCCGGGCTCCGCGTTCAACACCGCGGCGAGCTTCGCCAGCAACACGAACTGGCAGGGCTACGGCGGCGAGACCACCATGAGCTACCTGACCCAGATGCTGGCCCTGACCGTGCAGAACTTCGTGTCGGCGGCGTCTGGGATGGCGACCCTGGTGGCGCTGGTCCGGGGCTTCGCGCGCCGCTCGACCGACACCATCGGCAACTTCTGGGTGGACCTGACCCGGGGCACGCTCTACATCCTGCTCCCGCTGTCCTTCGTCCTGGCCCTGGCCCTGGTGTCCCAGGGGGTGGTCCAGACCCTCGGCCCCTACGCGTCGGCCCACGTGGTCCAGCGGACCGGGTACGAGGTGCCCGAGACCACCGGGGACGGCTGGCCGGCGCTCGACGACAAGGGCCAGCCGCGGATGAAGCGGGCCACCCTGACGGAGCAGGTCATCGCGGTGGGCCCCGCCGCCTCCCAGATCGCGATCAAGCAGCTCGGAACCAACGGCGGCGGCTTCTTCAACGTCAACTCGTCGCATCCGTTCGAGAACCCGACCGCGCTGTCGAACCTTCTCGAGCTGCTGGGGATCCTCTTGATCCCGGCCGCGCTCTGCCACACCTTCGGCGTGATGGTGAAGGACACGCGCCAGGGCTGGACGGTGCTCGCGTCCATGACCGTGATCTTCGTGACGCTCCTCGCCGTCTGCTACCTGGCCGAGCAGAGCGGCGCCGTCCCGAGTGAGCCGGGCGTGGACCACCGCGCCGGGCCGCTGCAGCCCGGGGGCAGCATGGAAGGCAAGGAGGTCCGCTTCGGGATCGCCGGCTCGGCCCTGTGGGCCACCGCGACCACCGCCGCCTCCAACGGGTCCGTCAACTCGATGCACGACTCCTACACCCCGATCGGGGGGCTCGTGCCCCTGTGGCTGATCCAGCTCGGCGAGGTCGTCTACGGCGGGGTGGGCTCCGGGCTCTACGGCATGCTGGTCTTCGCCATCGTGGCGGTCTTCGTGGCCGGCCTCATGGTCGGCCGCACTCCCGAGTACCTCGGCAAGAAGATCGAGGCCTACGAGATGAAGATGGCGGCGCTGGTGATCCTGATCCCGCCCGCGGTGGTGCTGATCGGCACCGCGGTGGCGGTGGTCACCCCCGGCGGAAGGGCGGGCATCCTCAACCCGACCGCGCACGGCTTCAGCGAGGTGCTGTACGCGTTCTCCTCCGCGGGCAACAACAACGGCAGCGCGTTCGCGGGCCTGAATGCCAACACGCCCTTCTACAACACCGCGCTCGGGCTCGCCATGCTCTTCGGGCGGTACTGGCTCGCGATCCCGGTGCTGGCCATCGCGGGCTCCCTCGCCCGGAAGAAGACGGTGCCCGCGGGCCCGGGCACGCTCCCCACCGACACCGCGCTGTTCGCGGGCCTGCTCGTCGGCGTGGTGATCCTGGTCGGGGCCCTGACCTTCCTGCCGGCGTTGGCCCTCGGGCCGATCGTCGAGCACCTCGCCATGATCGCCGCGAGGTGAGGAGCTCTGCGGTGGCCGACCCGGTACGAGGACGCTCGCTGCTCGACGTGCCGATCGTGAAGCAGGCGATCGTCGATGCCTTCCGGAAGCTCGGCTTCGCCCGGCAGGCGCGGAACCCCGTGATGTTCGTAGTCTACGTCGGGTCCATCCTCACCAGCCTGCTCTGGATCCAGGCCCAGGTCGGCACCGGGGAGGCGCCGGCCTGGTTCATCTTCTGGGTGGCGGTGTGGCTCTGGTTCACCGTGCTCTTCGCCAACTTCGCCGAGGCCATGGCGGAGGGCCGGGGCAAGGCCCAGGCCGCGGCGCTGCGGAGCGCGCGCCGCGATCTGCAGGCCAAGCGGCTGCCGCGCCCGGAGCGAACGGCGCGGTACGAGACGGTCTCCGCCTCCGCCCTGCGCCGGGGCGACCTGGTGCTGGTCGAGACCAACGACTTCATCCCGGCCGACGGGACGATCGTGGTGGGCGTCGCCTCGGTCAACGAGGCGGCCATCACCGGCGAGAGCGCCCCGGTGATCCGCGAGGCGGGCGGAGACCGCAGCTCGGTCACCGGCGGGACCCAGGTGCTCTCCGACTGGATCATCGTCGAGGTCACCGCCAACCCCGGCGAGGCCTTCCTGGACCGGATGATCGCGCTGGTCGAGGGCGCGAGGCGGCAGAAGACCCCCAACGAGATCGCGCTGGACATCCTGCTGGCCGCGCTGACCATCGTGTTCCTGCTCGCCACCGCCACCCTGCTGCCGTTCTCGCTCTACAGCGTGGCCGCGGCCGGCCGGGGCTCGCCGGTCACGGTCACCGTCCTGGTGGCGCTGCTGGTGTGCCTGATCCCCACCACGATCGGCGCGCTCCTGTCCGCCATCGGCATCGCGGGCATGGACCGGATGATCCAGAAGAACGTCATCGCCATGTCCGGGCGGGCGGTGGAGGCCGCCGGCGACGTGGACGTCCTGCTCCTCGACAAGACGGGCACGATCACCTTGGGCAACCGCCAGGCCACCGCGTTCGTGCCCGCCCCCGGGGTCACCGAGTCCGCCCTCGCCGATGCGGCCCAGCTCGCGTCGCTGGCCGACGAGACCCCCGAGGGCCGCAGCATCGTCGTCCTCGCCAAGGAGCGCCACCAGATCCGGGAGCGCGAGATCGAGAAGCTCGGCGCGACCTTCGTGCCCTTCACCGCCCAGACCCGCATGAGCGGTGTGAACATGAACAGCCGGCAGATCCGCAAGGGGGCGCCCGACGCCATCGAGACCCACGTGCGGAACCTGGGGGGCGTCTTTCCGCCGGAGGTCCGGCAGAGCGTGGATACGATCGCCAAGGCGGGGGCGACGCCCCTGGTGGTCTCGGACGGGGCCCGGGTGCTCGGGGCGGTCCAGCTCAAGGACATCGTCAAGGGCGGCATCCGCGAGCGCTTCGCCCAGCTCCGGCGCATGGGCATCAAGACGATCATGATCACCGGCGACAACCCGCTCACCGCGGCCGCGATCAGCGCGGAGGCGGGGGTGGACGACTTCCTGGCCCAGGCCACCCCGGAGGCCAAGCTCAGGCTCATCCGCGACGTGCAGGCGCAGGGGCGCCTGGTGGCCATGACCGGTGACGGCACCAACGACGCGCCCGCGCTCGCCCAGGCGGACGTGGCGGTGGCGATGAACACCGGGACCCAGGCCGCCAAGGAAGCGGGCAACATGATCGATCTCGACTCCAACCCGACCAAGCTGCTCGAGGTGGTCGAGACCGGCAAGCAGATGCTGATGACCCGCGGCGCGCTCACCACCTTCAGCATCGCCAATGACGTGGCCAAGTACTTCGCGATCATCCCGGCCGCCTTCGCCACCACCTACCCGGCGCTCGGGGCCCTGAACGTCATGGGACTGGCCACCCCGGAGAGCGCGATCCTCTCGGCGGTCATCTTCAACGCGCTCATCATCATGGCCCTGATCCCGCTGGCCCTCACCGGCGTGCGGTATCGCGCGCTGGGGGCGGCCGCGGTGCTGCGACGGAACCTGTGGATCTACGGGGTGGGAGGGCTCATCATCCCCTTCCCGGGGATCAAGCTCATCGACATGATCCTGGCCGCCCTGAAGCTCGTGTGAGTGGAGAGCCACGATGGCCGCGCATCTGAGGCCGGCGCTGATGTCCCTGCTGCTCTTCACCCTGATCACCGGCGCCGCCTACCCGCTGGTGGTGACCGGCATCGCCCAGCTCCTCTTTCCCTTCCAGGCGAACGGCAGCCTGATCGTCAGGGACGGCCGGGTGGTGGGCTCCGCGCTCATCGGGCAGCCATTCGACGACCCCGGGTACTTCTGGGGCCGTCCCTCCGCCACGAGCCCGTTCGCCTACAATGCCGGAGCCTCGTCCGGCTCCAACCTGAGCCCGACGAGCCCGGCGCTGGTCTCAGCGGTCCGGGAGCGCGTGCGGGCGCTGCGGGCCGCGGACCCGACCGACGACGCGCCGGCTCCGGTGGACCTGGTGACCGCGTCCGCGAGCGGGCTCGATCCCCATATCAGCCCCGCCGCCGCTCTCTACCAGGTGCCGCGGGTGGCGCGGGCGCGTAACATGGCCCCCGGCGTGGTGCGCACCCTGGTGGAGCGGCACATCGAAGGCCGGTTCCTCGGTGTGCTCGGTGAGCCGCGGGTCAACGTGCTCGGCCTGAACCTGGCCCTGGATGAGGAGGCACGGCGCTCATGAACCGAACCGACGACGCCCGGGTCTGGATGGTGACGGGGGGGCTCGGCTCCATGGCCCTGGCCGTCGCCCTCATCCCGCTGCGCGCGGTGGTGTCCGCATCCAACCTCGCGTTCGTGTTCATGGCGTTCACGATCGTGGTGGCCGAGCTCGGGGGACGGGGGGCGGCCCTGATCACCGCGCTGATCGCGGCCATGAGCCTGAACTTTTTTCTCACCGAGCCCTATCTCACGCTCACGATGAGCAAGACCGACGACGTCATCGCCTTCTTCGCCCTCGCCGGCTGCGGGCTCATCGCGGCCGCCTTCGGGCGGCGGCGCGAGCGGCTCTCCGACGTCGCCGGCCGCGCCGACCGCGAGCTGGCCACGCTCGCCCGGTTCGCGGACCGGGCGCGCGCCGGGCGGCCCCTCGACGGCCTGCTCCAGGACCTGCGGGCCGAGTTCGGCCTGGGCGGGCTGGCCCTGCGGGATGCCGCGGGAGCGGTGCTGGCCGCGGTGCCGCGCGAGGCCGCGGCCCGCCCCGCCCCGCACCTGACCCTCGACCCGCACACCCTCTTCGCGGTCGCCGACGAGAGCCCACGGATGGGAGTGCGGGGGCTGCGGCTGCCCGAGGACGGCGGCCGGCTGACCTTGCAGACCACGCGGGGGGCGGTGTCGCTCGACCTGTGGGAGGGCAACGACCAGGGCTTCGGGCGCGACGAGAGCCGGACGCTCGCGATCGCGGCCTCGATCCTCGGTCTCGGGATGCGGTAAGGGCCCCGGTTTCGTGGTAGCGTGGCTTCATTGCCATGAAGCCCAGGGCGCTCCGCGTCTTCGTCACGACGCTCGGCGCGCTGGCGGCCTGGCCGTCGCTCGCGCTCGCGGTCGGAGAGCCCGAGCGGCTGTGGACCGTCGGCGACCGGGCCTTCCAGGACGGCCTCCACGGCGTGGCCGGCCGCATGCTCGAGCGCCTGGTCGAGCGCTATCCGACCGACGGCCGCGTGCCCGACGCGACCCTGCTTCTGGGCAAGGTGCGCCTCTCCCAGGGGCAGCACGAGGCGGCGCTCGCGTCGTTCCGCCGGGCCCAGGGCTTCTCGCCGCCGCCCGGCCGCCCCGACGAGGCGCGCTTCTGGGAGGGGGAGACGCTCTTCCGAATGAAGCGCTTCCCGGAGGCGCGCGCCATCTACGATCGGATCCTCGCCGAGAATCCTTCATCGCCCAGCGCCCCCGACGCGGTCTACGGGCTGGCCTGGGTGAACCTCGAGCTCAAGCGCCGCGAGCAGGCGGTCACCGAGTTCCGGCGGCTGCTCTCGAGCTACCCCGAGCACGCGAACGTCCCGTCCGCGACCTTCTACCTGGCCCGCACGCTGCTCGAGCTCCGGCGGGCCGACGAGGCGGTGGGGCTGCTGCGGAGCTTCGTCACCCGCTACGCCGATCATCGGCTCCTGCCCGACGCGCGCTACACCCTGGGTCAGGCCCTGATCGCGGGAGGCCAGACCGACGAGGGCGTGGCCGAGCTGCGCGCCTTCGCCAAGGCGTATCCCAACCACGACCTGGCCGGTGCCGCGCGCCGCGCCGCGCTGGACACCCTGCTGCGCCAGGGCAAGAAGGCCGAGCTGGCCGAGGAGTACAAGCTGCTGGTCGCGCAGTCGCCGGCCACCGCGGAGAGCCTCTACGACGCGGGCCTCGTGGCCGGCAAGCTCGGCCGGCCGCGCGACGCCGAGTCCGCGTGGTCGCGGCTGCGCCGGGAGTTCCCGGACCACCCGCTGAGCGGCCGCGTCTCGCTCGAGCTGGCCCAGACCGCCTTCTCCAAGAACAGCTTCAAGGACGCCTCCACGCTCGCCCGGGCCGCCTCCCGCAGCCCGGAGGAGGCGGTGCGGGGCGAAGCCTTCGTGCTGCTGGGCGAGAGCGAGCTCAAGCAGCGCCGCCACGCCACCGCGATCTCGGCCTTCAAGTCCGCGACGGAGACGCCGGCGCTCGACGCCGGCATGCGCTACCGCGCCCTGGCCGGCACCGGGCTCGCGCACGAGGAGCAGCGGCAGTACAAGCAAGCGGCCCGCTTCTACGAGGAGGTCGCGGCGAGGAGCCCGGACAAGACGCTGGCGTCCTGGGCCCGGGAGCGGCTCGGGGCGGTCAACGACGCGGCCCGATCCGAGGCCGCGCCCGCCCCGAAGGCCGCGCCCAAGAAGGCGCCGCCCAAGAAGTCCGCGCCGAGCGGGGGCGGCCGGTGATCGGGCGGCGTGCCCTCGTCGCGGCCGCGCTGCTCGCCCTGGCGGGCGGCGTGCCCGCGCGGGCCGAGATCACGCTGGTGCTGCCGCCGCCCGAGGTGGGTCCGGTGGTGCCGCTCGCCGCGCCCCCGCTCGACAAGCCGCCGGTGCCGCTGCCCGCGGTGCCGCTGCCGCCCGCGCCGCGGGGCCTGCCGGAGTTGCCGCCGGCGCCGCTGGTGGGCAACCTGGGCGAGCGCCCGATCGCCCCGCTGGCTCCGCCGCGCTTCCTCGCCTGCAACCCGATGGGCAACCTGCTCGGCGTGGTCTCCGAGCTGATCGAGTGCGGGCGCGCGCGCTACCAGCGCAACGAGCTGGCGGAAGCGCGCGAGGTGCTCGAGAAGGCGGTGCAGTTCGGAACCGAGCGCGCCCAGATCCGCGAGGCGCGCTACTGGCTCGGCGAGACGCTGCTCCGCCTCGGCAAGCCGGCCGAGGTCGAGCGCCTGATGCTCCAGGTGCAGCAGGACGACCCGCGCGGCGAGCTCGGGCTCTACGCCGCCCACCAGCTCGGCTGGGTCTCCCTCGAGCTGGGCCGGCCCGACCGTGCTCTCGGCTACTTCGACAACCTGCTCAAGGTGGGCGCCCCGCCCGCGCTGATCCCGTACGCGCGCCACGGCCGCGCCCTGGCCCTGTACGGGCTCAAGCGCTATCCGGAGGCGCGGGACACCTGGGCCGCGATGCTCAACCAGAACGCGCCCCGGGCGGTGGCCTGGGAGGGTACGTTCTGGCTGGGCGACACCCTCGGCCGGCTCGGCGACTACCCGGCCGCGGTGCAGCGCCTGCAGACCTTCGTGGCCGGCGGCCCCCAGGTGCTCATCGACAGCGGGCTCCTGCGTCTCGGATGGTGGAGCCGGGCCGCCGGCCAGCCCCTCGAGGCGGCCAAGGCGTATCGCGGCCTGCTCTCGGCCTATCCGCAGTCGCGCGAGGCGGTGTGGGCTCGCGCCGGGCTCGTGCAGGCCCTGATCGATCTCGACGACTACACCGCCGCGCGCGAGGAGGCCAAGAAGGTCGAGGCGATGGACCGCGGCGGCACCCTCGCGGTACCCGCGCGCCTGCTGATCAGCCGCTGGGCCACCGAGAAGGAGCGCTTCGACGAGGCCCGCGAGATCAACGACGAGCTGCTCGCGCGCACCCTCGACCCGGCCACGCGCTCCTACGTGCTGACCCTGAGCGCGGAGGCCAGCCGGGTGGGCGGCCAGGTCGCGGAGGCGCGGGACCGCTTCGAGCTGGTGCGCCGCGCGCCCGGCTCACCCGCGCTCGGCGCCTACGCCGCGCTCCGGCTCGCCCAGATCGATTTCGACACGCGCGAGTTCGCCCAGGCGCGCGACGGCGCCCGGCGCCTGCAGGCCGACGCGGCGGCCCCCGCCGAGGTGCGCGCGGCCGCGCTGATCCTGGGCGGCGAGGCCGCGTACTGGGCGCGCGACTACGCGGCGGCGGCCGCGGCGTATCAGAGTTTCCTCTCCGCGTATCCGAGCCATCCCCAGGCGCCGATGGCGACCCTGGCCCTCGGCTGGGCGGAGCTGCGCGCGGGCCGACCCGAAGCGGCACGCCAGCGCTGGACCCGCTATGCCCAGCAGGCTCAGACCGATCCGCGCGCGCCGGAGGCGCTCGTGCTCGCCGCGGATCTGGCCGGTCGCGCCGGGGACTTCGCGGGCGCGCAGACGCTGCTGGACCAGGTGGTGGACCGCCACCCGAGCAGCCCGTACGCCGAGGTCGCGATGCTCAACCGCGCCATCCTCGCGGTGCGCGGGGGGCGCGCCGCCGACGCGCTGCCGGAGCTGGGGCGGCTGGTGCAGCGCGGCGCGGTCTCGCCCTACGTGGCCCGGGCGCGCGTCACCCGCGGGGCGGCGCTGCTGGCCACCGGCAAGCCCGCGGATGCGGAGCGCGACTTCCAGGCCGCGCTCCCGCTCGGCGAGACCGGGTTGGCGTACCTCGGGATGGGCAGCGCGGAGTTCGCCCGCCGGCAGTGGGACGGGGCGGCCCGCAGCTTCGCGGCGGCCCGCGACGCCGGGGGCGGGGTGGCCGCGGCCGCGGGCTACGGGCTCGCCGCGGTGCTCTTCAACCAGCGGAAAGTCGAGGAGTTCAAGCAGCTCGCGACCCCGATGGTCGCGGGCCCCGTCGATCCGGTCACCACCCCGCGCCTGCTCCACGGGCTCGCCGCGGTGGCCGCGGAGGAGAAGCGCTGGCCCGAGGCCAAGACCCTCACCCTGCGGCTCGCCGATCAGTTCCCCAGGTACGAGGGCACGCCGGCGGCCCTGACCGGCCTCGCCGCCGCGGCCGGGCGCGGAGAGCAGTGGACGCTCTCGCGCGAGATGTACGCCAAGCTCAACGAGCGCTACCCGGGCAGCGTGATCGCCGGCGCCGACCGGCTCGACTACGCGGAGACGCTGCTGCGCACCGGCGCCGCCGCCGAGGCGCGCCGCGCGCTGGAGCCGGCCGCGGGCGCGGCCCCGTCGCCCCGGGCCGCCGCGCTGCTGGCGGAGGCGCAGGAAGCCACC
>DATIFV010000064.1:0-20610 GCA_035455085.1 Candidatus Methylomirabilota bacterium | reverse complement strand
GCCATCGGGCGGCCTCCGTGACGGAGGTCGCCGCGACTCTAGCGGGCGCTCACTGTGATGTCAACCGCGGCGGCACGGTCCTGCGGCGACGCCATCCACCGGCCGGCCCTTCCTCAAGAAGCGCGGGGGATCCGCGACGGCCGCCGGCGATACCTCGTTCGATCGCGTGCGCGGCGGCTCGAGCCCGTGACCCCTGACCGACTCGCCAATGTCGAGGCACACGGGTCCCGCGCTCTCGCGACCGTGCAGGCGAGAGAGGACAGACGGGATGGGCTTGCGAGCGCCGCCGCCGTGAAGGTAGGATAAGCACCTGCTCGGCACGCCCATCGTCATCCGTAGGCCGGTTCCCGGATCGCTCGTTCCTCCGGGGGGTATCGCATGCGCCCGGGCGCACCGCGTCGAGGAGCCGGGGCGGTTCACCAGCAGGCTTCGGAAGAGCTCGATCGGACATCGAGGGACCTGGAACCAGGGGAAGCCTGAGACGTGAGCACCTTCAGGGTGTGGGCACCTTCGGCCGGAAGCGTGGAGCTGGAGCTCGACGGGGAGCGCTCACCCATGGAGCGCGGCCCGGGTGGGTGGTGGACGAGCGCAATCGCGGCGCCGGAGGGACGTGGCGACTACCGGTTCCGGATCGATGGGGGAGAGCCCATGCCGGATCCGCGCTCCGGTTGGCAACCATTCGGGGTCCACGGTCCGTCGCGCCGGGTCGATCACGCGAGCTTCCGCTGGACGGACGGAGGCTGGCACGCGCCGCCGCTGCCCTCCGGAATCGTCTACGAGCTGCACGTCGGAACCTTCACCGCCTCGGGCACGTTCGAGGCCGCCATCGAGAGACTTCCGCACCTTGTCGACCTCGGCGTCTCTCACGTGGAGCTGATGCCGGTATGCGAGTTCCCGGGGAGTCGGGGATGGGGCTACGACGGGGTCGACCTCTACGCGCCCCATCACGCCTACGGCGGCCCGACCGGCCTCAAGCGTCTCGTCGACGCCTGCCACGGGCACGGATTGGCGGTCGTGCTGGACGTGGTCTACAACCATCTCGGACCGGGCGGCAACTATCTCGGCCGCTTCGGTCCCTACTTCACGAACCGCTACGTGACGCCTTGGGGAGCGGCGGTGAATCTCGACGGGTCGGACAGCGACGAGGTGCGCCGCTTCTTTCTCGACAACGCGCTGATGTGGCTCCGGGACTATCACCTGGACGGACTTCGGATCGACGCGGTGCACGCGATCTTCGATGCGTCGGCGGTGCACTTCTTGGAGGAGTGTGTGGCGGAGGTACGGAACCTCGAAGCCCGACTCGGCCGGCCCCTGGTCGTGCTGGCCGAGAGCGACCTGAACGATCCGCGCGTCGTACGATCGCCAGCCCGCGGCGGCTATGGCCTGGATGCTCAGTGGAACGAGGACTTTCATCACGCGCTGCACGTGGCGCTGACCGGCGAGCGGGTCGGGTACTATCAGGACTTCGACGGGTTGCCGGATCTCGTGACGGCGCTGCGCTCGGCGTTCGTCTATGACGGTCGCCACTCGGCCTATCGGCGGCGTCGGCACGGGAGACCGGCGACCGACCTCACCGGAGAGCGCTTCATCGGGTTTCTCCAGAACCACGATCAGGTCGGGAATCGGGCGCGGGGCGAGCGCAGCTGCCACCTGATGAGTTCCGGGCGGGCGAAGGTGGCCGCGGCGGTGGTTCTCACCGCGCCGTTCGTGCCGATGCTGTTTCAAGGGGAGGAGTGGGGTGCGAGCACGCCGTTTCAATACTTCACCGATCATGACGACCCCGAACTGGGTCGTGCCGTATCCGAGGGACGGCGCAGGGAGTTCACGGCCTTCGGCTGGGACCCGGCGCAGATTCCCGATCCGCAGGCGGTGGAGACCTTCGCGCGCTCGCGGCTGGACTGGACCGAGATCGAGCGAGAGCCGCATTGTGATCTGCTCGGCTGGTATCGCGCGCTGATCGCTCTCCGCCGGGGTGCGCCCGCGCTCAAGGATGGGGTATTGAGTGAGATCCGGCTCGCGTTCGACGCCGACGCACAATGGCTCAGGGTCGAGCGGGGAGGGATCGTCGTGGCCGGAAATCTGGGCGCGGGAGCGGCCCGTGTCCCCCTGCCGGGCCCGACGGGACGACGTCTCCTCTTGGCGTCGGAGGCGGCGGTCCGGCTCGGTCCGGCCGAGGTCGTGCTTCCGCGGGATTCGGTGGCGATCATGGGATCGGGCGAGTGAGGGGAATGAGACGCTGATACGGACGAGGCCGCGGCAAGGAGACGGAGGGCGGACATGACACCGGAGGAGGTCTTCCGCCGATTCGAGCGGAATCCGGCGACCTTCACCCGCATCCCGGTCGCGACGTACCGGCTCCAGCTGGGGGCGGACTTCACGTTCGCGGACGCGCGCGAGCTGGTCCCGTACCTGGCCGCCCTCGGGATCTCGGACTGCCACCTCTCGCCGGTGCTGCAGCCGTGCTCCGCGGGATCGCACGGCTACGACGTCGCCGACCACGGGCAGCTCAACGTCGAGCTCGGTGCCGAGGCGGACTACCGGGCCCTGGTCGAGACGCTCCAGGCCCACGGCATGGGCCAGATCCTCGACGTGGTACCCAACCACATGGGCATCGCGGGCAGCCGGAACGCGTGGTGGACCGACGTGCTCGAGAACGGCCCGGCCTCGACCTACGCCGCCTACTTCGACATCGAGTGGGATCCGGTCAAGCCCGAGCTGAAGAACAAGGTCCTGCTGCCGATCCTGGGCAACCAGTACGGGCACGTGCTCGAGAACCAGGAGCTCCGACTCGAGTTTCAGGAGGGCGGCTTCCGGGTCCGCTACCACGACACGCTCCTGCCGGTCGCGCCCCGCACCTACCGGCTCATCCTGGGCTGGCGGCTCGACGAGTTGGAGCTGAGCCTGGGGGCCGAACACCCGCATCTGACCGAGCTACGCAGCATCCTCACCGCGCTGGAGCATCTGCCCCCCCAGACCGAGCGGGACCCCGCCCGCCTGGAGGAGCGGCAGCGGGAGAAAGAGGTCGCGAAGCGGCGCCTGGCCGCGTTGCTCGCCGAGTCCCCCCGGCTGCGGGAGTTCGTGGATCAGACGGTGCAACGCTACAACGGGGTGAAGGGGCAGAGCCGATCGTTCGATCGCCTGGACGCCCTCCTGGGTGAGCAGGCCTACCGCCTCTCCTTCTGGCAGGTCGCGGGGGACGAGATCAACTACCGGCGCTTCTTCGACATCAATGAGCTGGCCGCGATCCGCATGGAGGAGCCGGCGGTGTTCGAGGGAGTCCACCGGCTCGTGTTCCGTCTGGTGCGGGAAGGGGCGGTGACCGGCCTCCGCATCGATCACCCCGACGGGCTCTTCGCCCCGATCCAGTACCTGCGCGACCTGCAGCGACGCTGCTTCCTGGAACGGGCGCGGTCCCTGTGCGGGCCCGGCACCAGGGAGGCTCAGGGCGAGGCGGCCGATTGGGACCGGGCCGTGCTCACCGACTTCGACCGCCGCGTCGCCGAGCAGGAGGCCCGGGCTCGGGCGGGCCGGGAGGGCGCCGGGGCGCGCTCCGGCGGGCTTCGGCGCCCATGGTCGGTGGCCCGGCGGGCCCTGCAGGCGATGTTGGGTGGACCCGCCGCGACCGCGTCGCCCGCCCGCGCCTTCTACGTGGTGGCCGAGAAGATCCTGATGGCGGACGAGCGGCTGTCGGCGAGCTGGCCGGTGGCGGGCACGACCGGCTACGAGTTCCTCAACACGGTGAACGGCCTGTTCGTCGACCGGGCCGGAGCCCGCAGCTTGACCGACACGTACGCGAGGTTCATCGGCGCTCGCCTCGACTTCGCCGAGGTGGCCTACCAGGCCAAGCGGCTCGTGATGGACACCAGCATGGCCAGCGAGATCACCATGCTGGGCCACCGACTGGGCCGGATCTCCGAGCGCTGGCGGCTGGCCCGGGACTTCACGGACCGGATGCTGACGGAGGCACTCCGGGAGATCGTCGCGTGCTTCCCCGTCTACCGGACCTACGCGGCAGCGGAACCGGCCCAGGGGGCCGCTCGCGACCGCCGGTACATCGAGACGGCGGTGGCCGAGGCCCGGCGCCGCAACCCGTCGGTGAGCGCGTCGGTCTTCGATTTCCTGCAGGGGCTACTCTGCCTGGAGCTGCCGACCGATACGACGGAGGCCGAGCTCGCGGAGGTGCGGACGTTCGTGGGGAGGTTCGAGCAGCTGACCGGGCCCTTCACCGCGAAGGGTCTGGAGGACACCGCCTTCTACCGCTACCACCGCCTGGTATCCCTGAACGAGGTGGGCGGCCGCCCCGATGTGTTCGGCGTCAGCCCCGAGGAGTTCCATCGGCGCAACCTCGCCCGACTCGCGGAGTGGCCGGCCGCCCTATCGGCCCTCTCGACCCACGACACCAAGCGTGGCGAGGACGCGCGGGCGCGCATCAACGTCCTCTCCGAGATGCCGCGGGAGTGGCGGGTCCGGGTTCGCGCCTGGCGTCGCCTCAACCGCCCCCGGAAGGCGATGGTCGACCGCGAGCGCGCGCCCGACCGGAACGACGAGTACCTGCTCTACCAGACCCTGCTCGGCTGCTGGCCCGCTTCCGCTGAAGATCATTCCGATCTCGTCGACCGCATCCAGGCCTACATGCTCAAGGCGGTCCGCGAGGCCAAGGCCCACACGAGCTGGATCACCCCTCGGGCGGAGTACGAAGGGGCGCTGCGCGCCTTCGTCGCCGCCCTGCTGGACCGGTCGGGACCCAACGAGTTCCTCGACGCCTTCCTGCCGTTCCAGGCCCGTGTCGCCGAGCTCGGCATCTACAACTCGCTGTCGCAGACGCTACTCCGGCTGACCGCGCCCGGCATTCCCGAGCTCTACCAGGGGGCGGAGCTGTGGGAGCTTAGCCTCGTCGACCCCGACAATCGCCGCCCGGTCGCATTCGACCGGCGTCGGGCGCTCCTGGCCGACCTCCAGGCCCGGATGGAGGCGGCCGGCGGGGATCTGACCCGCCTCGCCGGAACGCTCGTTGACGAGCGCGCGGACGGTCGCATCAAGCTCTACGTCCTCCACCGTGCTCTCACGTACCGGCGGCAGCACCCGCAGCTCTTTCTTCAAGGGGACTACGTGCCCCTGGAGATCGGCGGTGCCCGGGCGAATCACGTGTGCGCGTTCTTGCGCGGCCGCGACGGGCAGGAGGTGGTGATCGCGGTGCCGCGCCTGCTCGCGTCCCTGTCCCACGACGGTCCGCCGCTGGGAGGCAGCGCCTGGGGGGACGACGCGGTGCTGCTCCCG
This sequence comes from Candidatus Methylomirabilota bacterium, assembly GCA_035455085.1. GTDB lineage: Bacteria > Methylomirabilota > Methylomirabilia > Rokubacteriales > CSP1-6 > CAMLFJ01. Next base: position 15,333 of record DATIFV010000064.1, on the reverse strand, counting down.
TCCGACGGCAGACCGACCACGTACCGGGACCTCTTCACCGGCTCGCTGGTCGAGACCCGCGACCGCGAGGGACGCCGGGCACTGCCCCTCGCCGACGTCTTCGCCGCCTTCCCGGTCGCGATGCTGGAGAGGACGCAGACCGCCTGAGGGCAGAGGCGCGTCGCCTCGCTCCGCAGTCACCGCCGGCCTCGATCCAAGCTGGTTGATCACGGCGGTCTCTTTCTCTCGGGCACTCTCACTGCGGTGCCATCGACGACATCAGCCTGAACGAGCACCTCGCGCGGGCAAGCGCGCCTCCCGGCGCGGGCGGCCCTGCCGCTCGTCAGGCGTCGGCGCCCCGGTGCAGCCAACGGTGATGCGCGGCGCAGGTCTAGGCGCGCGCGCCAGCGCCTCGCGTCCCGCGACCGGAGTGGCTCGGGCCAGGAGGTCCACGGTTGTTCCGAGTGTCGGGCGTGCAGCGCGCGGAACAGGGCGAAGTCGTCCAGCCACCAGGCCTGCTCCTCGCAGTAGGTCTCGAGGTCACGCCGGAAGGCGGAGGGCCGGTTCTCCTCCCGGCCCCGGAGCCGGCTCAGTGCCACCCCGCCGCGATCAGGATCGGGAGCAGGCTCGCCGCGATGATCCCGAGCGGGGCGACGTAGCGCAGCAGGACCACGATCACGCCCGCCGCGGCGGGACCGAGGCGCAGCTCGGTGGCCAGCAGCCGTCGCGGCACCACCCAGCCGCCGAAGAGCGCCAGCCCCAGGCCCCCCAGGGGCAACAGCACGTTCGACGCCAGGTGATCCAGGGAATCGAACACGCCGAGGGTTCCCAGACCCGGCAGCCAGGCAAGCGGGCGCCGGCCGGCCCAGAGGTTGAAGGACAGCACGGAGGCGATGCCGAGCGCCCAGCAGACGGATCCGGCGATGAGCGTCGCCCAGAGGCGGGGCCAGCCCAGCCAGCGATGAACCAGCGCCGCCGGCATCTCGAGCAGCGACAGGGCCGAGGCCAGCGCCGCGACGCTCAGCAGGACGAAGAATGCGGTCGCCACCCCGGTGCCGAGTGGCATCCCCGCGAAGGCCAGGGGCAGGGTAACGAACATGAGCCCGGGGCCGCTCGAGGGATCCAGGCCCTCCGCGAAGACCACCGGGAAGACGGCCAGGCCCGCGAGGAACGAGATGGCGGTGTCGCTCAGGAGGGTGACGATCGCGACCGTGCGCAGGTCGAAGTCCGGGCCAGCGTAGGCCGCGTAGGTGACCATGACCGCGAGGCCCACCCCGATCGAGAAGAAGCCGAGCCCCAGCGCCTCCAGCGCCGCGCGGGCGGACAGGCGGTCCAGATCGAAGGCGAACAGGAAGCGGAGCGCCGCGGGGGCGTCGCCCTGGCTGGTGGAGTAGCCGGCCAGCGCCACCACCAGGACGATCAGGGCCGGCATCAGATAAAGGGAGGTCCGCTCGATCCCGCCCGCGACCCCGCGGGCGACGACCAGCACGGTGGCCGCCATGAAGACGGTGTGGTAGACGGTCATGCGCAGCGGGGCCGCGAGCAGGGCGTCGAACCGGGCCTGCACCGCGGACGCCCCGGGGCCGGGGAGCCCGTCCCGGATCGTGTCCACCACATAGGCCACCGCCCAGCCGGCGATCACCGAGTAGAAGCTCAGGATGAGGACCGCGCCGACCACGCCCACCACGCCCACCACGGCCCAGGAGCGGGAGGCCCCGCTCTCACGCGCGACCGCGGCGATGCTGGCGATCGCGTGCGAGCGGCCGCGGCGCCCTATCGCGAACTCCACCAGCATCAGGGGGAAGACGATCAGCCCGAGGCCCAGCAGGTAGAAGACGACGAAGGCGCCCCCGCCGTTGGTGCCGACCTCGTACGGGAACTTCCAGATGCTGCCGAGGCCGATCGCCGACCCCATGGCGGCGAAGATGAAGCCGGGGCGGCTCGACCAGCGCTCGGGGCTCAATGCGGGTGCGTGCTGTTGCGGAGCTCCGCCCGGAGGCGTACCAGGCCGTAGGAGAGGATCGCGCCCACCAGCAGCACCGCCGCGGTGGTGCCCATGACGAATCCTTCGAGCTCGTTGGCCGGCGTCCGGCCCCCCGCCACGAACACGAACGCGGCCGCGCCGTGCAGGGCGCTGAGGACACCGAGGATCCAGGCGGCGATCGGCTGCGGCCCGCGCCGCGGTGCTTCCGGGACGTTGATGCTCATGTGCCCTCCTCTGCTGGTGGAGATGCCGCGCTCCAGGGTCGTCGAGGCATTCTACGGCATTTGCTCTGGGCGCAGTTCCGGGCGATGATTCGGGAGCCAGATGAGCGCGCCCCGGGTCCTGATCGTCGACGACGAGCCCGACATGCTCGAGAACTGCTCCCGCATCCTCTCCCGCCAGGGCTACGCCTGCACGACGGCCGGGGACGGGGACACCGCGCTGACGATGCTCGAGCGGGATCGGCCCGACGTGCTCCTGACCGACTTCAAGATGCCGGGCATGGACGGGCTGACCCTGCTCCGGCGCGCCCACGACCTCGACCCCGCGCTGCCCGTCATCATGGTCACCGGCTTCGCGTCCATCGAGGCGGCAGTGGCCGCGGTCAAGGAGGGGGCGTTCGATTACCTCCCGAAGGACTTCTCGGTGGACCAGCTGCGGGTCGCGGTCGAGCGGGCGCTCCGTCATCGGGGGCTCCAGGTGGAGAACCGCAACCTGCGCCAGCAGCTGCAGCAGACCCTCGGTCTCGAGAACATCGTGGGTCGCAGCCCGGCCATGGCCCAGGTCTTCGAGCTGGTGAAGAAGGCGGCGCGGTCCGAGGCCAACATCCTGGTCCTCGGCGAGTCGGGCACCGGCAAGGAGCTGATCGCGCGCGCGATCCACGCCAACAGCCCGCGGGCCAGCCATCCGTTCGTGCCGGTGGACTGCGCCTCCCTGCCGGAGCAGCTCCTCGAATCCGAGATGTTCGGCCACGAGAAGGGTGCCTTCACCGGGGCGGTGCGAAGCAAGCCCGGGCTGGTGGAGACGGCCCACCGGGGCACGCTCTTCCTCGACGAGATCGCCGAGCTCCCCGCCACGCTGCAGGTGAAGCTGCTCCGGGTGCTGCAGGAGCGGCAGATCCGGCGGGTGGGCGGTACCTCGCTGGTGGACGTGGACGTGCGGGTGGTCTCGGCCACCAACCGCGATCTGCGCGAGGCGATCGCCAAGGGCCAGTTCCGGGACGAGCTCTTCTACCGCATCAACGTCATCGCCATCCGCCTGCCTCCCCTGCGGGAGCGCGCGGGGGATGTGCGCCTGCTCGCCCACACCTTCCTCAAGCGGTACGGGCAGGGGCGCGTCAGCGCCATGGACGACACAGCCACCGCGGCGCTGGAGCGGTACGCCTGGCCCGGCAACGTCCGCGAGCTGCAGAACGTGATGGAGCGGGCGTGCGCGCTCGCGGACGGGCACACGATCACGGTGCGGGACCTGCCCGATCACGTGGTGCAGACGGCCCCGCGCCCCGTCCCCACGGTGGCCGGTCCCACCCTGCCCGCCGACCCCCCGGCCGGCACCGATCTCACGCTCAAGTCGGCCAAGGAGCAGTGGCTCCAGGTCCTCGAGGTCTCCTACCTCCGGGATCTCCTGGCGCGCCACGACGGCAACGTCTCCTCCGCGGCCAAGGCCGCCGGGATCGATCGCAAGACCTTCCATCGCCTGATCAACAAGTACGGCCTCCGCGCCTAGAGCATCGGAGGGGCCGGCGACCTGGCCGGCCGGACGGGGCGCGGCTGACCCAGAGGGGAGGCCGCGCCTCATCGTCCCCCGAGGGGAGGGCCTCCAACCCTTCGTTTTTGTTCAGCTTCCTGTCTGGCACCGGCGTTGCTAACTCGAGACGGCCAAGGAGGACACGATGAAGGCCAACAAGATCCTGGTACCGCTGGATGGCTCGGAGCTGGCCGAGGCGGCGATCGCCCCGGCGCTGGAGATGGCGCAGGCGGGCTCTTCCGTGATCAGTCTGATGCGGGCAGCCGTCGCACGGACCTTGCCGGGGACCGACGTGATCGATGCCCAGATCCTGGCGGTCCGGGAAGCGGAGGACTACCTGGCCGGCGTGAAGGAAAAGCTCGAGAAGACGGGCGTGGGCCGGGTGGAGACCCACGTGTGGTACGGCCCGGCGGGCCCGGCCATCGTCGAGGCCGCCCAGATGCAGAAGGCCGACGTCATCGTGATGAGCAGCCACGGCCGCAGCGGCCTGGGGCGGATCATCTTCGGGAGCGTGGCCGAGGCCGTCCTGCGCGGCACGCGCGTGCCGATCTTCCTGATCCGGCCGTCGGACGCGCCGGTGGAGCGCCTCCCGGGCCAGGGGGAAGCGCGCCCGGCCGAGAAGAGCCAACCCAAACGCTGAACGGAGGGCCTCCGATGAGCCGGATCCGACGCATCCTGCATCCCACCGACTTCTCCCGGGCCTCGTCGGCCGCGTACAGACGCGCGGTGGACATGGCCAAGGGCAACCGCGCCGAGCTGCTGCTCGTGCACGTGCTGACGCCGGCCGTGCCGGTCGTGGCCGACGGCTACGTCTCGCCGCAGGTCTACGAGGACATGGCCAACGCCTCCCGGGCCTACGGCCAGAAGCACCTCGACGCGCTCGTCCGGAAGGCGAAGCAGGCGGGAGCCCGCGTCAAGGGCCTGCTGCTCGAGGGCGTGCCCCACGAGCGGATCGCGCAGGCCGCGCGCTCCCGGAAGGCCGACCTGGTCGTGATCGGCACGCACGGTCGCACCGGCTTCGCCAAGCTTTTCCTCGGGAGCGTCGCGAGCCGGGTTCTGGCCGTAGCACCCTGCCCGGTGCTGACAGTCAGAGGGAAGTAGTGGCGTGGAAGCCGCCCTCTCGGCGTATCTGGCCTCGGTCTTCGCGGGGCCGGTCGAAGTTCTGAGCCTGCGCCCGCTCGGCGGGCGCGACGCAGAGGGCCGGGACCCGAAGGGCTTCGGCTACGGGGTGCCCTTCGAGGTGGAATGCACCGTCGGCGGCTCGGTGCGCAACGTGGTGGTGGCCCGCACCCGGGTGGCCCAGGGCTTCGGTCACGACTATCCGGCGGACCGGGCGTGGCAGGCCCTGTACGGCCACTGCGCCTACAACAGCTTCCCCGCGCACGTCCGCAGCCTGGACGTGGGCTTCATCCGGGAGTCGGGGGCCTGGGTATCCGCCGGTGACGCGACCGAGTTCTTCCAGCTCGTCGAGAAGGCCGAGGGCGCCCTCTACTGGCTGGATCTGGAGCGGCTCCTGACCGGATCCCTGCAGCCCCTCGATCTGGCGCGGGCGCGGGAGCTCGGGGTCTTCCTGGCGGGGGCCCACGCGTCCAGGCGGGACGAGCCCACCCTGTACGAGCGGCGCATCCGGGAGCTGGTGGGCCACGGCGAGTGCCTGATGGGCATCCTCGACAGCTACCCGCATCCCTACCCGCTGCTGCCGGCCGAGGTCTGCGAGGCGATCGAGCGCGACGCGATCTCGTGGCGCTGGCGCCTGCGCGGCCGCGCCCACCGCCTGGCCTGCGTGCACGGCGACTTCCACCCCTGGAACCTGCTGTTCCGGGAGGGCACCGACTTCTCGGTGCTGGACCGCAGCCGCGGGGAGTGGGGCGAGCCCGCGGACGACGTGAGCGCGCTCGGCATCAACTACCTCTTCTTCGGGCTCCGCAAGGCCGCGCTCGAGCGGCGGCGGGGCGTCGCCCAGCCGTTCGTCACCCTCTTCGACGCGTTCCTGCGGGCCTACACCGACGCCTCGAGCGACCGGGAGCTCCTCGAGGTGATGCCGCCGTTCTTCGCCTTCCGCGCGCTCGTCATCGGGCACCCGCGCTGGTATCCCTCGCTGACCCCGGGAACCCGCGAGGCCCTCTTCGGCTTCGCGCGGGCCCTGATGGCGGGCGGGACCGTCACCGGCGAGCGCATGCCCGAGCTGCTCGGGAGCATCGCATGAGCTGGGCCATCTGGATCACCGGACCTCCGGGAAGCGGCAAGTCGGTGATCGCCCGGGGCGTGGAGGACCAGCTGCGCGGGTGCGGACAGGCGGTCACCCGGCTCGAGCTGGACGAGATCCGCAAGTGCATCACCCCGGCGCCCCAGTACACCGATCGCGAGCGCGACGTCGTCTACCGGGCGCTCGGCTACATGGCGACCCTGCTCGTCGAGGCCGGCACCCCGGTCCTCATCGACGCCACCGCCCACCGGCGGGTCTGGCGCGACCTCGTGCGGGACAGCATCCGGCACTTCGCCGAGGTGCAGCTGGTCTGCCCGCTCGCGATCTGCCAGGAGCGGGAGCGGGAGCGGAAGCCGGGGCACGCCCCCCGGAACATCTACGAGCAGGCGGGGCGCCCGGGCGCCACCGTGCCGGGCGTGGACGTGGCCTACGAGGCCGCGCGGGCGCCGGAGCTGCTGATCGACACCAGCCAGCAGACCGTCGGGGAATCCGTGGTGCAGGTCGTGCGGCTGGCCGGCCGTCTCGCCCGCGAGACCGGCTCGGCGCGGCCCGCCGCGGGTGGCGGTGAGCCGGGCTGGGCGATCTGGATCACCGGCCGGCCGGGGAGCGGCAAGAGCACGCTCGCGGTGCGGGTGGCGGAAGCGCTTCGCAAGCGGGGCGACCAGGTGCGCTTGCTGGACCTGGGGCCGGTCCACCGCTTCCTGCTGGGCGGCCGGGCGGGCGGCGAAGCCGAGCAGGACATCGCCCACCGGGCCCTGGCCTACGCGGCCAAGCTCCTGACCGAGGCCGGGGTGTCGGTCATCGTGGACGCGACGGCGGCGCGGCGGGCCTGGCGGGACGCGGCCCGCGCCCTGATCCCCTGCTTCGCGGAGATCCAGCTCCTGTGTCCCACCGAGATCTGCCTCGACCGCGAGCGGGCCGTCCGCTGGGGGCTCACGTTCGAGCCGGCGGCGCCGCCGGCGGCCGCCAGGCCCGACATCGTCATCGACTATGAAGAGGCGAGGAGACCCGAGCTCGCGATCAGGACCGACGTGTACGACGTCCACACCGCCGCGGAGCGGGTGCTCCTGGTGATCCAGCGACTGGCCGGGAGCGAACTCCGGGCATGAATCCCAAGAGATCGGAAACGGCCATGCAAAGGCGCGTGCTGGTGGTGGACGACGAAGCCGATTTCCTCGCAACCTACGAGCGGCTGCTGCGCCGGCAGGGCTACGAGGTGATCACCGCCACGTCCCGCGCCGCGGGGCTGGCCGCGCTGGCCAGCCAGCCGCCGCATCTCATCATCTCGGACCTGCGGCTGCCGGACGGTGACGGCCTCGACGTGGTCCGGGCCGCGCGCACCAGCGCGAAGCCGCCCGCGGTCATCGTGGTCACCGGATATCCATCCGACGAGACCCGCCGGGCCGCCCTCGCGGCGGGGGCCACCACGTTTCTCGCGAAGCCCTTCGCGGCGGCGATGCTGCTGGACGCGATCCGCTCGAGCCTGGACGGGGGGACGCCATGATCGAACCGATCCGCGACAACTGGGTCATCGCCCTGGGCATCGTCATCCTGCTCGGCGCGCTGCTCGTCTGGTGGAAGAGCCGGCGGTGAGCCGGAAGGAGGGGGCCATGCAGGTCAGGGAGCTGATGAGTCGGGGCGTGGTGACGATCGGGCCCACCGAGTCGTGCCTCGACGCGGTGGTGCGCATGCAGCGGGCGCGGGTGCGGCACCTTCCGGTGCTGAACCGGGACGGGCAGCTCGTCGGGGTGGTCACGGACCGCGATCTCCGGCACCACCTCTTCTCGTCGCGGGTCTTCGGGACGCTGGGCTCGACCGCGGTCGACGTGCTCCTCGACGGGGTGCGCGTGGCCGAGATCATGTCCACCGACGTGATGACGGTCGACGCGGGCGCCGAGGTCGGCGACGCGGCGGACACGATGCGCAAGCACCGGGTGGGGTCGCTGCCGGTGATGGACCGGGGCCGGATGGTCGGCATCGTGACGGAGGTGGACATTCTCCGGCAGGTCGTCCGGACCGACGCCGCCCGCGCTCCGGAATGCGCGGAGATCATCGTCTCGTACCCATGAGCGTGTCTCCGCGCGGGGCGGCCGCGCTCCTCGCCGGCCTGGCCCTGCTGCTCGCCGGCTGCGCGACCACGTTTCAGCGCGGCGAGGCCGCGCTGCACGACGGGCGCTACCTCGACGCGGCGGCTCGCTTCGGCGAGGTTCTCGCGGAGGATCCGGAGCGGGCCGACGCCCTGTTCGGGCTGGGCGTCGCCCAGTACCACCTGAACGGATTCACCCAGGCCGCGGGCTCGCTCGAGCGGGCGGTGCTCGCGCTGCCGCGCCACGCCGAGGCGCGATTCTATCTCGCCCTCATCGCGCTGGCGCTCGAGGACCAGCCCGCCGCGACGCGGCACCTCGACGCCCTGGCCGGGCTCGACCTGCACCCGCGGATCGCCGCGCAGGTGGGCCGGGCCGCCGCGCTGCTCCGGCGGGGGCCGCTGCCCGCGGAGACGCGCGAGTTCGTGCGCAAGAGCCTCGAGGACGAGGCGGACTGGCATCGGGAGCTGCTCGAGGAGCGGCTCGCCCCCCACATGTACCTGGGGCCGACCTGGTTCGTGTACGATCCGGCCGGATGGACCCCGCTCGGGTGGTACCCCTACGGTGTGCCCCGGCCCTGACGCGGGGCCGGCGCGGGTCGCCGCACGAGCAGCAGCTCGGTGACCCCGCTCGAGGTGGCGCGCTCCCGGACGTCGGTGAAGCGCACGAGCAGGTCGATCATCCGGGTGTTGCTGCTCAGCACGTAGGCCCGGAAGCGGCGGATGCCGCGCGCCTCGGCGGCGGCGAGCAGCGCGTCGAGCATCAGGGTGCCGAGCCCGCGGTTCTGCCAGGCATCCTGGATCACGAAGGCGATCTCCGCGGTGTCCGGCTCGGCGGTCGCCTCGTAGCGGGCCACCCCCACCAGCTCGGGCGCCTCGGGCGGGCCGTGCTCGGCGAGGAGAGCGAGGCGGCGCTCGTAGTCCACGTTGGCGAGCAGGTGTGCCCAGTCCGGTGGCAGGCGCTTCATCACCGTGAAGAAGCGCTGGTAGGCGGTGTGACGGCTGAGGCGATCGTAGAACGCGATCAGCCGGTCCTGGTCCTCCGGCCGGATCGGGCGCAGGCGCACGCGCGCTCCGTCGCGGAGCGTGACCTCGCGCTCGAGCTCCTCGGGGTACGCCGCCATCGGGGTGCCCATTGTAGCGGGTCGCGCCGGTGAGCGGCACGCCCGCGGCGCGCACCGCGGAGGTGGGCCTCACCACCCGGGAGGCCCGGCGCCGTCTTCGCGAGGTCGGCCCCAACCGGGTGATCGAGCGGGGCGAGGTGCCGCTGTGGCGCCTCGCCCTCGCCCAGTTCGGCAGCCTCGTGGTGCTGCTGCTGGTCGCCGCCGCGACCATCGCGTGGACCCTGGGCGAGCAGGCCGAGGCGGCGGCAATCCTGGCCGCCCTCGTGCTGAACGCGGGCATCGGCTTCGCCTCCGAGTGGCGCGCCCGGGTGTCACTGGCCCGGCTGCGCGCCCTCGCGGTGCCCCAGGCGGTGGTCCGGCGCGACGGCCGCGTGATGCGGATCGCCGCCGCGGACCTCGTCCCGGGTGACGTGGTGATCCTGGAGGCGGGCGCGGCGGTCCCCGCGGACGCGCGGCTGCTCCGCGCCGCCGCCCTGCAGGTCAACGAGTCCGCCCTGACCGGTGAGAGCGCACCGGTCTGGAAGGATCCGGCGGCGCGGCCGGGACCGGAGACGCCGCTGGCTGAGCGGGTGGACATGGTCTATGTCGGCACCGCGGTGCTGTCCGGCAGCGGTCTCGCCGTCGTCACCGCCACCGGGCCCGCGACCGAGCTCGGCCGGATCGGCCGGCTGGTGGCCGCCTCGCCCTCCCGGGCGACGCCGCTCGAGCGGCAGGTCGAGGCCCTGGGCCGCCGGCTGATCGTGCTGGTGGCGGGCGTCTGCGCGGTGGTGGGCGTGGCCGGCATCCTGCACGGCGAGCCGGTCGGCCTGATGCTCGAGACCGCGGTCAGCCTCGCCATCGCCGCCGTGCCGGAGGGCCTGCCCGCGGTGGTCACGGTCGCGCTCGCGGCCGGGCTCTGGCGACTCGCGCGCCGCGGGGCGCTGGTGCGGCGGCTGGCCGCGGTGGAGACCCTCGGGTCGACCACTGTCATCTGCGCGGACAAGACCGGCACCATGACCGAGAACCAGATGACGGTGACCGCGCTCCGGGTCGGGGACCGGCGGATCACGGTGGGCGGGGGAGGCCGCTCGACCGCGGGGAGCTTCGTGGACGAGGGCGGCCACGCGGTGGCCCCGCTCGCCGATCCCCACCTCACGCTGCTGCTGACCGCGGCGGCCCTCTGCAACGACGCCGCGCTGCGGGCCGCCCCCGACGGGCTGCACCTGAGCGGAGACCCGACCGAGGCCGCCTTGCTGGTGGCGGCGGTCAAGGCCGGGCTCGATCCCGCCGAGCTGGCGCACGCCTGGCCTCGCCACCGGGAGATCCCCTTCGACCCGGTCAGCCGCATGATGGCGACCTTCCACACCATGCCCGGGGTGGGGCCGGTGGTGCTGGCCAAGGGTGCTCCGCGCGTGATCCTCGAGCGGGCGACCCGGGCTCACACCGTCGCGGGCCCGGTCGCGCTCACCGAGGCGACCCGGGCGCGCCTGCTCGAGGAGAACGGGGCGATGGCCCGCGAGGGCCTCCGCGTGCTCGCCTTCGCGTGGCGCGCGATCGAGACGATCGAGGACGCGACGGTGGAGGATCTGACGTTCCTCGGGCTCGCCGGCTTCGTGGATCCGGTGCGTCCGGAGGTGGCCGGCGCCATCGCCTCCTGCCGGGAGGCCGGCATCCGCACCGTCATGCTCACCGGCGACCAGGAGCTCACCGCGGTGACGGTCGGCCAGCGGCTCGGCCTCCCGCCGGAAGCGATCCGGAGCCGGGTCACCCCCGAGGGCAAGCTCGATCTGGTGGCCGAGCTGCAGGCGCGCGGCGAGGTCGTCGCGATGACCGGCGACGGCGTCAACGACGCGCCCGCGCTCGTCCGCGCCGACATCGGGGTGGCGATGGGCCGCCTCGGCACCGACGTCGCGCGCGAGTCGGCCGATCTGGTGCTGACCGACGACAACTTCGCGACCATCGTCGAGGCGGTGAAGGAAGGCCGGGTGATCTACGCCAACCTCCGGAAGGTCATCCACTTTCTCTTCTCCTGCAACCTCTCCGAGATCCTGACCATCTTCGTGGCCATCCTGCTCGGCTATCCGGCCCCGCTGCTGCCGCTGCAGATCCTGTGGGTGAACCTGGTCACCGATATCCTGCCCGCGACGGCCCTGATCCGCGATCCGGCCGACCCCTCGGTCATGCAGCGGCCCCCCCGCGACCCCGCCGAGGCTCTCGTGACGTGGCGGTTCGGCGCCCGCGTCCTGGGCGAGGGGGCGCTGCTGGCCGCCGGCGTGCTCGGCGTCTTCCTCTGGACCGCCTGGACGGAGGGCCCGACCGCCCGCGCGGGCACCATGGCGTTCACCGCCCTCGTGCTCATCCACCCTCTGCAGGCCATGAGCTGCCGCTCCGAGCGCCGGCACTGGTGGCGCCTGCCGGCCAATCCGTGGATCTTCCTGTCCCTGCTGGCGCTCCTCGGCCTGCAGTGGCTGGCGATCGAGTGGGGGCCCCTCGCGCGCCTGCTCGGCAGCCGGCCGCTCACCGGGGCCGACTGGCTTGTCGTGGGCATCGGTGTGCTGTGGCCGGTGGCGGTGCTGGAGGCCGTCAAGGCGTGGGGCCGCCCCACCACATTGAGGCCCGGCCACCCCACCGCGGCGACCAAGGACGCACCGCCGACCATGACAACGCCGCGAAAGAATTGACCATCTCGATTGGCACCGCCGTTGCTCCCAGGAGATCGATATGGCAACCAACGGACAGACCATCCAGATCACCGGCATCGTGCGGGACCCACTGCGCGGCCGCGCCAGCCGCCTGATGGCCCAGGCCCTGGCGCCCCTGACCGTGAAGCCGGTCAAGGGACAGGTCGCATTCTTCGATGACAACGGCCCCAAGGGCGGCCGCGCGATGCGATGCGCCCTGACGGTGCGGCTGCCGTTCCGGCCGAGCATCCGCGTGGAGCGGACCGCCGAGACGCCGCGGCTGGCCTTCGACGCGGCCTTCGCGGTGCTCGAGCGCCAGCTCGAGCGGTACCGCGAGCGGGACCGGGACAACAAGCGGCACCCCAAGAAGTACTTCGCGGCCCGGCGGGCCGTGATCGAGGAGACGCCGCCCCCGCGCAAGCGCGCCCGGCGGGGATGACGGAGCCGACATGGACCTGAACGCGCGACTGACCGAGCTCGGCAAGATCGACCGGGCCCCGGCGCCGGTGGTGAGCGTCTACCTCAACACCCGCTGGGCCGACGAGCACCAGCGTAACCGGGTGCGGATCTTCCTCAAGAACCAGCTGACCGAGGCCCGCCGGGCGCCGGGTCCGCGCCCGGCCACCGCCGACCTGGAGTGGATCGAGGCGCAGGGAGAGGCGCTCGTGAACCAGGCGGCGATGCCCGAGATGCACGGGGTCGCCCTCTTCGCGTGCGAGCCGCTGGGGCTGCGCGAGATCCTCCCCAGTCGCGTGCCGTTCGAGAACACCTTCACGGTGGGCGAGCGCCCGCTGCTCCGCCCGCTGCTCGAGCTCGGGGAGAGCGCGCCGTCCACCTTGGTGGTGTTCGTGGACGCCGAGAGCGCCCGGCTCGTCCCGCTGACCGTGACCGGGGCGGGCGAGGAGGTCGTGCTCCGGGCCGACGTGCCCGGTCACCACAGCCGCGGCGGCTGGGCGCAGATGGCCCAGTCCCGGTATCAGCGGCATACCCAGGATCATCGGGCCCGTCATTTCGAGGCGGTGGTGGAAAGCCTGATCGGTCTGATGGAAGGCCACGGCCTGCGGTCGGTCGTGCTGGCGGGAGACCCGCGCAACGTCGCGGTGTTCCGCAAGGAGCTGCCGGCGCGCCTCGCCGGGTCCGTCATCGGGACGGTCGCCGGCGCCCGGCACGAAGCCATCGGGCTCATCGTCGACCGGGCCGCCGAGTTCCTCCCGCACGTGCAGGGACAGCGGGAGGCCGAGGGGGTCGACGCGGTCCTGACCGAGGCGGCCAAGCGTGGGAAGGCGACCGCGGGCCTCGACGCCACCCTGGAGGCGGTCAACCGGGGGGCGGTCCACCGGCTCTACGTGCTCAAGGGATGGAGCACGCCCGGCCGCCGCTGCGGCAAGTGCGGGACGCTCCAGAGCGGATTTTCCTTCACCTGCCCGGCCTGTGGCGGCGAGGCGGTGACGGTGGAGCTGGCCGAGGCGATGGCCGAGCGCGTGGTGGCTGCCGGCGGCAGCGTGCAGACCATCGAGGTCCACCAGCCGCTGACGACGGCCGGCGGCGTCGCGGCCGCGCTGCGCTATCCGCGCTGAGCCGGACCGTGCGCGAGGATCCCCCCGGGGCCCGCGATGATCCGCGCCTGTCCCTGGCGCTGACCCTCACGCGCGAGGCCGGGCGCGTCGCGGTGGCCGGCCAGCCCGGGGCCGCGGTGCGCTGGAAGGGGCGTCCACTCCGCCGCGGCCCCTTCCTGCCGGGCGCTCCTCGCCGGCGCGGCCTCGCGGGAGTGGTAGGCCCTCGATCATGACCCGCCGGCTGGAGCCGGGCGAGCTTCGCGCGGTCTGCGACCCGGCCACCTTGCCGTTCCGGTCCACCGCCGAGCTGCCGCCGGTGGACGGCCTGATCGGCCAGGAGCGCGCGGCGACCGCCACCGCGTTCGGGGTCGGCATGCGTCACGCGGGCTACAACCTCTTCGTCCTCGGCCCGGCCCGCACCGGCAAGACCTCGTCGATGAAGCGCGTGCTGGCCCGGGCCGCCGAGCGCGAGCCGGTCCCGCCCGACTACTGCTACGTGCACAACTTCGCGGACCCCTACCGGCCCACCGCGCTCGAGGTGCCGGCCGGCCGCGGGCGCGAACTGCGCGAGCGGATGCGCGGGCTGGCCGAGGAGTGCCGGACGCGGCTGCCCCGCGCCTTCGAGAGCGAGGAGTTCGAGCGGCAGAAGTCCCGGATCCTCGAGGAGCTGGGCCGGCGCCAGCAGCAGGAGATGAGCCGGCTGGAGGACGTGGCCCGGGCGCACAAGTTCGCGGTGCTCCGCACGCCGGCGGGCATGGCCCTGGCCCCCGCGCCCCTCGGCGAGCCGCTGAGCGCCGCGGAGTACGCGGCCCTGCCGGAGGCGGTGAAGCAGCAGATGCAGCTCGGGAGCGCGGCGGTCGAGCAGGAGATGGACGCCGCTCTGCGGCAGATCCGGCAGCTCGAGCGGGAGGCGCGCGACGCCCACGAGCGGCTGGTCCGCGAGGTCGCGGCGGCCGCGGTCCGCCCGCTGTTCCAGGAGCTCCGGGAGGAGTTCTCCGGGCTGCCCGACGTCGAGCGATACCTGGCCGCGGTCGAGCAGGACCTGGTGGCGCACGCCGAGGAGCTGCGCGGCGGCGCCGAGGCGAAGCCGGCCCTGCCGTTCCTGCCGCCCCCCGGCCGCTTCCTCGACCGCTACGAGGTCAACGTGCTGGTGGACCGCCAGGGGCTCACCGGGGCGCCGGTGGTGCTCGAGCCGAACCCGACGTACGGCAACCTGCTGGGCCGCACCGAGCACCGGGCGCACTTCGGCACCCTGGTGACCGACTTCACCCTGATCCGGGCCGGGGCGCTGCACCGGGCCAACGGCGGCTACCTGGTCCTCGAGGCCATCGACGTGCTCCGCCACCCGCTGGTCTGGGACGCGCTCAAGAAGGCGCTCAAGACTCGGTCGATCCGTGTCGAGGACCCGCTGGAGGAATGGCGGCTGGCCAGCAGCGCCGGCCTCGCCCCCGAGCCGATTCCCCTCTCGGTCAAGGTGGTGCTGATCGGCAGCCCGATCCTGTACTACCTGCTCTCCGCGCTCGACGAGGACTTCCACGAGCTGTTCAAGGTCAAGGTGGACTTCGAGGACTCGCTGCCGCGGACCTCCGAGTTCGAGCTGCTCTACGCCCGGTTCGTGGGCAACGTCTGCCGGGAGGAGGGGCTGCTCCCGTTCTCCGCGGACGGAGTGGCGAGGCTGATCGAGCACTGCGGCCGGCTCATCGCGGACCGGGGCCGCCTCACCTCGCGGCTGGGCGACGTGCTCGACCTGGTCCGGGAGTCCGCGTTCTGGGCGGGCCAGCTCGGCCACGCCCTCGTCGGGGCCGACGACGTGGACCACTCGATCGCCCAGAAGACCTACCGGGCGAACCTCCTGGAAGAGCGCACGCGCCGGATCATCACCGAGGGCACGCTGCTCATCGACACCGACGGCCGCGCGGTGGGGCAGGTCAACGGGATCTCGGTGCTCGCGCTCGGCGACCACGTCTTCGGCCGTCCCGCGCGCATCACCGCCCG
>DATIFV010000063.1:0-9546 GCA_035455085.1 Candidatus Methylomirabilota bacterium | reverse complement strand
GGGTTGCGCGGGCGCCTTCGATGAGCCCCGAAGGGGCGAAGAGGCCAGGCCGCCCGCTTGGAACGGAGCGCAAGGCAGTTCGGATGAGCGCTTGCGCGAAGGAGCCCAACCGCAAGCGGAGGTCTTCTACGTTCAGGCTAGGTGAATGACCAGCAAGATCGCCATTCTGGACTTCGGCGGCCAGTACACCCAGCTCATCGCCCGGCGCATTCGCGAGCTGGGCGTGTACTCCGAGATCTTGCCGTGCACCGAGCCGGTCGATCGCGTGCTGGCCGGCGGCTACACCGGGGTCGTCCTCTCCGGCGGCCCCTCGAGCGTCTACGAGGACGAGGCGCCGCTGCCCGACAAGCGGCTGCTGGAGTCCGGCCTCCCGATGCTCGGCATCTGCTACGGCATGCAGGCCATGGGCTACCTGATGGGCGGCCACGTGGTGCCGGCCGAGCGGCGGGAGTACGGCCGCGCCCACCTGCGCCTGCTGCGACCCGAGGGGCTCCTGCACGGGGTCGCGCCCGAGGCCGACGGGCTCGTCACGGTGTGGATGAGCCACGGCGACACCGTGCTCAAGCCGCCTCCGGGCTTCACGAGCCTGGCCAGCACCGACAGCTGTCCGGTCGCGGCCATGGCCGACCCGGCGCGCCGGCTCTTCGCGGTGCAGTTCCACCCCGAGGTCGCCCACACCCCGCAGGGCAAGACCGTGCTGAAGAACTTCCTCGACGCCGCGGGGGCCGTCGCCGACTGGTCCATGCCCTCGTTCGTGGACTCGGCGGTGGCCGGCATCCGGCGGCAGGTCGGCACGGACCGGGTGCTCTGCGCGCTCTCGGGCGGGGTGGACTCCTCCGTGGTGGCGGCACTGGTCCACCGGGCGGTGGGCGACCAGCTCACGTGCCTGTTCGTCGACAACGGGCTGCTGCGAAAGGGCGAGGTCGACGGGGTGGTGAAGACCTTCCGCGATGCGTTCAAGGTCAACCTGATCCATGTTGATGCAAGCAGGCGATTTCTCGATCGTCTGGATGGCGTGACGGATCCCGAGGCCAAGCGCAAGGTGATCGGGGCGGAGTTCATCGCGGTCTTCGAGGACGAGGCGCGCAAGCTCGGGCACATCCCGTGGCTGGCCCAGGGCACGCTCTATCCCGACGTGATCGAGTCCGTCTCCTTCAAGGGCCCGTCGGCCACCATCAAGACCCATCACAACGTGGGCGGCCTGCCGCCGAACATGCGCTTTCAGCTGGTGGAGCCGCTGCGCGAGCTCTTCAAGGACGAGGTCCGCGAGCTGGGCGCCCTCCTCGGCCTGCCGCGCGAGATCATCTGGCGCCAGCCGTTCCCGGGGCCGGGGCTCGCGATCCGGGTGCTGGGCGAGGTGACGGCGGAGCGGCTCGCGGTGCTGCGCGAGGCCGACGCCATCGTCCAGGACGAGGTGCGCCGGGCCGGGCTCGAGCGCGAGCTGTGGCAGGCCTTCGCGGTCCTGCTGCCGGTCCGCACGGTAGGCGTGATGGGCGACTTCCGCACCTACGCCCAGGTGATCGCGCTGCGCGCGGTCATGAGCCAGGACGCGATGACCGCCGACTGGGCGCGGCTGCCCTACGAGCTGCTCGGGAAGATCTCGAGCCGGATCATCAACGAGGTCAAGGGCGTCAACCGCGTCGTCTACGACATCTCCTCCAAGCCCCCGAGCACCATCGAGTGGGAATGACCGGCCGCCCGGTGACCGCGATCGCCGGCGGCGCGGCGGCCTCACGATCGGCGGTCCGGCACCACGTGACCTCGACGCCCCGATGAGCGCCGAACGGCGCGAAGAGGCCCAACCGCAAACCGCAGTCTTTTCGCGCCAGGCGATCTAGCATGAAACACGCCGACTTCGTCCACCTGCACGTGCACTCCGAGTACAGCCTGCTCGACGGCGCGGCCCGCCTGGAGAAGCTGGTCGAGCGCGCCAAGGCGCTGAAGTTCCCGGCGCTCGCCCTCACCGACCACGGCAATCTCTTCGGCGCGGTGGACTTCTACACCGCCTGCGAGAAGGCGGGGGTGAAGCCGATCCTCGGCTCCGAGCTCTACGTGGCCCCCGGCAGCCGCTTCGAGCGCTCCACCCAGGACGGCGGCTACGAGGGAGCGAGCCACTGCACGGTGCTCGCGCGCACCCGGACCGGCTACGCCAACCTCATGAAGCTCGTGTCCAAGGCCTACCTGGAGGGCTACTACTACAAGCCCCGGGTGGACCGGGAGCTGCTGGCCCAGCACGCCGACGGCCTCCTCGTGCTCTCCGGCTGCCTCAACTCGGAGGTGAGCCGGCTCCTGACCGCGGGTGACGAGGCCAAGGCGCGCGAGACCGCCGGCTGGTACCAGGAGGTGTTCGGCAAGGACCACTACTTCATGGAGGTGCAGGCGCACGGGCTCGAGCAGCAGGTGGCGGTGACCGAGGGTACCGTCCGGATCGCCCGCGCCATCGGGGCCCCGCTCTGCGGGACCAACGACTCCCACTACCTGGAGGCCGATCACGCGCGGGCGCACGAGGCGCTGCTCTGCATCCAGACCGGCACCACCATGAGCGATCCCGACCGCTGGAAGTTCTCGAGCAACGAGTTCTACGTGAAGTCCGCCGACGAGATGCGCGCGGTGTTCAAGGACCTGCCGGAGGCCTACCGCAACACCCTGGCGGTGGCCGAGCGCTGCAACGTGGACCTGCAGTTCGGGCAGTTCCACCTGCCGCGGTACCAGGTGCCCGATGGGTTCACCCTGGACTCCTACCTCGAGGAGCGGGCCTTCGAGGGCCTCCGGTCGCGCTACGGCTCCTCGCCGGCGGACGCGGTGGTGGACCGGCTCCGCTACGAGCTCGGCGTCATCTCCAAGATGGGCTTCTCCGGCTACTTCCTGGTGGTCTGGGACTTCATCAGCTACGCCCGCCGCCAGGGCATCGCGGTCGGGCCGGGCCGGGGCTCCTCGGCGGGCTCGCTGGTCGCGTACTGCCTCGGCATCACCAACGTGGATCCGATCCGCTACGGGCTGATCTTCGAGCGCTTCCTCAACCCCGAGCGGATCTCGATGCCGGACATGGACATCGACTTCGCGGACGACCGCCGCGACGAGGTCATCCGCTACGTGGTGGACCGCTACGGGGCCGACCGGGTGGCCCACATCATCACCTTCGGGACCATGGGGGCCAAGGCGGTGATCCGGGACGTGGCCCGGGTGCTCGGCTTCTCCTACGGCGAGGCCGACCGCATCGCCAAGCTCGTGCCCGGCTTCCCGCTCAACATCACCCTCGACGAGGCGCTGGAGAAGGCGCCGCCCCTCGCCGAGCAGGTCAAGCGCGACCAGCGTGTGGGGGAGATGTGGGCGGTGGCCCGCGCCCTCGAGGGCTGCACCCGCCACGCCTCGGTGCACGCCTCCGCGGTGGTCATCTCGGACGAGCCCCTGATGGAGCGGGTGCCGCTGTACAAGGACCCCAAGCGGCCCGAGCTGATCACCGGCTACGCGATGGGGCCGATCGAGAAGCTCGGCCTCCTCAAGATGGACTTCCTCGGGCTCAAGACCCTCACCGTGATCACGGACGCCCTCCGCCTGATCAAGGAGGCGCGGGGCATCGATCTCGACGCCGACGCCCTGCCCCTCGACGACGCCCGCACCTACCAGCTCCTGAGCGAGGCGCGCACCTTCGGGGTCTTCCAGCTGGAGTCGGCGGGGATGCGGGACGCCCTCAAGCGCCTCCGGCCCCAGCGCATCGAGGACATCATCGCGATGGTGGCCCTGTACCGGCCGGGCCCCATGGACCTGATCGAGGACTTCGTCAACCGCAAGCACGGCCGGGCCCCGATCGCCTATGAGCACCCCCTGATGGAGCGGCACCTCCAGGAGACCTACGGGATCATGGTCTACCAGGAGCAGGTGATGCGGCTGGCCGCCGAGCTCGCCGGCTTCTCGCTCGGCGAGGCGGACACCCTCCGCAAGGCCATGGGGAAGAAGGACCGCGAGCTGATGGCCACCCAGCGCGAGAAGTTCGTCTCGGGCTGCAAGGCCAACAAGATCGACAGCCGCAAGGCCGAGCGCATCTGGGACCTCATCGAGAAGTTCGCGGGCTACGGGTTCAACAAGAGCCACGCCGCGTGCTACGGGGTGGTGGCCTACCAGACCGCGTACCTGAAGGCGAACTACCCGACCGAGTTCATGGCCGCGCTGCTCACCTCCGAAATGGACAAGACCGACAAGATCGTCCAGTACGTGGAGGAGACGCGCGCGATGGGCCTGCGGGTGGAGCCCCCCGACGTCAACGTCTCGCGGGCCCAGTTCACGGTGGCGGGGGAGGCGATCCACTTCGGGCTGGCCGCGATCAAGAACGTGGGCGCCACTGCCATCGAGTCCATCGTCCGGGCCCGCGAGGCCGGCGGCCGCTTCGGCACCCTCGACGACTTCTGCGCCCGCGTCGATCTGCGGCTGGTCAACCGCCGGGTCGTCGAGTGCCTGATCAAGGCGGGCGCCTTCGACTCGCTCGGTGGCACCCGCGCCGGCCTGCTCGCCGCGCTCGACCAGGCGATGGACAGCGGGCAGCGGCAGCAGCGCGACCGCGAGGAGGGGCAGGTCTCGCTCTTCGACGGGCCGGGCGGCGGCCCCCAGCCGGGGGCGGGGCCAGCACCCGCGGGCCGCGTGCCCGAGTGGCCGCAGGAGGAGATGCTTGGCTACGAGCGGGACGTGCTCGGCTTCTACCTCTCGGGCCACCCCCTCGAGCAGTACCGCGAGACGGCGCGGCGCATCGGCGCCCTGAGCGCCGTGGACCTGGCCGCGCGCTCCACCGGGGCCCGGGTGCTCCTGCTGGGTCAGGTGAGCGCCTTCAGCGAGAGCTCGACCAAGAGCGGCAACCGGATGGCCTTCGCGACTCTGGAGCTCGTGGACGGCAGCGTTCCCCTGACGATCTTCCCCGAGCCCTACCGCAGCTGCGCGGGTGCGCTCCGTCACAAGGGCGCGGTGATCGTGCGGGGCCGCGCGGACGACAGCGACAAGGGCCGCGTCGTGCTCGCCGAGGAGATCAAGCCCCTGGAGGACGCGATGGGCACCGCGGGCCCGACCGGCGTGGCCGGCCACGGCAACGGAAGCGGCAATGGAAACGGCCACGGCGCGGAGGCGGCGGCGCACGCCTGCCGCATCCGGGTGAGCGCGGCGGCCGAGGCGCTGCCGACCCTGCTCACCGCCCTGAAGGCGGCCTGCCGGGAGCACGAGGGGCGGACGCCGCTCTTCCTGCACGTGCTGCTGCCGGAGCAGGAGGTCGTGCTCCGGGTGAAGGAGCTCGCGGTCGATCCGGCGTCCGACCTGGTCACGAAAGTGGAAGGCTTGCTGGGGCCGGGCAGTATACTCGTCGAGTATGCCGGAAGAGCTTGAGTTCGAGAAGCCGATCCTCGAGCTCGAGAACCGCATCGCGGAGCTGCGCGCCGCGGAGGAGCCGCTCGAGGCGCGCGACGAGATCGCGAAGCTCGAGGAGCGGCTCGCCCGTCTGCAGCAGCGCATCTACGGCAGCCTGACCGCCTGGCAGCGCACCCAGATCGCACGGCACCCCAAGCGCCCGCACACCCTCGACCTCATCAACCTGCTCTTCGAGGACTGGGTCGAGCTGCACGGCGACCGGGTCTTCGGCGACGACAAGGCGATCGTGGGCGGCCTCGCCCGCTTCGGCGGCGAGCCGGTGGTGGTGATCGGCCACCAGAAGGGTCGCGACACCCGCGAGAACATCGCCCGCAACTTCGGCATGCCGCATCCGGAGGGCTACCGCAAGGCGCTGCGGCTGATGCAGCTCGCGGGCAAGTTCGGCAAGCCCATCATCTCGTTCATCGACACCCCCGGGGCCTATCCTGGGCTCGGCGCGGAGGAGCGCGGCCAGGCCGAGGCCATCGCCCGCAACCTCCGGGAGATGGCCGGGCTGCCCACCCCGGTGATCTGCGTGGTGACCGGGGAGGGCGGCAGCGGCGGGGCGCTCGCGATCGGGGTCGGCAACCGGGTGCTGATGCTGGAGTACGCGATCTACTCGGTGATCTCACCCGAGGGCTGTGCCGCCATCCTCTGGGGCGACGCGGCCAAGGCCTCCGAGGCCGCCGAGCTGATGCGGGTGACCGCGCCCGACCTGCTCAAGCTCGGCGTGATCGACGCGGTGGTGCCCGAGCCGACCGGGGGCGCCCACCGGAACTGGGAGGCCACCGCGGCCAGCCTGCGCGCCGCGCTGCAGGATCAGCTGTGGCAGCTGCGGTCCAAGTCCGAGAGCGAGCTGATCGAGGAGCGCCAGGACAAGTTCCGCCGCATCGGGGTTTTCGAGGAGACGGTCTGACCGCTCGGCCGGTTGTTTGACATGCCGGGGGGTGGGTGCTACGGTAAGTCCCGACCACTTATGCCGAATTCCTCTCTCATCGCTCCCTCTGCCGCGCGCTGATGTCCAAGCTGCACCTGATCACCTACGGGTGTCAGATGAACGAGTACGACTCCGAGCGGGTGGCGGGCCTGCTCCGGCAACAGCGCTACGAGCTGACCGACCGGCCGGAAGACGCCGACCTGATCCTGCTCAACACCTGCTCGATCCGCGAGAAGGCGGAGGACAAGGTGTTCTCCCAGCTCGGCGCCCTGCGCCATCTCAAGCGCGATCGGCCCGACCTGGTCATCGGGGTCATGGGCTGCATGGCCCAGCTGCAGAAGGGGCGGATCCGGGAGCGCGCGCCCCACGTGGATCTCGTCTTCGGCTCGCCCGCGATCGCCCGGGTCGCCGAGCTGGTCGGGCGGGTCCGGCAGGGCAGGGGGCCGGTGCTGGAGACCGGGGAGGGCGCGCTGGTGAAGATCACCGCGCGGCCCGAGGGCGGCTCGCGCCTGAAGGCCTTCGTCACGGTGATGGAGGGCTGCGAGAAGCACTGCACGTTCTGCGTCGTCCCCACCACCCGGGGCCGGGAGCGCAGCCACCCGGCCGAGGTCATCGTGCAGGAGATCCGCGGCCTGGCCGCCGCGGGCTGTCGCGAGGTCACGCTGCTCGGCCAGACCGTGAACGCCTACGGGCGCGATCTGAGCCCGCCCACCGACCTGGCGGCCCTGCTCGAGGCCGTGAATGGGGTCGACGGCATCGAGCGGATCCGCTTCACCACCTCGAACCCCTACAATCTCACCTCCCGGCTGATCCGCGCCATCCGCGACGTCCCCAAGGTCTGCGAGTACCTGCATCTGCCGCTGCAGTCGGGCTCGGACCGGGTGCTCGAGCGGATGAACCGCGGCTACACCCGCGCGCGCTATCTGGAGCTGATCGCCGAGCTCAAGGCCACGGTGCCCGAGGTCGCCCTCTCCACCGACCTCATCGTGGGTTTCCCGGGCGAGACCGAGGAGGACTTCGCGGCGACCGTGCGGGTGGTCGAGGAGGTCGGCTACGACAACGTCTTCGCCTTCCGCTACTCCCGCCGGCCGGGTACCCCCGCGGCCGAGATGGCCGACCAGGTGCCGGAGGAGATCAAGGCGGACCGCAACCGCCGCATCCTGGAAGTGGCGACGCGGGTGGGCGCCGCGCGCAGCGGCCGCCTCGAGGGCCAGACCTTGCCGGTGCTGGTGGACGGGATCGCCCGCAAGAGCGCGGGCGAGGTGGCCGGGCGCACCCGCTGCAACCGAGTAGTGAACTTCGATCCCGGAGGCCGCGACCTGCTGGGCCGCGTGGTGCCGGTGCGGATCGTCCGCGCCCTGCCGCATAGCCTCCGCGGCGAGCTAGAGGCCTAGGAGGCGCGCCATGTGGCTGGAGATGAAAGTGAAGGGGCTCGCGCTCGACCCGCTCTCCAACATGCCCATGATCATCCTCCGCGACGAGGAGGACAAGCGCTCGCTGCCCATCTGGGTGGGGCTCTTCGAGGCCAACGCCATCGCGCGCGAGCTCGAGAAGATCGCGACCCCGCGCCCGATGACCCACGATCTCATCAAGAACATCCTGGAGGCGCTCGACGCGCGGGTGCAGAAGATCGTGGTCAACGACCTGCGCGACAACACCTTCTACGCGGTGATCCACCTGCGCCTGGGCACCGCCGACGTCACGGTGGACTCGCGCCCGTCGGATGCGATCGCGCTCGCCCTGCGCGTGGGGGCGCCGATCTTCGTCGAGGAGGAGGTCGTGCAGAAGGCCCGCACCGTGGAGGTCGCCAAGGAGACCGAGATCGGCACCGGCAAGGGCGACGACCAGGCCAAGATCAAGGAGTGGCTCGACTCGCTCAAGCCCGGCGACTTCGACCGGATCGAGCGCGGCCAGGACCCGAAGAACCCGGACGAGTAGTGGATGCGGGTCGGGCTGTTCACCAACAACTACCTGCCGTTCCGCGGCGGGGTCACCACCGCGGTGGAGACCCTGCGGCAGGGGCTTGAGGCCCTCGGCCACCGCGTCTGGCTGTTCGCACCCGCGCCCCAGCAGCCCCAGCCGGATCCGCCGTTCGTCTTCCGCTACCCGTCGATCCCCGCGCCGACCTATCCCGGGTTCTCGCTGCCGCTGCCGGTGTCGCGGCGGCTCGCCCGCGTGGCCCGGGCGCTGGAGCTCGACATCGTCCACGTCCACCATCCGTTCCTGCTCGGACCGACCGGCCGCCGCCTGGCCCGGCGCCTGTCCTGTCCGCTGGTCTTCACCTACCACACGCGCTACGAGAAGTACGCACACTACGTGCCCCTGCCGCCGCGGCTGGTGCGGGCCCTCGCGGTACGGCTGGCCTGCCGGTTCGCCGACTCCGCCGATCTGATCGTCGCGCCCTCCGAGCACGTGGCCGAGACCCTCCGGGGACGCGGCGTCCGCGCTCCGGTGGCGGTCATCCCCACCGGCGTGGACCTCACGCTCTTCGCCCCCGGCAGCCGGGAGCGGGCCCGGCGTCGCCTCGGGCTGCCCGTCGACGGGCTGATCTGCCTCTACACCGGACGGCTCGACCGGGAGAAGAGCCTCGAGCGGGTCCTCGACGCCTTCGAGTCGGTGGCGGCCGCGGTGTCGACCGCGACCCTGCACCTGGTGGGTCGGGGCAGCCACGTCCAGGCCCTCGAGCGGCGCGCGGCGGCCGGGAGGGCCCGGCGCCGCATCGTCTTCCACGGCGGGCTCCCGCGGGAGGCCCTGCCGGACTACTACCGCGCCGCCGATCTGTTCCTGTTCGCGTCCGAGACCGAGACCCAGGGGCTCGTGCTGGCCGAGGCCCACGCCTGCGGGCTGCCCGCCGTGGCGGTGCGCGCCTCGGGCGTGGACGAGGTGGTGGTCGACGGCGAGACCGGGCTGCTCACCAAGGCCGAGACCGGGGAGATGGCGGACGCGGCCATCGGGCTCCTGCTGGACGCCGAGCGCCGGGCCCGGATGGGGCTGGCGGCCCGGCGCCTAGTGGAGGCGCGCTTCGCGGCGCCCACCCAGACCGCGGCCATGGTGGCGCGCTACCAGGCGCTCCGCGCGCGGCGGCCCTGATGCCGGCGCCCGCGCCCGGGCGCACGCTGCGGGTCGGATTTCAGCCGGAGTGGGATCCCCACGGCGCGGAGCGGGGCCATCACGGGCTCCTGTCCTGGGACCCCCGCGTGCGCACGCTGCTGCGGGTGCTCGTG
>DATIFV010000062.1:0-6424 GCA_035455085.1 Candidatus Methylomirabilota bacterium | reverse complement strand
CGACAAGGAGATTCGCGCATGAGGGCTTCCTTCTACGAAGGCTCCCGCACGTTTCGCACCGGTCCCATCACCCGCCCGTCCCGCGCGCCCGACCAGGCGCTGCTCCGGGTGCGGCGTGCGGGCATCTGCGGCACCGACCTGCACATCTTCCAGGGGCACCTCGATCACCGCATCCCCAAGGGCGGCATCATCGGCCACGAGACCTTCGCGGAGGTCGTGGAGGCGCCCGCGGCGAGCGGGTTCGGGCCGGGCGATCGGGTGGTGGTGGAGCCGATCCACGCCTGCGGGGAGTGCCGCGCCTGTCGGATGGGCGGCTACTACCTCTGCTACCGGCTCCAGATCTACGGGGTGGAGTTGCCCGGGGGCATGCAGGACTACTGGGCGGTGGAGGCGCAGCGCATGCTCCACGTGCCCGCCTCGCTCGGCGACGACGAGGCCGCGATGATCGAGCCGCTCGCGGTGGCCACCCACGACGTGCGGCGCGCCGAGGTCAAGGCGGGCGACTCCGTGCTGGTGCTGGGCGGCGGACCCATCGGGGGGCTGATCGCGATGGTCTGCCGCCACCGCGGGGCGCGGGTGATCGTGAGCGAGATCAACCCGTACCGTATCGAGCTGCTGCGCGGCCTCGGGCTCGAGGTGGTCGGCGCCGACGCCGACCCGGTGCGCTTCGTCAACGAGTGGACCGCGGGGCAGGGGGTGGACGTGGCCTTCGAGGTCACCGGCCATCCCGCCGCGGCCCGCGTGATGACCGAGGCGGTGCGGGTCTGGGGCACGGTGAGCGTGGTGGCCATCCACTCCGAGCCCACCCCGGTCAACCTCTACCCGATGTTCGCGCGCGAGGTGACCATGCACGGCAGCCGCCTCTACAACCGCGCCGACTGGGAGGAAGCCATCCGGCTCGCCGCCTCGGGCGCGGTGGCGCTCTCGCCACTGGTCACCCGGAAGATCCCGCTCGAGGGCCTGCAGCAGGGCATGGAGGAGGCGCTGCGGGGGGGGCCGGTGATGAAGGTGCTGGTCGACCTGACCGCGTAGCCCCCCTCACCCTGCCCTCTCCGCTGAGCGTAGAGGGTGGGGTGAGGGAGGCGGCGGGGTGCTACTTGTCCTTGATGGCGGCCTGTACCTTGGCCACCATGTCCGGGGGAATCGTCGCGAGGCCGTGGGCCGTCTTGGCGTGCTCGGCCCCCTTGGCCATGACCTCGGCCATGTCCTTGCCCTCCGCCACGAAGCTGCAGCCCGGCATCAGATCGCCGCATCGAAGAACCTTCGCCATGGTCCTCCTCCTTCCAGGGTCGGGTGAACGGCTCCGCCGGCTCACGCCCCGATGCGAGCCGGCCAGGCCCGGAGCATACGCCCACCAGGATCGGCGGGCACGGGCTCGCCGGGCGGTGCGTCAACCGGGGGAGACGACCAGGTTGCTCGGCTTGCCCGCGAGGTAGTTCTCGACGTTGGTCACCGCGGCGAGCAGGCCGTCACGGATGACCTCGGGTGTCTGGCCCGCGTTGTGGGGCGAGACGATCACGTTGGGGAGGCTCAGGATCGGGTCGTCGGGGGCGAGGGGCTCCTGGTGGAAGACGTCGAGCCCGGCGCCGAGGATCCTGCGCTCGCGCAGCGCGGCCAGCAGCGCCTCGCGGTCCACCAGCGCGCCCCGGCCGGTGTTGACCAGGATCGCGGTGGGCTTCATCGTTGCCAGCTCCTTGCGGCCGAGGAAGTTGCGCGTCTCCGGGGTGAGCCGCACGTGGAGGCTCACCACGTCGGCGGTGGCGAGGATCTCCTCCTTGGAGGCGGGCCGCGCCCCGGTCTTGCGGATGCGCGCCTCGTCGTTGAGCGCGCTCCAGCCGAGCACGTTCATGCCGATGCCGCGCGCGATGACGGCCAGGCGGCCGCCGATGGCCCCCATGCCGAAGATCCCGAGCGTCTTGCCCAGGAGCTGGGTGAGCATCTCGCGCGGCCAGCGGCCCTGGCGCATCTCGGCGTCGAGCATCACGATCCGGCGCCCCACCGCGAGCATGAGGGTGAGCGCGTGCTCGGCCACCGCGAAGGCGTTGATGCCCGGGGTGTTGCAGACGGTGACCCCCCGCATCCCCGCCGCGTTGAGATCGATGTTGTCGGTGCCGGTGCCCCAGACCGAGACGATCTTGAGCTTGGGGCAGGCCGCGAACACGCCGTCGCTGAAGCGGGCGTGGGCCCGGATGTTGACGGCGGCCCGCGCGTCCCCGATGCGGCGGATCAGCTCCGCCTCCTGGTCGGCGCCGCGCTCGGTGAAGACGCGAACCTCGTCCAGGCGCTTGGCGCGCTGGTGCGCCTCGCTGCCCTCGAAGACGGAGGGGAAGTCGTCCGGGACCGCGATCACGCCGGCGGCCCCGCGAACACCGCCTGGGCCGCGGCCACGCCCGCGCCCGCCTCGCTCCGGTAACCGAGGTCGCGCAGGGTCATCTCGATCGCAGAGAGCGTGGGCAGCACGTAGAGCGGGCTCGAGGTGATGCCCATGTGCCCCACCCGGAGGGTGGCGGTCCGGATCTTGTCGAGGCCGGTCCCGATCAGGATCCCGTGCCGGTCGCGCAGGTGGGTGACCGCCGCGGCGGGGTCGATCCCGGGCGGCGTCTTGAAGCACGAGACGGTGTTGGACCGGAGCGAGGCCTCCGGGAACATCTCGAGGCGCATGGCCTCGAGCCCCGCCCGGAACGCGCGCCCCGCCACCGCGTGACGGCAGAAGCGGTGGGCGAGGCCCTCCTCGAGGATGAGGCGGCTCGCCGCACCCAGGGCGTGGGTGAGATGGGTCGGGATCGAGACCGGCTGCCGGCGCGGGCTGCCGTCGGGAATGTGGCCGCCGCGCGAAGCGGGGATCCAGTTCTCCTTCCAGCGGAGCAGGTCGTAGGCCCAGGAGCTGGCCCGGTGCTTGCGCCGCTCCATCGCCTCCCAGGCCGCGGGGCTCACCGACACGATCGCCATCCCGAGCGGCGCGGCCAGGCACTTCTGCGAGCCGGTCATGTTGAAGTCCACTCCCCACTCGTCGGTGCGCACGTCGAGGCCGGCGAGGGAGGACACCGTGTCGAGCATGAAGAGCGCGCGGTGACGCTTGACGATGCGGCCCACCTCGGCGGCGGGATAGGTGGTGCCGGTGGACGTCTCGTTGTGCACCATCGAGACGACCTTCGGCCTCACCCGCTCCACGTCCTTCTCGAGGCGGGCGAGGTCGAGGGGGTGGCCCCACTCCACGGTGTGCTCGGTGACCTCGGCACCGGCGCGGGTCATGATCTCGCGCATGAGGGCGCCGAAGACGCCGGCCACCACCACGAGGGCGCGGTCGCCGGGCTCGAGCACCGAGATCGCGGAGGCCTCGAGCGCGGTCCGGCCCGAGCCGGGCATCACGATGACCTCGCCGCGGGTGGTCTGGAAGATGTCCCGCAGGGCGAGGGTCACCGGCTCCAGCACCTCGACGTCGAAGTGCATGTCGTACTGGATCGCGGCCGGCTGGTTCATCGCGGCCACCACCGGGAACGGCAGCTCGGTCGGCCCCGGGATCATCAGGATCGGCTGGGTCTGGGTCGCGCCCCACCGGACGGTGGAATCCATCCCCGCTCCTTTGCCGGCCCGCGACCGGCTAGACGCTGGCCTCGGCCAGCCGGGTCTGCTTGCGCCGGATCAGGTAGAGGTTTCGCAGGTAGACGAAGAGGCCCGCCCCCTGGCCCAGGATGAACACCGGGTCCAGGCGGTAGATCGCGTAGATCAGCAGGGTGAGCCCGCCGCCGATCGAGAAGAACCAGAACGAAACCGGGATCACGCTCTCCTTCTTGCGCTCCGAGGCGATCCACTGGACCAGGAAGCGCATCGAGAAGAACGCCTGGCCGAGGAATCCTACGGTCAACCAGAAATGCTCCGGGGTCATCATCTCGCCGTCTCCACGCTGGCTCGAGCCTCCGTGCTAGAATTCAGCCACTCACGTTACCGGACATCCCCGGGGGGTCGCAAGGAGTTTCGTCGATCGTGCGAGGGATCGATCGGAGCCTGGTCGACGAGGTCTGGCGCGAGACGACGGCGTATCCGCCCGGACGGGTCGACGAGGAGGCGCGCGCTTTCCTGGCCCGGCAGCCGCACGTGGCCGCCTTCGCCCACTCGATCACCCGCCAGCAGGATCCGGTCGTGCAGCGCGCGGCCCTGGGGCTGTGCTTCCTCCTCTTCAAGATCGTCGAGCGGAGCCTCGGCCGGCCGTTTCCGCAGCTCGCGGAGTCCCGCATCCACGACGCGCACCGCGCGGCCGCCGAGTGGCTCGCGAGCCCGGCCGATCATCCGACGCTGCCCGCCTACATCGTCTCGGTCTTCTACGGGGAGGGCGTCGAGGCGTGCGACGAGCAGGTGCGCGCCGGGCTCCTGCTGATGCTGCGCACCCTCACCGACGCCCTCGACGTGGGCCGGGTCGAGGCCTAGACGGGCTCGGTGGGGCCGGAGGTGATCGCGATGACGAGCGCGCCGGTGGCGCTCGTCACCGTGTGCACGCAGCCGGGCGGCCGGCGGGCGTAGTTGCCGGCGGTGCAGACCCCGGTGTCGTCGGCGACGCTGCCCTCGAGCACGTAGATCTGCTCGTCGCCGAGGTGGCGGTGGCGGGGGATCATCGCGCCGGGCTCGTAGCGCATCAGGATGGCCTTGCGCGGCCCCTCCTCCCAGAGCGTCTTCCAGAAGACGCCGGGACGTCGCTCGACCCAGGGCACGGTGTCGACGTCGACGAACAGGCTGACGGGCGGGGTGGTCACGGGAGCGATCTCCTCGCTAGCGGCCGGCCTCGCGCAGGGCCTGCTCGACCGCCGCGCGGAACTCCTCGAGGGGCAGGGCCCCCTCGATCTTCCGCTGGTTGATGAAGAACGTGGGGGTGGCGCGCACGCCCGCCTGCATCCCTTCGCGCTGGTCGGCCCGGACCGCGTCCAGGAACCGGCCGTCGTCCAGGCACTGGCGGAAGGGCTCGACATCGAGACCGAGGCGCCGGGCGTAGCCGATCAGCTGGTCGCGGGCGAAGTCGGGCTGGGCCGCGAAGAGCAGGTCGTGATACTCCCAGTACCGGCCCTGGGCGCCCGCGCAGCGCGCGGCGCTCGCGGCGGGGATCGCGCCGGGATGGGAGCGCAGGGGGAAGTCCTTGAACACGAGCCGGAGCGTGTCGGGGAACTCGACCTGCAGGCGCCGCAGCACCTCCTGCGCGCGCTTGCAGTACGGGCACTCGTAGTCGCTCCACTCCACGATCGTGACCGCGGCGGCGGCCGGCCCCCTGGCCATGGCGGGGTCCACCGTGATCCGGGGAGCCTCCTGCGCGGCCGCCCCCGCGGTCCACGCGGCGAACAGCAGGCCGGCCGCGGCCCGCCGGGTGTAGACTCGAGCCCACGCCATGGGATTCCTGCTCCGGATCGTCGTGTACACCCTGGCCCTGCTGCTGGCCGCCCACGTGGTGCCCGGCATCCGGCTCGAGAGCCTGGTGTCCGCGCTGGTGGCGGCGCTGGCGCTAGGGCTGATCAACGCGGTGGTGCGGCCGGTCCTGGTGGTGCTGACGTTTCCGATCACGCTCCTGACCCTGGGCCTCTTCCTGCTGGTTCTCAACGCGTTCTGCCTCTGGCTGGTCTCGGTCTTCGTCTCCGGCTTCCACGTGGCCGGCTTCTGGCCCGCCTTCTGGGGCGCCCTGCTGGTGAGCGTCGTGAGCTGGATCCTCACCGCGCTCATCAGCGACAGCGGCCGGGTTCGGATGATCGGCCGGGACGAGTAGACCGCGGCGGGCGCCTAGGCGGCGCGCTCGGCCTCGAGCGACGTGATGATGTAGGTGCCGCTCTTGGCGTCTCGCTCCAGGGTGAGGATCTTCTGCTTGGCCGCCTCCTCCAGGAGCTTCGAGAAGGTCGAGTAGCCGTAGTAGGACTCGTTGAACGCGGGGTTCTTGCGGATCATGGTCTGCTTGACCATCGAGCCCCACAGCGTGTCCTTGTTCTCCCGTTGCAGCGCCTGGACCGCCTCGATCAGCTGGGCGAAGGCCTCCGCCTTCTTCTCGGGCAGCCCGCGCAGGGCCGTGGTCTTCTTGGACTCGCGGATCAAGTCCTCGTAGAAGATGAACTCGTCGCAGTTGCCGACCAGCAGCTCGGAGGACGAGGACTTGACGCCGAGCCCGATGACGTAGCGGTCGTTCTCGCGCAGCTTGGACACCAGCGGGGAGAAGTCCGAGTCGCCCGAGACGAGGGCGAAGGTGTCGACGTGCTGCTTGGAGTAGGCCAGGTCCATGGCGTCGACCACCATGCGGATGTCCGCGGAGTTCTTCCCGCTGTAGCGGCTCTGGGGGACGTCGATCAGCTCGATGGCGTGCTCGTGGAAGGGGCGCTTGTACTCGGCGTAGCGGTTCCAGTCCGCGTACGCGCGCTTGACCATGATCTTGCCCTTCTCCACCAGCCGCTCCAGGACC
>DATIFV010000061.1:0-29223 GCA_035455085.1 Candidatus Methylomirabilota bacterium | reverse complement strand
GTTCCCGGGAGGGCCCCCGCCCCGCCCGCCCGGCGCCCGATCTAGCGACGCAACCTATCTGGGGTGACGCCGTGGGCGGGCTAGGGGTGGTATCCTTCGCGAATGGATTATCGGCTGCCCGCCAGCGTGGTGCCCGCCCGGTACGACATCCGGCTCGAGCCCGACCTCGACGCGGCCACCTTCGCGGGGGAGGAGACGGTCACGGTCACCGTGAAGGAACCGGTGAGCGAGATCGTGCTCAACGCGGCGGAGCTGGCGATCCAGTCGGTGAGCGTGGCGACCGCCGACGGGGCGACGGTGGAGGGGAGCGCGGCGCTCGACGAGACGGCGGAGCGGGCGAGCCTGCGCTTCCCGACGCCGATCCCGCCCGGCGAGCACCGGCTCACGCTCCGCTTCACCGGCCTCCTGAACGACCGCCTGCACGGCTTCTACCGCAGCACCTACAAGGACGCCTCCGGGGCCGCCCACGTCATCGCGGCCACCCAGTTCGAGGCCACCGATGCCCGGCGGGGCTTCCCGTGCTGGGACGAGCCGGCGCTGAAGGCGGTCTTCCGGGTCACCCTGGTCGTCCCGGAGCCGCTGGCCGCGGTCTCGAACACCCGGGTGCTCAGCGAGACGCCCACCGGCTCGGGCAAGAAGACGGTGGTCTTCGCGGATACCATCCGCATGTCCACCTACCTGGTGGCCTTCGTGGTGGGCGAGCTGGAGGCGACCGCGCCGGTGATGGTGGGCCCGACCCCGCTGCGCGTCTGGTGCGTGCCGGGCAAGCTTCACCTGACCCGCTTCGCGCTCGACGTCGGCGCCTTCGCGCTCGACTTCTTCGAGCGCTACTACGGGATGCCCTATCCGGGCGACAAGCTCGACATGCTCGCCATCCCGGACTTCGCGGCGGGCGCCATGGAGAACCTGGGCGCCATCACCTACCGGGAGACCGCGTTGCTGGTGGACGAGGCCGCGGCCTCCCATGCGGAGCGCGAGCGCGTGGCCGACGTGGTGGCCCACGAGATCGCCCACATGTGGTTCGGCGACCTCGTGACCATGCTCTGGTGGAACGGGATCTGGCTCAACGAGGCCTTCGCCACCTTCATGGAGCTGCTGGCGGTGGACGCCTGGAAGCCGGAGTGGAAGCGCTGGACGACCTTCGGGGTCTCCCGGGCGGCCGCGATGGGGGTGGACGGTCTGCAGAACACGCGGCCCATCGAGTTCGAGGTGCGGGCGCCGCGCGACTGCGAGGCGATGTTCGACCTGCTCACCTACGAGAAGGGCGGCTCGGTCCTGCGCATGCTGGAGCAGCATCTCGGGGGCGAGGTCTTCCGCGACGGCGTCCGGCTCTACCTCGAGCGGCACCGCCTCGGCAACGCGGAGACCACCGATCTCTGGAAGGCGCTCGGCGACGCGGCCCGCCTGCCGATCCCCGAGGTGATGAACGGGTGGATCTTCCGGCCCGGCTACCCCCTCGTGGTCGTCGAGCCCGAGGGCGGAGGGGTCAAGCTGAGCCAGCGCCGCTTCACCTACCTGCCGACCGACGGGGCCGCCGCCGAGCGCTGGCAGATCCCGGTGCGCCTGCGCGCCTCCGTCAAGCGCGGCTTCGTGGACAAGCCGGTGCTGCTCGGCGACCAGGATCTCGCGGTGACGCTGCCCGCCTCGCCCGACTGGGTGGTGGCCAACGCGGGCGGGCACGGCTTCTACCGAGTCCAGTACGCCCCGCCGCTGCTCAAGAAGCTCACCGGCGCGCTCCGGAAGCTCGCGCCCATCGAGCGCTTCAACCTGGTGAGCGACGCGCTCGCCCTCGCCCAGGCCGGGATGATGACGCCGGCGGACTACCTCGACCTCACCGCCCGCTTCGCCGAGGAGACCGACCGCAACGTGTGGACGGCCCTGATCGGCTCGCTCGCCTATCTCAACCGGCTCATCGGGGACGAGTCACGCCCCGACCTGGAGGCCCTGGTCCGCCAGCGGGTCGAGGGGGCGGTGGAGCGGCTGGGCTGGGAGCCGCAGGCCGGCGAGGACGAGCTCGAGCGCCAGCTGCGCGGCGATCTGCTCCGGGCCCTCGGCACGCTCGGCAACGACGCGGCCGCGCAGGACCGCGCCCGGGCCATGTATGCCCGCTATCGCGAGGACGACACCGCGGTGGACGCCGACGTGCTGCCCGCCCTGATCGCGATCGTGGCCACCGCGGGCGGCGAGGCCGAGTACGACGAGTTCCTGCGGCGGTTCAAGGCCGCCCGCACCCCGCAGGAGGAGCAGCGCTACCTCTACGCGCTCGCCGCGTTCCGGCAGCCCGAGCTCTTGCAGCGCACGCTCGAGAAGACCACCAGCGGGGAGGTGCGCAGCCAGGACGCGCCCTTCCTGATGCGCGCGCTGCTGGTGGGCGTGCACAGCCGCGGGCTCGCGTGGGAGTACGTCAAGGCCAACTGGCAGGCGATGGCGCGGCAATACCCGGGCAGCGCCTATCGCCGGATGTACGAGGGCGTGACCGCTTTGGTGAGCCCGGCGTGGGAGCAGGAGGTGCTGGCCTTCTTCGAGACGAACCGGATCGTGCTCGGCGGCAAGACGCTCGAGCAGTACCTCGAGCAGCTGCGGATCGCGATCCGCCTGCAGGAGCGCGAGGCGCCCACCCTCGCCGCCTACCTCTCCAAGCCGCCCCGCCCGCCCCGCCGCTAGCGTCGGCGCTCCGCTTCGAGCGCGGGCTTCGCCCGCGCAATCTGCTTGGGGGGAGGTTGAGAAGGGGGCGGAGCCCCCCTCCGAGATCTATCCGCCGAAGAGCTTGACGAAGAAGTCGCGGACGCTCGAGCCGAAGGCGACGGCGCCTTCCCGGGTGTGCTGCCATGCGGTCTTGGCGTCCGGCCCGGCGGCCCGCCCGGCCTCGGCGAGCTTCTGGCCCGAGTACTTGGCGCCTTCCACGACCGTGTTGCCGATGCCCATCGCGAGCTGGCCCGCACCTACGAGCACCTGACCCTGGCCGATCTGGGCGGCGCCGCGCTCCACCTGCTGGGTGGCGGCATCCACGTGGGTGCTGTCGGCCGCTTCCGCCGGGCCGTGACCGAGCCCGAGAAGCGCAGAGAGTGTGAGCGTGACGATCAGCGCGTGGGACCTCAGGACCATGTTCACCTCCCTCGGTTGGCTTGATTGCGGATTCATGGTACCACCGTGCCCGGGCGGATCCGGCATGATTGGGACGTTAACCCGCTTCCATGGAGGGACGACCCGGCCATGAGATACGGCGTGTTCCAGTTCTCCACCGACTACGCGATGCGCATCGACGACCTGGCCCGGGAGACCGAGGCCCGCGGCTTCGAGTCGCTCTTCGTGCCCGAGCACACCCACATCCCGGCGAGCCGCAAGAGCCCGTGGCCGGGCGGGGGCGACCTGCCGCGCGAGTACTGGCACACCGTCGATCCGTTCGTGGGGCTCGCCGCGGCGGCCGCGGTGACCACCCGGCTCAAGCTCGGTACCGGCATCTGCCTGGTGATCGAGCGCGACCCGATCGTCCTGGCCAAGGAGGTGGCGAGCCTGGACTACCTCTCGCGGGGCCGCGTGCTCTTCGGGATCGGCGGTGGCTGGAACGCCGAGGAGATGGCCAACCACGGGACGGCGTTCGAGAACCGCTGGAAGGTGCTGCGGGAGCGTATCGCCGCCATGCAGGAGATCTGGACCACAGACGAGGCGGAGTATCACGGCCGATTCGTCGACTTCGACAAGGTGTGGTCCTTCCCGAAGCCGGTGCAGAAGCCGCACCCGCCGATCCTCATGGGCGGCGCCGGCCCCCACGCGCGCCAGCGCGCGGCCGACTTCGGGGGACACTGGCTGCCGATCGGCGGGCGCTCCTACAGCGAGCCCATCGCCGAGACCATCGCGGACCTGCGGGCGCGCGCCGAGAAGGCCGGGCGCGATCCGGGCGCGGTCACCGTGTCCATCTTCGGCGCCCCCACCGACGAGACGCGCCTGGCCGGGCTGCGCGACGCGGGGGTGCACCGCGCCATCTTCGGGCTGCCTCCCGCCGGCCGCGACCAGGTCCTGCCGCTTCTGGACAAGTACGCGGCGCTGGCGGGGCGGGTGGGCTAGCGCGCGAGGGCCGGGGCCACCGACTGCTGATACCGGTTTACTTCTTCAGGCTCTTTCATCTGCGGGGGCCCAGACATGGCCCCCGCACTCCCCCAATCCGCGGACAACCGTCCCGGAGCCTGTCGCGACCCGCCCGGCGGCTAGCCCACATGGCCCACTAACCACCGGCTCAAACTAGGCCCGCGCCGCCCGCGTGGTGAGGCAGAAGACGGTCAGGGCGCCGAGGCCCACGAGGGCGATCCCGAGGGCGGCGAGGTAGATCACCAGGTAGGTGCCGGTGCGGTCGAAGAGCACGCCGGAGAGCCAGGGGCCGAGCGCCGCGCCCAGGTTGTTGCCGATGCCGAGCAGGCCGAAGATGACGCCGTAGTGCGCGGGCGGCGCGAGGCGGCCGAGCAGGACGGTCACGATGCTCGCGCGCGAGCCGAGCGGCAGGAACAGGAACAGCACGTAGCCCGCGGCCAGGATCCAGAGCGGCCGCACCTCCATCGCAATCAGGCACAGCATGCCCAGCAGCGAGCAGGAGAAGGAGAGGAAGCCCGCGGTGGGCCCGCCGAAGCGATCGGCCACCAGCCCCGCCAGCGCCCGGCCGAGGCCGGCCAGGACGCCGCCGATCGCGAGGAGCATGGAGGCCTCGCCCGCGGTGAAGCCGCGCTCGGTGAAGTACAGCGTGTGCTGGGTGGTGGCGAGATAGCCGAAGAGCGGCGGGGTGCTGAACATCACGAGCAGGCTCCAGAAGCCCGCGGAGCGGACGATGCCCGCGACCGTCACCGGGGCCGGGCCGGACCCCACCGGCCCGCGGTCCGCGGCGGATCCGAGCCGCGTGGGATGCGAGCGCCAGGCCCACGGGATCAGCGCGGCGATGGCGGCGGCGTAGCACCAGAAGGCGGGGCGCCACCCCCAGTGGGTGATGATCCACTGGGCCGGGGCGGCCAGGGCATAGGCGGCCATGGAACCCCCGAAGGCGATGCCGGTGGCCAGGCCCCGTCGCCGGACGTAGGCATCGGCGATGAGCGCGGCATGGGTGGTCATGCCGGTCAGGCCGAGGCCCACGCCGCCCCCGATCCCCATGGCCAGCAGGAAGGCGGGCAGGGTCGGCGCGAGGCTCCCGAGGACCATGCCGCCCGCCACCAGGCCCAGGCCCAGGCACACGAGCAGCCGTGGGTTCCACCGCGCGACGAGGTAGCCGGCCACCGGGCTCAGCAGGGCCCCGCCCAGCCAGAGCAGGGAGGCGGTCGAGGCGGTCGCCCCACGGGAGCCGCCGAACTCGGCCAGCAGCGCAGGCAGGAAGACCGGGAAGGTATTGGTGATTCCTGCCACCAGCAGCATGGTGGCGAAGGCGAGCCACAGCCGCTGGCTGGCGAGAGACTCCCCAGGTGGGGTCACCCGAGGCGGGACGGTGGGGTGGGGCCCGGGCCGGGAGGACCCGGAACGAGGCTCAGTCGTCCGACTCGGCGCGCTTCATGGCCTTCCGGCGCTTCTTCCGCGCCTCGGCCTGCTTGCGCTTCCGCTTGACCGACGGCTTCTCGTAGTACGCGCGCTTCTTCATCTCCTTGAAGAGCCCATCCTTGAGCATGAGCTTCTTCATGGTCTTGAGCGCGGACTCGACCTGATTGTCGTGTACCTCGATGCGCATGACCGCACGGTACTCGGAGGCCGGGCCGCTGTCAATGCCGCTCTTGGGTGCTAGGATGCGCCCGTGATCGCGCCGCCCGCCCGCCTGGAGCTGGCCCTGACCCCGACCCCGCTCCTCAAGCTCGGCCGCCTCTCCCGCCGGCTCGGCGTCGAGCTCTACGTCAAGCGCGACGACCTGACCGGCCTGGTCGAGTCCGGCAACAAGGTGCGCAAGCTGGAGTTCCTCGTGGGCGACGCCCTGGGGCAGGGCGCGGACACCCTCGTCACCTGCGGCGCGGCGCAGTCCAACGGCTCCCGGGCCGTCGCCGCGGTGGCGGCCCGGCTCGGGCTGCGGGCGATCATCGTCGTGCGCGGAGAGCGCCCGGCGGCCTACGACGGCAACCTGCTGCTCGCCCGGCTCCTCGGCGCCGAGCTCCGCTACTGCCCCGAGGGCGGGCCCGCGGACGAGGGCCCGCTCACGGAGGCGCTCGCCGCCGAGATCCGCGCCCGCGGCGGTCGGCCCTACGTCATCCCGGAGGGGGGCGCGGGCGAGCTGGGTG
Organism: Candidatus Methylomirabilota bacterium; assembly: GCA_035455085.1. Lineage (GTDB taxonomy): Bacteria > Methylomirabilota > Methylomirabilia > Rokubacteriales > CSP1-6 > CAMLFJ01. Next base: position 22,987 of record DATIFV010000061.1, on the reverse strand, counting down.
CGCTCGGCTACGTCGAGTGCGCCGTCGAGCTGGCCGAGCAGATCCACCACGGGGCGCCGCGCTTCGACACGGTGGTCGTCAGCGACGGGACCGGGAGCAGCCACGCGGGCCTGCTCATGGGCAAGCAGCTCACGGGGCTGCCCGCTGAGATCGTGGGCGTGCCGGTGACCGCGCCGGCCGACCGCGTACGGGAGCGCATCGCGGCGACCATCGGCGCGGCCATCCGACGGTTCGGCCTGGCGATCGAGGTGCCCCGGACCATCGCCCTGCTGGACGGTGCCGGCGCGGGCTCCCCCGAGGCGGCCGGCGCGGACCTCGCCCTGCTCGTGCGGCTGGCCCGAGAGGAAGGCCTGCTGCTGGATCCGCTCTACACCGCGAGGGGCTTCCGGGGCCTGCTCGAGACGCTCGCCCGCGATCCGAAGGCCCTGGGGCCCCGGGTCTGCTTCATCCACACCGGGGGGCTCTTCGGCCTGTTCCCTGTCAAGGACCGGCTGACCCCGCTGCTGGACGGCGAGGTCCAGTGAGGGCTACAGCGAGTAGGTCTTGCCCTGCTCGAGGATGTGGATGCGGGTGGGGTCGATCTTGGCCAGCTCCTCGGCGGTCTCCTGGTAGAGCTGCGGCTTGATGTGGTAGACCCAGATCGGCAGGTCCCCCGGCATCTTGTCGATCTCCTGCCGCAGCATCTCGGGAGTGAGATGTCCGGAGGCCTTGGCCAGCGCGGCCAGCCGGTCCGGGAAGGCCGTCTCCACGATCAGGGCCCGGAGGCCGCGCATCTCCCGGGCGATCTGCCAGATCCGGGTCGTCGGACCGGTGTCGCCGCTGTACACGAAGCCGGTCTCGCCGTCGTGGATCACGAAGCCGGTGGTCGGGACGGTATGCTCGACGAGCACCGGGGTCACCCACAGCTCGCCCACTCGCGACTCCGCCTCTTCCGGGAGCGTGCGGAAACCCAGGACCGATTGCGCGGTCGAGGGGATGTTCGTGAAGTTCGGCCACAGGGCGTCGTTGAAGGCGTGGGTGCGCAGCGCCTCGATCACCGGCGCGATGCTGCACGCGGTCACCCGGCGGTCGGGCGCGATCATGGCGAGCGTGTCGGTGAGGAACGCGAGCCCCGCGGTGTGGTCGAGGTGGGCGTGGCTGATCAGGGCGTGCTGGATCTGGATCTGCTCGGGCACCGAGAGAGCGCCACCGACGGTCCCCGCGTCGACCAGGACCCGGTCATCGACCAGGAAGGCGGACGGCCGCTGTCCAGGCCCTTCGCTGCCGTAGGTGCCGAGGACCTTAACCTTCAATGAGGCCCTTCATGAGACCGTGGTTCCCCCCGGATCTGGGTGGTTGGCACTTCCGCGGATTCTAGTCTAGCAGCGAGAGGTGGGTCAACCGGAGGGAATTGGTCACTCGCAGCCGGAGGGGGTCTTGAACCGCGCCGCGAACTCCTCCAGCTCCCGGCAGGGGTCGCCGGGTCCCCCGGGCGGGGTGCCCTCCTCCCGCCGCACCGCCAGGGCCACGGTCTTCAGGTAGGCGTACTGGAGCCGGACGGCCTCGGAGTACTCGAGGTCCCAGCCGGTCATCAGCAGCTCGACGCTCGCGACGTGGGCCTCGACCTCGCAGTCGTGGTGGCGGCCCTGGCACTTGCCGTCCCCGTGGCCCAGCACGAAGTGGGCGAGCTCGTGGCTCAGCACGGCCCGGGCGATGTAGTCGTCGGCGAGCACCGCGTGGTTGACCAGGATCCGGCCGGGGCGGCCGAGGTCGGCGAGCCCGACTCGGGCGGTGTACCGCGCGGCGGGCCGCGTGAGGCTCGCGAGGGCGGGATCGGAGCCGACGCGCACGGCCGGCGGCGGGCCCGCGATGCCCCGGGAGTCGAGCACCTGGCGGGCCGCCCGCTCGTACTCGTCGATCCGGGCCTGCTCGAGATCGGTGAACGATCGCAGGGGCGCCGCGCAGGCGGTCAGGCCCAGGGCCAGCCCTACCGCGCTCAGCACCCCCGCCCCGCGTCGAAGAGCTCTCACCCAACGAGCATGACACGGGCCGGATTTTTCCCCTCACGCTCCGCGGGCGTGGCGCATCCTCCGCTCGCTGTGGCATACTTTGCGCGTGATCTTCCAGCAGATCCTCAACGAGGAGTCGGGCTGCCTGTCCTACGTCATCGGCTGCGCCCAGGCCGGGCGGGCGGTGATCGTGGACCCGGCCCGCGACCGGCTGGACGAGTACGTGGCGATGGCTCGGCGCAAGGGGCTGACCATCACCGATATCGTCGACACCCATGTCCACGCCGACCACGTGTCGGGCAACCAGGCGCTGGCCGCCCGGACCGGGGCGCGGATCCACATCCACCCGGCCGCCAACGCCGCCTTCGCGCACGACCCGGTGGAGGACGGCCGGGAGCTCCTGGTCGGCAACGTGTCCCTGCGGGTGATGCACGTGCCCGGTCATACCCCGGACAGCATCGCGCTGGTGGTGACCGACCTGAGCCGCGGCACCGAGCCCTGGTTCGTGCTGACCGGCGACACCTTGTTCGTGGGCGACGTGGGCCGGCCCGACTTCGGCGGGGAGCAGGCTGCGGCCAACCTCTACCGGAGCCTGACCGAGCGTCTCCTGCGTCTGCCCGACAGCGTGGAGGTCTACCCGGCCCACGGCGCCGGCTCGAGCTGTGGGCGGGCGATGTCCAGCAAGACCGCGACCACGATCGGATTCGAGCGTCGCTTCAATCCCGCGCTGCAGGCGCCCGGCGCCGAGGAGTTCGTGCGCCGGCTCCTGACCGGGCTGCCTCCCAAGCCGCCCAACTTCGACCGCATCATCGCGCGCAACCGCGCCCAGGCCCTGCCCCCGAGCGGCGAGCCGCGGGCGCTCTCGGCGAGCCAGGTGCAGGAGCTGGTCGACAAGGGGGCCTGGGTGCTCGACGTCCGCGGCTCCGAGGAGTACGGGGAGGCCCACATTCCCGGGGCGCTCAACGTCTGGATCGAGAGCCCGCAGTTCGCCAACCGCGTCGGGCTGTTCGCGCCCCCGGATGCGCCGGTGGTGCTGGTGGTGGCGAGCCCCACCGATCTCACCCGCGCCGTCCACGGTCTGGGCCGTATCGGGCTCGACGCGGTCGCCGGCCACCTGCAGTGGGGCATGACCGAGTGGAAGAGCCAGGGGCTGCCGGTGGCGCGGGTGCCGCAGATCAGTGTGCACGACCTCGCCACCATGAAGGATGAGCGGCCGGATCTCGTGGTGGTGGATGTGCGCGAGCTGTTCGAGTGGGACGAGGGCCACATCGAGGGTGCGCTCCACCTGCCCATGGGCGAGGCCCTGGCCCGGCGAGACCTCGTGCCGGCGGGGCGGCCGAAGGCGGTCGTCTGCGCGGGGGGCCTGCGCTCCAGCACCGTGATCAGCGCGCTCAGCCGGGCCGGGCTCACCGATTTCTACAACGTGATCGGCGGCATGACCGCGTGGCAGAAGGGCGGCTACAGCACGGTGAAGCGGCCGGCGGCATGAGCGACGACTTCGACTACCCGGCGATGGCCCGCGCCCTCATCCTGGGCGACAAGGACACGGTGGCCCGGAAGACGCAGGAAGGCCTCGCCCGGGCGATGGATCCCAAGGAGCTGATCTTCCGCGGCCTGATCCCCGGCATGGACGTGGTCGGCGAGAAGTTCCGGCGCAACGAGTACTACGTCCCGCAGGTGCTGCTCTCGGCGCGCGCGATGTACGCCGGGCTCGACCTGCTCAAGCCGCTCATCACCAAGGCGGGCGGCGGCGGGCAGAACCTGGGAGTGGTGGTGATCGGCACCGCCCAGGGGGATCTCCACGACATCGGCAAGAACCTGGTGGCGATGATGCTCGAGGGCGCCGGCTTCAAGGTGATCAACCTGGGGCGCGACGTGGCCCCCGAGAAGTTCGTGGCCGCGGTCCAGGAGCACGGGGCCCAGATCGTCGGCATCTCCGCGCTGATGACCACCACCATGCCCGCGATGAAGCGCACCATCGACGCGCTCGCGAAGGCGGGGCTGCGCGACCAGGTCAAGGTGATGATCGGAGGGGCGCCGGTGAACCAGGCCTATGCCGACGAGATCGGGGCCGACGGCTACGCCAAGGACTCGACCCTCGCGGTGGTGCGCGCCAAGGAGCTGCTCGGCGTGCCGGCGAACGCCTGATGGCCGCCCGCGCCCGCGGCTGGGAGATCGTGGAGCGGATCCGGGCGGGGGAGATCCTCGTCTTCGACGGCGGCTACGGCACCGCGCTCTTCGAGGCGGGCCTCGACAACGGCGACTGCCCCGAGCTCTGGAACGACACGCACCCGGACGTGGTGCGCGGGATCCACCGGGGCTACTTCGAGGCGGGCTCGCAGCTCGTCGAGACCAACACCTTCGGGGCCACCGCGCTGAAGCTCCACGAGTACGACGAGCGCTACGGCCAGGACATGGGCGCGCGCACCCGCGAGCTCAACGAGAAGGGCGCGCGGCTGGCCCGGGCCGCCGGCCCGCCCGGCGGGTTCGTGGCGGGCTCGATCGGGCCGACCAGCTATCTGCCGGTGGAGTACGGGGTCGGCAAGAACGTGGCCACCGACGAGGAGTACTTCGAGACCTTCCGCGAGCAGGCGGAGGCCCTGGCCACGGGCGGGGTGGACTGCTTCGCGGTGGAGACCATGATGTTTCCGCAGGAGGCGGCGGCGGCGGTGCGCGCCTGCAAGGCGGTCGCGGACCTGCCGGTCATGGCCACCATGTTCTTCCAGTACGAGGAGCAGCACGACCGCGACCGGACGATGTGGGGCGAGAGCCCGGCCGACGTGGCCCGGCAGCTCCTGGGGGCGGGTGCCGACATCGTCGGCATGAACTGCGGCCGCGGGCCCGATCGCGCGGTGGTGATCATCCGCGAGATGCGCCAGGTCACCGATGCCCCGCTCATCGCGTACCCGAACGCGGGGCTGCCCATCACGAGCGGGGGGCGCACGACCTACGAGCTCGGCCCCGAGGAGATGGCCAAGGACTACCCGGCGCTCCTCGACGCCGGCTGCAACATCGTCGGGGGCTGCTGCGGCTCGAATCCGGCGCACATCCGCCTGATCGCCGGGGTGGTGCGCGCCCGCCGCACGCGGTGACCGCGGCCCTCTCCGTTCTCTCTCCCGCCGCCGCCGTCCTCGAGGCCCTGCCGGTCGCGATCGATCGCGACGAGGTCCTCCGGTTCCAGGGCTACCGGAAGGCCATCGACGCCCCCGACGCCCAGGTGCTGGCGATCCTCGAGGACGCCCTGGCCATGGGCCGTGCGCTGATGGCGCCGCGGCTCGTCTATCGGGCGGTCGCCGTCACCGGCGGGGCGTCCGACCGCATCGACGCGGGCGGCGAGCGGCTGCACATCCCGCAGATCGCGCGGCTGTGGGGCGCGGTGGAGGCGGTGGGCGCGGGTATCTGCACGGTGGGCGACGCGATCGAGCACCGGGTGCGCGAGCTGTTCGACGCGCGCGAGTTTCCCCTCGCGGTCATGCTCGACAGCGTGGGCTCCGCCGCGGTGGAGAGCCTCGCCGAGTACGCCAACGATCTGCTCTGCCAGGAAGGGCTCGCGTCGGGCACGCGGGTCAGCAACCGGATCAGCCCGGGCTACGCCGGCTGGGACACCGCCGAGCAGGCCGCGCTCTTCCGCCTGTGCCCGGGCGACCCCATCGGGGTGACCCTCAACGAGGCCTGCTTCATGACGCCCGGCAAGAGCATCAGCTGGCTGGTGGGGATCGGGCCCGAGGTCCGGGTGGACCACTACTTCACCCAGTGCCGCCGCTGCTGGATGCGCGACTGCGCCTACCGTCGGGCCCCCGCCGCCGCCACGGTGCGGCAGCCGGCCCCCGGGGTGTGGTGATAGGCTGGGTGCTCATGGGTGACAACGTGGTGCTGGTCGGCTTCATGGGGGCCGGCAAGTCGTCGGTCGGGCGGCTGCTGGCGCGCCGGCTCGGCCGCTGCTTCGTGGAGACCGACGACATGATCACCGCCCGCGAGGGCCGGTCGATCCCGGAGATCTTCGCCGAGCGGGGCGAGGCCCACTTCCGCACGCTGGAGGACGAGACGGTGCGGCTGCTCGCGCTCAAGTCGGGCGACGTGATCGCCACCGGCGGGGGCCTGCCCTGTCGCGCCGGGCGCCCGGAGGCCCTGCGGGCGCTGGGCACGGTGGTCTGGCTCCGGGACGACTTCGACGCCGTGTACGAGCGGGCCCAGCGCGCGGGCGAGCGCCCGATGCTGGCCGGGCGGAGCCGGGAGGAGATCGAGGCGCTCTATCGCGCCCGCGAGCCCTACTATCGGCAGGCCGACCTCGTGGTCGACACCACCGGCATCACCCCCGACCAGGCCGTCGCCAGGCTCCTCGCCGCCCTCCGCGACCGGGCCGCGTCGTGCTCCTCCACCCTCTCCCCTCAGGGGAGAGGGCAGGGTGAGGGGGTCTAGCCCCGTGTCGTCTCCTTCCCCCCTCCTCACCCGCCTGGCCGAGCGCGCCCTGCTCTGCGACGGGGCGATGGGCACGCTGCTCTACGCGCGCGGGGTGGCGCTCGACGCCTGCTTCGACGTGCTCAACCTCAACGAGCCCAAGCTCGTGCAGGCGGTTCACTCCGAGTACATCGCGGCGGGTGCCGACGCGATCGAGACCAACACCTTCGGCGCGAACCGGTTCAAGCTGGGCACCCACGGGCTGCAGGGGCGCGTGCGCGAGATCAACCTGCGCGGGGGCAAGCTGGCGCGCGACGTGCGCGAGAGCATGGGGCGCGATGTCCTGGTACTGGGCTCCATCGGTCCGCTCGGCAAGTATCTGGCCCCGATCGGCACCATCGAGCCCGCAGAGGCGCGGGCGGCCTTCCACGAGCAGGCGGAGGGGCTCCTCGAGGGCGGCGTCGACGGCTTCGTGATCGAGACCTTCTCGGATCTCACCGAGATGCGCATGGCGGTGGAGGCGGTGCGCGCCCTCACCGACCTGCCGATCATCGCCCAGGTGGCCTTCAACGACGAGGGGGTGACCTTCACCGGCCGCACCGCGGTCGAGGTCGTCCGCGCCCTCCGTGCGCTGCCGATCCAGGCGGTGGGCGCGAACTGCTCGGTGGGCTCCAGCGTGCTCTACGACATCCTCGAGCAGATGCTGCCGGAGGCGGGCGGGCTCGCGGTGGCCATCCAGCCCAACGCGGGGCTGCCGAGCCGGGTGGGGGAGCGGCTGATGTACCTCTCCTCGCCCGGCTACATGGCGGACTACGCGGCGCGGATGATCGTGGCGGGCGCGCGGCTGGTCGGCGGCTGCTGCGGGACGACGCCCCAGCACATCCGGGCCATGCGGGAGGCGCTGGACCGGCTGGTCCCTGAGCGGAGCGCCGCGCGCGTGGAGCCGGTCCGCCGGGCGCGCGTGGAGATCGACGAGCCCTCGGGGCTCGCCACCGCCGCTGCCCCCACCCGGCTGCAGCGCCGGCTCGACGCGGGCGAGTTCCTGGTCACGGTGGAGCTGGATCCGCCGCGCGGCCACAACATCGAGAAGCTCGTGCAGGGGGCCAAGCTCCTGAAGGAGCACGGCGTCGAGATCGTGGACATCAACGACGGCTCCCTGGGCCGGGTGCGGATGTCGGTGCTGCCCACCGCGATGCTGGTGCGGGATGCGACGGGGCTGGACATCAACATGCACTTCACCTGCCGGGACCGGAACCTGATGGGCATCCAGGCAGACCTGCTGGGGGCCCACGCGATGGACATCCGGAACATCCTGGCCATGACCGGGGATCCGCCGCGCGCCGGAGACTACGTCAACGCCACCGCGGTGTTCGACGTGGACGCGGTGGGCCTCATCCGGATCATCGCCGAGATGAACCGGGGCCTCGACGCCACCGGCACCTCGATCGGCGAGCCCACCTCGTTCAGCGTGGGGGTGGCGCTCAACCCGGCCGCCGCGGAGCGGCAGCACGAGATGGAGCGCTTCCTCGCCAAGGTCGAGGCGGGGGCGCGCTGGGCCCAGACGCAGCCTCTGTACGATCTCGAAGCGCTCGACCGGTTCTTCGCCCGGACGCGCCCGCCGATCCCGGTGGTGGTCGGGATCATGCCGCTGCACTCGTCCCGCCACGCCGAGTTCCTGCACAACGAGGTGCCGGGCATCACGGTGCCCGACGCGGTGCGGGGGCGCATGCGGGAGGCGGGGGAGCGGGGACTGCGCGCGGGCATCGAGATGGCCCAGGGGCTGCTCCGCGACGTGCGCGCCCGCCACGCGGGCGCCTACCTCATGCCGTCCTTCGGCCGGTTCGAGGTGGTGGCCGAGGTGCTGGACGCCCTGCACTGAGCATGGCGGCCATGCACGAGCTGGGCGCGGCGGAGGCCGCCCGGCGCATCCGCGCTGGGTCGCTGTCGCCCTCCAATCTGCTCGCGGCCTGCCTCCGGCGCACCGACGCGGTCGAGCCCGCGGTGGGCGCCTGGGTGCGGCTCGACCGCGACGCGGCCGCCCGGGTGGCGGTGCAGCGCGACATCGAGGCCCGCGAGGGACGCTTCATGGGGCCGCTGCACGGGGTGCCGATCGCGCTCAAGGACATCTTCGACGCGGCCGGCGTGCCCACCGCCGCGGGCGCGCCCGGATGGGCCACCCGGACCCCGGCGGTCGACGCGCCCTCGGTCGCGGCGCTGCGCGGCGCGGGGGCGGTGCCGATGGGCAAGCTCACCACCACTGCGTTCGCGTACCTCGACCCCTCGGGGACGCGCAACCCGTGGAACCCCGAGCACACGCCGGGAGGCTCCTCCAGCGGTCCCGCGGCGGCGGTGGCCGCGCGCATGGTGCCGCTCGCGCTCGGATCGCAGACGGTGGGCTCGGTGCTCCGGCCGGCCGCGTACTGCGGCGTGGTCGGGCTCAAGCCGACCCACGGGCGCATCGATGCGGCCGGCGTGGTGGAGCTGGCGGGGAGCCTGGACCACGTGGGTGTCTTCGCGCGGTCCGTGGAGGACTGCGCGCTGGCGCTCGCGGTCCTGGCGGGAGGCGCTCCGGCCCCGGAGGACTACCCGGCGGCGATCGACGAGCCCGCGACTCCGCGCATCGGTGTCCTCGCCGCGCTCCTGAGCCGGGCCACGCCCGAGATGGCCAAGCACCTCGAGGAGGTCGCGCGGGGCCTCGAGGCCGCCGGCGCCCGCCTCGGCGAGGTGGCGTTGCCCGCCGCGTTCGCGTCGGTCCACGAGGCGGGCGCCATCGTGCTGCGCGCGGAAGCGGCGGCCGCCCACGCGCCGCTCTTCGCCGGGCACGCCGCCGACTACCCGCCCCGGATCAAGGAGCTGATCGAGCAGGGCCAGGCGATCACCGCTCCCCAGTACCTCGCGGCCCAGGCCGCGCGGCGCCGGGTGCGCGCCGAGGTGAGGGCGGTCGCCGCGCGCTACGACGCCCTGCTCCTGCCCACCATCGGGGCCCCCGCGCCTCGTGGGCTTGGCTCCACCGGCGACCCGTCGTTCTGCGCGCCGTGGAGCTTCCTCGGCATGCCCGCGATCACGCTCCCCACCGGGGTGGCCGGAGGCCTCCCGCTGGCCGTGCAGCTCGTCGGCGCACCGTGGAGCGAGGCCCGGCTGCTCGCAGCCGCCGCGTGGTGCGAGCGCGTGATCGGCTTCGACGCGGGTCCGCCGCTCTGAGGCCCGGCGCGTGAAGATCGGCCGGCTCTTCCCGGACCTGCTGGCCACGCTGGGCCGCGGCGGCTCGTCCGAGGCCGGCCTCGCCCACACCCTGAAGCAGCTCGTGGCGCTGTCCGGGGCCCGGGCGGGCGGGCTGCGCTTCCGCCCGGACGCGGGTGCCCCGGTGGACGTGGTGGTCGGGGCGCGGCGGGGCTCGTCCCTCGACCGGTGGATCCGGGCGCGCCTCGACGCGCCGGCCCGCGGCGTCCGGCTCGCGAAGCTGCCCATGCCGCCGCCGGGGCTCCGGCGCCGCGACACCATGCTGCTCACGGGCGGGCTCGGCGACCCGGCCCACCCGGCGGGCGCGTTCGTGCTGCTCGGGCCGGCCGGCCCGCGCGGGCTCGGCCGCGAGACGATCCCGCCGAGCTTCCCGCGGGAGCTCGGCCACGCGCTCGCCCACGTGTGGCGGCTGCAGCAGCGCACCCGGCGCCTCGAGGTCGTCAACGAGGTGACCGCGCTCACCGCCTCGATCCTGCCGATCGACCGGATCTACGAGAAGGCGGCGGAGGCGGTGGGCCGGCTCATCCGCTTCGACGCGCTCGGGGTGACCCTGCTGGACCGGGAGCGCGGCGAGTTCCGCGTCCTCGACGTGGCCGCCCGCACCGCGCTCCCGGAGGTCTTCGATGTCCCGATGCCGGCCGCCGGCACGCTGACCGCGTGGGTGGCCAGCCAGCGGGCCCCCCGGCGCGTCGACGACGTGACCGCCGACCCCTCCATCCCGGAGATGAGCCGCGCGCTGCTCTCGCGGCGCGGCTTCCGCTCCGTGGCCCTGGCCCCGCTGCTCTCGCAGGGCGAGGTGATCGGCACGCTCAACGTCACGCACCGCGAGCCGGGCGCCTTCACCGACGCCGACGTGGAGATCCTGATGGAGGTGGCGCGCCCGCTCGCCTCCGCGGTGGAGCACGCGCGCCTGCACGCGGAGACGGCCCGCCGGGCCGAGGAGCTGGCCGCGCTGAACCGCACCACCCAGCTCATCACCGCCCGGCTCGACCTGCCCTCCGTGCTCGAGGCCATCAGCCGCTCGGTCACCGCGCTCATGGGCAGCACCGGCTGCGGCATCGGCCTGCTCGGCGCCGACCGGACGGTCATCGAGCACGCGGCGGCTCACGGCTTCCGCACCCCCGAGTGGCGCGATCTCTCGGTCCGGGTCGGGGAGGGGATCATCGGCCTCGCGGTCTCCTCGGGCCGGGCGGTGCGCTCCGACGATCTCCGGGCGGACCCGCGCTCCGCGCAGCGTGACGTGGACGAGAAGGAAGGGATCCGCTCGCTGCTGAGCGTGCCGCTCCGGGTAGGCGGGCAGATCATCGGGGTCATCTCGGCGTTCTCCACCGAGCCGGGGGTTTTCGGCGACCGCCACCAGCTCCTGCTGGAGAGCTTCGCGGACCAGGCCGGCATCGCCATCCAGAACGCGCGGCTTTTCGAGGAGACCCGGCGGCGGGAGCGGGAGACCGAGGCCCTCCTGCGGGCCGGCCACGCGGTGAACCAGAGCCTGGACGTGAACGAGACGGTGCAGCTCATCCTCCACCAGGCCCGCGAGGTGCTGGAGGTGCAGTCGTGCGGGCTGTTCACCCTGGACGCGGCCACCGGGGAGCTGGTCGCCACCGCGAGCCTCGACCTGCCCCGGGAGGACCTGCACGCGATCCGCCTCCGGGTGGGGGAGGGCATCACCGGGGTGGCGGTCAAGGAGCGGCGGCCGGTGCAGACGGCGGATCTCTACCGGGATCCCCGGGTTCGGTACCCGCAGGCTGCGCTGCGCTCGATGCTGGCCGCGCCGCTGATCGTGGCGGACCAGACCATCGGCGCGCTCACCGTGCTCCGGACCGACATCCACCACTTCAGCGCCGAGGAGGAGTCGCTGGTGTCGGCCTTCGCGGACCAGGCCGCGATGGCGCTCGAGCACGCGCGCCTGTTCAGCTCGGTGCGCACCTACTCCGAGCGGCTGGAGGCCATGGTGGCCGCGCGCACCCACGAGCTGGACGAGCAGAAGCGCTTCGTGGAGGTGGTGCTGGAGACGCTGCCCCTCGGGCTCTTCGTGCTCGACGCGGAGCTGCGGGTGATCAGCGCCAACCGGGAGGGGGCGGCGCTCCTGCCCGGGGACACCGCAGCCCGGCGGCCCTTCGTGGACCTGATGCCGGCCGCCCGGGCGGCCGCGGTGCGCTCGTTCCTGCAGGGAGTGGTGCGCGCGGGCGAGGTCCGCCACGCGGAGGAGGAGCTGCCCGCGTGGGGGGAGACCCTCACGGTGCGCCTGACCGCGACCCCGCTGCGCGCCCTGGAGGCCTCGCACGTGCTCGTCCTGGTGGAGGACATCACCCGCCAGAAGCGGCTCGAGCGGCAGATGGTGCTCACCGAGCGGCTCACCACGGCCGGGCGCCTGGCCGCGGGCGTGGCGCACGAGCTGAACAACCCGCTGGCCACCATCGCGGGCTGTGCGGAGGCGCTGAAGGAACGGTCGCAGGACCGGGACCTGCGCGACCTCGACGCCTTCAAGGACTTCCCGGGCTACCTCACCCTGATCGAGGAGGAGGCCTACCGCTGCAAGGAGATCACCGGGAGCCTGCTGCACTTCGTGCGCGACCCGGGGAGCCGGCGGGCCGCCACCGATCTGAACGTGCTGGTGGACAAGGTCTTGGAGCTGATCGGCCACCAGTCCCGCTACGCCCAGAGCCGGCTCGAGCGGCGCCTGGATGCCGAGCTGCCCGACGTGGTGGCCAACGAGGGTCAGCTGCGGCAGGTCTTCCTCGGGCTCGCGAGCAACGCCCTCGACGCCATGGACGGCCGCGGCACCCTGACCGTCACCACCCGGCGGCGCAACGCCCGCGAGATCGAGATCGCATTCACCGACGAGGGGCCCGGCATCCCCGACGACATCCTGCCGCGCGTGTTCGATCCCTTCTTCACCACCAAGCCGCCGGGCCAGGGCACCGGCCTCGGCCTCGCCATCGCCCAGGGGATCGTGGCCGACCACGACGGCCGCTTCGAGGTGGACTCCCGGGTGGGGGTCGGCACCACGTTCCGGGTCATCCTGCCGGTGCGCCCGGGCGAGGCCGCGGGGAGCGGGCCGTGACCGCGCCGATCCGGGTGCTGGTGGCCGACGACGAGAAGAACCTGCGCGAGCTGCTGGTGCGCGAGCTCGGGCGCAAGGGCCACGCGGTCTCCGGGGTGGCCGACGGTCGGGCCGCGCTCGAGCACCTGCGCGACGAGGTGCCCGACGTGCTCCTGCTCGACATGCGCATGCCGCACCTCGAGGGCATCGACGTCCTGCGCGAGCTGCAGGAGCTTCCCGAGGCCCCCCAGGTCATCGTGATGACCGGCTTCCAGGAGGTGTCGACCGCGGTGGAGGCGATGAAGCTCGGGGCCTACGACTACCTGACCAAGCCCGCGCGCATCGAGGAGCTCGACATCCTGATCCGCAAGGCGGCCGAGAAGGGCCGGCTGGTGCGCCAGAACGTGGTCATGCGCGCCCAGCTCGACGAGCCCGGCTACCAGGGCATCATCACCGGCAGCCCGCGGATGGAAGAGGTGCTGCGCCTGATCGACCGGGTGGCGCCCACCGACTCGTCGGTGCTGGTGCTGGGCGAGAGCGGCACCGGCAAGGAGCTGGTGGCCCGGGCCATCCATGACCGGTCGCCCCGGGCCCCGCAGGCCTTCGTGCCGATCCACTGCGGCGCGCTGGCGCGGGAGGTGCTCGAGAGCGAGCTGTTCGGGCACGAGAAGGGCGCCTTCACCGGGGCGGTGGCGACCAAGCCCGGCCTGATCGAGCTGGCCGACGGCGGCACCCTCTTCCTCGACGAGATCGGCGAGATGGAGCCGGAGAGCCAGGTCAAGCTGCTCCGCGTGCTCGAGTCGCACGCGTTCTTCCGGGTGGGCGGGACCCGCCGCCGCACGGTGGACATGCGGCTGGTGGCGGCCACCAATCGCGATCTCGCGGAGGCGATCAGGAGCGGCCACTTCCGCCAGGATCTCTTCTACCGTATCAACACGATCACGATCACGCTGCCCCCGCTGCGCGAGCGCCCGGAGGACGTCCGCCGGCTCGTGGAGCACTTCCTCGAGCAGAACGCGACCTACGGGCGCAAGCGCCTCGCCGAGCCGGCCTTGGAGGCGCTGGAGCGCTACGGCTGGCCGGGCAACGTGCGGGAGCTGCAGCACGCGGTGCAGCGCGCGGTGATCCTCTCGCAGGGAGACGTGGTACAGCTCGCGGACCTGCCCGAGGACATCCGGGGCGGGGCGGGGCCGAGCGCCTCCCCGGGCGGCAGCCTGGAGGAGATGGAGCGGCAGCACATCATCGCGGTCCTGCGCCAGGTGGGCGGGCACCGCGCCAAGGCCGCCACCGTGCTCGGCATCGATCCCAAGACGCTCTACCGCAAGATCCAGCAGTACGCGATCGCGCCCGACCTCTTCAAGTAGGGCGCCCGTCCGGAGGAACCGAGACCATGCCGTCGATGTTCAACGCGCACGACGCCGACAGCTACGAGCAGATGATGGGGCGCTGGAGCCGCCGCTTGGCCCCGCTCTTCATCGAGCACGCGGGCGCCGCCGCCGGCGAGCGGCTGCTGGAAGTGGGCTGCGGCACGGGCAGCCTGACCTTCACCCTCGCCCGGACGGTCCCGTTCCGCGAGCTCACCGCCATCGACTACGCCGACGTCTACGTCACGGCGGCCCGCGCCCGGAACCGGGACCCGCGCGTCCGCATCGAGCAGGGGGATGCGGCCGCGCTGCCCTTCCCCGACGCGCACTTCGACCGGGCGCTGTCGCTCCTGGTCCTGCACTTCGTGGCCGACCCGGCGGGCGCGGTGGCGGAGATGCGTCGGGTCACCCGGCCGGGCGGCGTGGTCGCCGCGGCGGTATGGGACTCTGGCGGCGGGATGATCGCGCTGCGGATGTTCTGGGACACCGCCGCGATGCTGGATGCCGCCGCGGTCGATCGCCGCGGCCGCGCCATGTCGAATGCGGTCGTCGCCCCGGGCGGGCTCGCCCGCCTGTTCAGGGCCGCGGGCCTCGCGGACGTCGACGAGCGCGCCTTGCTGATCCGCATGGACCACACCGGCTTCGCCGATTACTGGGGGCCGATCCTTCGCGGCGAGGGGCCGATGGGCGGCTACGTCGCCGGGCTGGGCGAGGCGGAGCGGGCACGGCTCGAGGGGCACCTGCGGGCGGCCTATCTGGCCGGCGCGCCCGACGGGCCCCGCTCCTACGCCGCCGTGGCCTGGTCCTGCCGCGGAGTCGTGCCGGCCTCGTGAGCCCCGGGCGGTAGCGAGCCCGGCCCGGCGCGTCTCCGTCGGGGCCGCTTCGCGTCAGCGGATCGGGCAGAAGGCCCGATTCCCGCAGGGGGGCGCTCCTGATCCGTTCGCCGCCTAACTTGGCGCCAGGAAAGGTATTCCATGCCTTTGTACTGCTCTGGCACAAGCCTTGTATCTCCTGGAGGGCTCGAGCGCATCCAATACAGGAGAGGGGAAGACATGATCCGGCTATTGACGATCGACGGGGACCGCAAGCGGGCACAGGCCCTCGCCATGGAGTGCCTGGAGCACGGGGTGGCGGTCCGCATGGCGGAGACGGTGTGCGAGGGCGTGCGGTATCTGCTGGACGCCCCGGTGTCCGTGGTGCTGGCCGACGCGGGCCTGCTGCGCCTGGCCAAGGGGGATCAGGCCCGCCTGTTCGAGGCGGTGGCGCCCGGCGTGCCGGTGATCCTCACGGTGGATGCCGGCGCGCGGGTCGAGGACCTGGTGGATCTGGAGCTGCACGGCTTCCGGGTGGTGAGCCGGCCGTTCGCGCTGCGTGATCTGCTCGCGAAGGTCGAGCTGCCGGGCAAGATGGGGCCGGCGCGCCGCAACGCCCGGGCCCAGATCACGGCGGTGTGCGGGTAGGGACGCCGACATGCGCAAGAGCTGGATGTTGGTGCTGTGGACCACGACGATCGCCGCGGGCCTGATCGGCCTGCTCGCCTACACGAGCGAGTCCGTTCACCGCGTGGCGCCGGGGGCCACGATCAGCGGAGTGGCGCGGCCGGCTCCTACCGACCACGAGATCGGGCCGACCTACCGCAACGGCCTGCTGCTGACCCACTGAGCCCCCGCCGTGGCGGAGCCTCGGGTCCTGGTGTACACTGGGCCCGATGCACCGCCGCTGGCGGTGCCCCCGCCTCCGATATTGGCTCTTCCGAGTATTGGGGCGCGTGCGAAGCGGAAGAGTGACCGAAGGAGAATCACATGGCTTCGAAACTGTACGTGGGTGGTCTGTCCTATTCCACGACCAGCGAGACGCTTCGAGAGTACTTCGCCCAGTGCGGGACCGTGGAGTCGGCTTCCGTGATCACGGACAAGTTCTCGGGCCAGTCTCGGGGCTTCGGCTTCGTCGAGATGGCGACCGCCGAGGAAGCGCAGCGCGCCATCTCCGAGCTGAACGGTAAGGACCTCGACGGCCGCAAGATCACCGTGAACGTCTCGAACCCACGGACGCCGGGCTCGGGCGGCGGCGGACGGGGACCCGGCGGGTTCCGTGGGGGCGGCGGGCGTGGGCCGGGCGGCGGTGGCGGGCGCGGCGGGGACCGCGGCGCCTACGGCGTGCCCCCTTCCAAGAAGCCCTTCCGTTGGTAGTGCGCTAACCCGGACCGGACACACTGAAGGGGCGCGGTGACCATCACCGCGCCCCTTTCATCTTCCCAGGCCCCCTCCGGTCACAAGATCCGGTCGTAGCGGCCGTGCTCGTGGGCCGCGTCCATGAACCACTTGACGATCTCGGGGCTCGAGCGCGGCGGGATCTCGCAGGACGTGGACAGGATGAAGCCCGAGTGCTTCGCCGCGGTGTCGATGCAGCGCCGCACCTCGCCCTCCATCTGCTCGCGGGTCGCCTTCTCGAACATGGTCGCGTCCACGTTGCCGATCGCGACCGCCCGCCCCCTGGCCACCTGCATGAAGCGCTCGAGCTGGTCGACGTGGAGCGCCGGATCCGCCTGCTGGTCGAGGTCGAACGAGACGGTGGTGAAGCCGCAGCCGATCAGGTCCTCGAAGATCGGGTAGGTGGTCCCGCAGATGTGGGTGGTGACCCCCACCTTCTTGGCCTTGAAGTGCTCCACCAGCTCCTTGTGGTAGGGCGCGATGAACTCCCGGTAGTTGTCCGGCGAGACCAGGCTGATCGAGGCGGTGGGCTCCGAGAAGGAGAGCCCGATCCGGGTCTTCACGATCGCGTCGCCCCAGAGCTTGCAGAAGTCGGTGGTCAGCCGCATGAGGTCGTGGATGAACTGCGGGTCCTCGAAGGTGTCGAGCAGCATCATCTCCGGGTTGCGCAGCAGCATCGCGATCGTCCACGGGCCCACCGCGACCGCGCCGGTGGCCGCGGGCGGCGCCGCCTTCACCAGGGCCTCGCACTGCTCGAGGAAGCCGGGCAGGCGCGCGGTCTTGTAGGGATCGGGCATCCGGAGGCGGGCCAGCCCCGCCTTGTCCTCGAGCACGTGGGTCTCGATGGACGGCACCACGTAGTCCGAGTACTTGACCCCGCAGCCGAAGGCCTCCGCCTCCTTGGCCAGATCGTTGTAGGCGAGGACCACGTCCGGCTGGTAGCGCTCGTAGTAGTTCATCATCGCGGTGATGGCGCGGGTCGGGTTCGTGCAGTACTCCTCGATGCTGAGCCCGTCCAGGGTGCCCGCGAACGAGGCCACGATCGGGTAGACCGGGACCCGGTCCGCGAAGGACCGCTTGTAGGCCGCCACCACCCGGTCGCGGTTGGTGAGGCTGGCCCGGCCGGCCTCGGCGTCCCAGAGCTTGTTCACCTCCATGTAGCGCGGGGGGAGCTTCGCCTCGTACTCCATGAACTGGGTGATCGGGTACCGGATGCCGCCGTTGTGGGTGCCCCGGAGGCCCTCGACGATCTCCTCCATCCGGCTCCACGGAATCGAGAACGCCATCTCGTGGTCCTGGGTCTGGCCGAAGATCCGATCCCCGGAGCAGGGCAGGATCACCTGGGGCTCGCCGGTCTTCATGGTTGTCACGATGATGTCGGCACAGACCGCACGGCCCTCGAAGGAGGAGGTCAGACGGCCGCCCCGCTTCCACAGCGCGGCCTGGGTGAGCCGCATGACCTGGGCGGGGTTGGCGTAGACACAGACCACGTGCGGCTCGAAGGCGGCCCGGTCCAGCGGCGCCACCAGCACGCAGTGGTACTCGCCGGGGGCGAACTTGTCGATGGCGGCCTCGGAGCGCTGCCCGGCCTCCTTGGTCTCGGTGTACATGCCCTCGCACAGGGTGCCCACGTTGTAGATCGGCAGCGGCCTGTCGAAGCCGATCGCGGTGATGCCGAGGGAGCAGATGTGGTCCTCGCGGGTGAGGGCGATGGTCCAGCCGTAGCGCCGGGCCATGTCGATGACCTGGCAGCTCATGCTGAGCTTCTTGAAGTCGCGGGCGGGGCGGCGGGCGCGCTCCGGGATCGCTTCGTCCGCCCGGAGCATCCGGATCGCCACCGGGAACGTCTGCGGGCGCAGATAGGTCTGGAGCTCGCGGTCCGCCGTCTTCACGTCGATCATTGGCGTCTCCTTGCTCCCGGAGGCTACGGGCCCCCCCCGGGCTTGTCAAGGCAAGGCGCCGGTTTCCGCTACAATGGCGGGGTGATGGCGCGATACCGGATCGTGCAGTGGCGCGACCTGCCCTCCCTGGTGGAGGCGGTCGACAGCGAGCAGACCGTCCGCGTGCCCCTGTCCCAGCGCTTCCAGGACCTCATCGACGCGGTCGCCATGCGCGAGGGGGCCTCGGAGAGCGACGCGTATCTCGCGGGCTGGGCCCCGGGACCCGAGGCCGAGCGCCCCGGCGACGCGGAAACGGTCGCCCGCGCGGTCGCCGCCGAGCTCGAGGAGGGCTTCCAGGATCTGGTCACCCGCCGCATGCTCGGGCCCCCTCGCTAGGGGGTGGGAGGGGGCCGTCGAGGCCCCGGCCGGATGAGCTATACTCCCCGCAGCCGATGAAGGCCGCGGAGCTGGTCGTCGCCTGCTTCCTGCTGTTCGGGGCTTGCCTGGTGTGGCCCCTGCTCGCCATCGCCAACCGCCCGGTCCTGATCCTGGGCGTGCCCGCCCTGGTGCTGTACCTCTTCGCGGTCTGGGGGGCCATGGTCGCGGTCCTGGTTGTGCTGGCCCGGCGCGTGCGCCAGCCCGAGGATGAGCCGTGAGCGGCCTGTCGCCCACCGCGCTCCTCTCGATCGTTCTCGGCTACCTGGCCTTCCTGTTCCTGGTGGCCTCGGTGGGGGAGGCGTTCGCGCCGCGCCTCGGCCGGGGGCGGCCGCGGACCCTGATCTACGTGCTCGCCGCGTCGGTGTACTGCACGGCGTGGACCTTTTACGGCAGCGTCGGCCTCGCGGCCAACCGGGGGCTCGAGTTCCTGACCATCTACCTGGGCCCGGCCTGCGTGGCGCTCCTCTGGCCGGTGCTGCTCCGCAAGCTCGTGCGGGTCTCAAAGGAGCAGCGCATCACCTCGGTCTCGGACTTCATCTCCAGCCGCTACGGCAAGTCGGCCCCGCTCGGGACGCTCGTGGCCGCCCTGGTGGTCTGCGGCATGATCCCGTACATCGCGCTGCAGCTGAAGGCGGTGTCGGCCTCCTTCAAGATGATCCTGCGCGAGGAGGCGGTGCTCGAGGTCTTCGATCCGACCCTGGTGGTGGCGGTGACCCTCGCCCTGTTCGGCATCCTGTTCGGGGCCCGCAACCTGGATTTCACCAAGCGGCAGACCGGCCTCATGACCGCGGTGGCGGTGGAGTCGGTGGTGAAGCTGCTCGCCTTCCTCCTGGTGGGCGTCTACGTCACGTGGGGGCTCTTCGGCGGCTTCGCCGACCTCTTCGAGCAGGCGGCCCGCACTCCCGCGCTGTCCCGCCTGCTCACCCTGGACCAGCCGGGCACCGCTTCGTACGCACGCTGGACGGCCATGCTCGTGATCTCGATGCTGGCGGTGATGTTCCTGCCTCGGCAGTTCCACGTGCTGGTGGTCCAGAACCAGCGCGAGCGCGACGTCAACGCGGTCTCCTGGTCCTTCCCCCTGTACCTGCTCCTGATCAACGTCTTCGTGCTGCCGATCGCCTTCGCGGGCCTGCTCGTGTTCCCGGAGGCGGGGGCGCAGGCCGACGGCTTCATCCTCCGCCTCCCGCTGGCCTTCGACAACCAGCTCATCTCGGTGCTCGTCTTCCTCGGCGGCTTCTCGGCGGCGACCGCCATGATCGTGGTGGACTCCCTGGCCCTGTCGAAGATGATCACCAACGACATCATCCTGCCGATGCTGCTGCGGCGCCGTCGCGTCGAGGACATCTACTGGATCACGCTCTTCTACACCCGGCTCGCGATGCTGGCGGTGGTGGCGCTCGGCTTCGCCTGGGCGCGCATGGAGCACGGCCAGCTCCTGCTGGTGGAGATGGGGCTGCTGTCCTTCATCGCGGTGGCCCAGTGCGCGCCCGCCATCCTGCTCGGCCTGTACTGGCGGCGCGGCAACCGCAAGGGGGCCTACGCGGGCATCTCGGCCGGCTTCTTCGTCTGGTTCTACACCCTGATCATCCCGGCCCTCGGCAAGGAGGAGGTGCTGGGGGCCTCGTTCCTGGCCAGCGGGCCCTTCGGCCTGACCCTGCTGCGCCCCACCGCGTTCCTCGGGCTCGAGGGGCTCGACACCATCAGCCACGGCGTGTTCTGGTCCTTCTTCTTCAACGTGGGCCTCTTCGTGATCGTGTCGCTCCTCACCGAGCAGGACGCCGACGATCGGGCCCAGGCCGCCGCCTTCGTGGGGGTTGCCGCCGAGGACAAGCCGGCGCCGGGCGCGCCCGCGATTCTTTCCGCGCCCGAGATCGAGCGCCTCGTCCACCACTACGTGGGCGATGAGGACGCGGAGGCGATCGTCCGGGAGCTGTTCGGCACCAAGGCGCCCGCGGACCTGTCGGTCCCCGAGCTCCTCGAGATGCGCATCCGCTTCGAGCGGCTGCTCGCCGCTTCCCTCGGCGCGGCGGCCGCCCGCATGATCGTGGAGGACCACTTCACGATCTCGAAGGAGGAAGCCCAGCAGCTCGTCGCCTCCTTCCAGCGCATGCAGCAGTCCCTCCGGGTCACCGAGGAGGAGGTCAAGCGGGGCGAGCGCCTGCTCGCCTCGGTGGTCCAGAGCGTGGACGATTGTATCTTCACCGCCGACACCACCGGGCGGCTCGTGACCATGAACCCGGCGGGGCGCCGGCTGCTCGGCTACGAGCTCGCCGAGATCGGCCGTCTCCGGTACCCCGATCTGCTCGCCGCCGACGAGCGGGGCGGCACCGGCGGTATCGTGGCCGCCGTCGAGGTGGGACGGGGATGGAGCGGGCAGGTGACGGGCCGGCGGAGCCGCGGCGACCTCTTCCCAGCCCATCTGGCCCTGACCGCCATCTTCGACGACCGCGGCCAGCGGATGGGCACGGTCGGGGTGCTGCGCGACCTGACCGAGCAGGTGGAGACGCAGCGGCGGCTCATCCACCGCGAGAAGCTGGCCTCGCTCGGCGAGATGGCGGCGGGCGTGGCCCACGAGATCCGCAATCCGCTGGGCGGGATCAAGATGGCCACGAATCTCCTGTCCACCCCCGAGGTGGACGGCAGCCCGCTGTCGCAGGAGATGGCCCGGTCCATCCTGTCCGGCGTACGCGAGATCGAGGTCATCATCAACAACCTCCTCGACTGGACGCGCGATGCGCGCCTGGAGCGCGTCGAGCACGAGCTGGCGCTGATTCTCGACCCGGTGCTGGAGAGCACCGCCGCCGAGGGGCGGGCCCGTGGGGTCCGGGTGGCCTACGGCCGGCTCGAGCGGGACGTGGTGGCCGCGGTGGACGGCCAGAAGCTCCGCCAGGTCTTCACCAACGTGATGAAGAACGCGGTGGAGGCGATCGAGTCCCGCCGCGGGAGCGGCCACGTCACCGTCGACCTCTTCGCCCAGGGAGACCGGGTGGTGGTGGAGGTCACGGACGACGGGGCGGGCATCGCGCCGGAAGACCGCGACAAGATCTTCCTGCCCTTCTTCACCACCAAGCCCGCGGGCACCGGGCTCGGGATGTCCATCGTCAAGAAGATCGTGGACCTGCACGCGGGCGATATCGTGATCGACAGTGCCCCGGGCCGCGGCACCCGGGTCCGGATCTCGATCCCGGCGACGGTCGCGGCGCCGGTGGCCGGAGGCGCCCCATGAAGCGACGGCTCCTGCTCGTCGACGACGACGAGGTCTTTCTCCGCCCGCTGCACCGGACCCTCGAGCTGAAGGGCTACGAGGTGTTGCCGGTGCACAGTGCGGAGCAGGCGCTCGAGTTGCTCAAGACCGAGGACGTGGACCTGGTGCTCACCGACCGGCGCCTCCCCGGAATGGACGGGGTCGATCTGGTGCGGCAGGTCAAGGCGGAGCACCCGGACCTTGCGGTGGTGGTCATGACCGCCTACGGCACGATCGAGTCCGCGGTGGAGGCGATGCGACTGGGCGCGGAGGATTACCTGGTGAAGCCCTTCGAGACCGCCGAGCTGCTGCTGGTGATCCGTCGGGCCATCGAGTTCCAGGAGCTGAAGGCGGCGAACCGGCGGAGCATTCGCCGCAACCAGGAGCGGTTCACTTTCGGCAACATCGTGGCGGCCAGCGCGGGCATGCGGACCGTGTTCGACCTGCTGCGCTCGGTGGTGGATCTGGACACCACCGTGCTCATCCACGGCGAGACGGGGGTAGGCAAGGAGCTGCTCGCCCGCTCCATCCACTTCTCGGGGGCCCGGCGTGACCGGCCCTTCGTGGCCGTCAACTGCGCGGCGATCCCGGAAGAGCTGTTCGAGTCCGAGCTGTTCGGAGCCCGGCGGGGCGCCTTCACCGGGGCCACCGAGCACCGGCGCGGGCACCTGCAGATGGCCAACGGCGGGACCCTGCTCCTCGACGAGATCGGGGAGATGCCCCTGCATCTGCAGTCGAAGCTGCTGCGCGCGCTCGAGGAGCGGAAGGTGACCTCGGTGGGGGCGGACCGCCCGGTGGACGTGGACGTGCGCTTCATCGCCACCACCAACAAGGACCTCCAGGTGGAGGTGGAGCGGGGGGCCTTCCGGCGCGACCTGTTCTATCGGCTCTCGGTGATGCCGGTCCGGGTGCCCCCGCTGCGCGAGCGGCCCGAGGACGTTCCCCTGCTCGCCCGCCACTTCGTGGAGCAGGCGGCCCGCCGGGTCAAGAAGACGGTGCGCGAGATCGCGCCGGAGAGCCTCGGAGCCCTGATGCGGTACCCGTGGCCGGGCAACGTGCGGGAGCTCGAGAACGTGATCGAGCGCGCGGTCATCGTGGCCGCCGGCCCCACCCTCGTGGACTTGGAGCGGTTTCTCGCTCCGACCGGCGCCCACGCGCCGGTGGATCTCTCGCTGCCCTTCC
>DATIFV010000060.1:0-3667 GCA_035455085.1 Candidatus Methylomirabilota bacterium | reverse complement strand
CGCACGATTTTCACTGAGGCTCTCCACCGCGGCCAGGAACACGCGCAGGGCCGGCGTCTCCGGCTTGTCCCGCCGGCGGACCAGCCCGAGGCGCCGCACCAGGGCCGGGGAGAGCGGACGCATCCGGAGCGCGCCCGCCCGCACCTCGTCCCGCACCGCCATGGCCGGGCTCACCGAGACGCCGAGCCCGGCGCCGACCAGCTTCTTGATCGCCTCCTCGTTGCCGAGCTCCATCACAACCCGCGGCCGCGCGCCACCGCGCCGGAACCAGTCGTCGATCACGCGCCGGATGGTCCCGCCGCGCTCGTACAGGATGAGCGGCTGGCGTGCCAGCAGGGCCGCGGTCAGGGCGCCCGGGCCCGGCCACCGGTGGCCGGGCGGGCCCACCGCGACCAGCGGGTCGTGGCGGAACGGGGTCACCGCGAGCTGGCGGCCGGTCACCGGCAGGGTGACGAGCCCCACGTCGAGCTCGTTGGCCGCGACCGCGGCGGCGATCTCGGGCGCGTTGCCGGTCACCACGATCAGCTCCAGCTCGGGATACCGGGCCCGCATCCGGCGCAGCAGCGGGGGCAGCAGGTGGATGCTCGCGGTGGCGCCGGTGCCGAGGCGGAGCCGACCCGCCACCACGCCGCGCATGTGGCGGAGCGCTTCCTGGGCCCGGTCGAGCTCGGCGAAGGCGCGGCCGGCGTGCTCGAGCAGGACCGTCCCGGCCGGGGTGGGGAAGGCCCGCTTGCCGACCCGCTCGAGCAGGGCGGTGCCGCAGCGGGCCTCGAGCTGGCGCATGTGCAGGCTGACCGCGGGCTGGCTCAGGTGCAGGCTCTCGGCCGCGCGCGAGAAGCTGCCGTGGCGAGCGATCTCCCGGAGAGTCCGTACGTGGACGGGGTTCAGCTCCATCGTCTCCGAAAGTATTCCTCATCGTTTGCATGAGAACAATCTATTTCCCTTATCGGAATGCCTGGGCCAGACTGCCGACAAGGAGGGCGACACTCCATGGGCGACGTATCGATCCGCCCCGCGACGCCGGACGACGCCGCGGCGATCTGCACCATCTACAACCAGGGCATCGAGGACCGCATCGCCACGCTCGAGACCGAGCTGCGTACGCCCGAGGAGCGGCGGCAGTGGATGGCGGCCCGCGGCCCCCGCCATCCGGTGGTGGTGGCGGTGACCGGCGGCCAGGTCGTCGGGTGGGGGAGCCTCAACTCGTTCAATCCCCGGCCCGCCTACGACAACGTGGTGGACCTCTCGGTCTACGTCGAGCGCGCCTGGCGCGGGCGCGGGGTGGGGCGCGCCCTCCTGCAGCACCTCCTGCCGCTCGCCAGGACCCTCGGGTACCACAAGATGGTGCTGGCCACGTTCCCCTACAACGAGGCCGGCGTGGCCCTCTACGAGAAGATGGGCTTCGCGCCGGTCGGGGTGTACCACGAGCAGGGCCGGCTCGACGGGCGCTGGGTGGACGTGCTGATCATGGAGCGCCTGCTCTGAGCCACGGCTGGACCGTCGTCGGTACCTTCTGCGTCACCGAGATCGTCTCGTGGGGCATCATGTACTACGGCTTCCCGGTGTTCCTGGGCGCGATGGAGGTCGACCTCGGAGCCTCCCGGGTGGCGATCACCGGCGCCTTCACGGTCGGCATGGCGGTTGCCGCGCTCGCCGCGCTGCCGGTGGGCCGCTGGCTCGATCGGCGGGGCCCGTGGGGCCTGATGACGGTTGGCTCGTGTCTCGGCACCGCGCTCGTGGTCGCCTGGTCCCGGGTGCACGGCGTGGTCGGGCTCTACGTGGTGTGGACGCTGATGGGGCTCGCGCTGGCCGCCACGCTCTACGAGCCCGCGTTCGGCGCGGTGGTCCGCTGGTTCCCGACCGACAACCGCGATCGCGCGCTGACCATCGTCACCCTGGCCGGCGCGCTCGCCAGCACGATCTTCATGCCGATCAGCGCCGGGTTCCTCCAGCACTGGGGATGGCGCCCGGCGCTGCTCGCGCTGGCCGCGATCCTCGCGGTCCTCACCATTCCCCTCCACGCCCTCGTGCTGCGGCGCCAGCCGCCGCACTTCGTCAAGGGAACCTCGCGCCGGACCCGCGACGCGCGGCGAGGACCGGGGGTTCCGCTGGGCGTGGCCGCCCGCACGCCCATCTTCTGGGCGCTCTCCCTCGCGTTCTCGATCGGCAGCTTCTCCACCGCGGCGGTCACGCTGCACCTGATTCCCTACATGGTCGAGAACGGCCACGTGGCGACCGCGGTGGCCATCGCCATCGGCTGGATGGGAGCGATGCAGATCCCGGGCCGTCTCCTGTTCGTCGCGGTGGCCGGGCGCTTCGGGGCGCTCGGCGTCACCATGGCGGTGTTCCTCGCGCAGGCTCTCGGGCTCGGCCTGGTCGCGCTCGCGCCCTCGCTGGCCGGCGGCCTGTTCCTGGTGATCGCGGTGCTGGGCGCGGCCAATGGCATGGCCACGCTCGCGCGGGCCACCACGCTGGCCGAGGTGTTCGGTCCCGCGCACTACGCGACGATCAGCGGCGCGGTGGCGCTCGGCGCCAACGGCGCGCGGGCGCTGGGGCCGGTGGGCGCCGCGGTGCTCTACACGCTGCTCGGCGGCTATCGCCCAGTGTTCTGGTCCCTCGCCGGCGCGCTGGTGGCCGTGGGCGCGATCGTGGCCGCGACCGGCGGGGGCGGGGTGCGGGTGCACGAGGTCGCCGGCGGCGCGTAGACCGCGCGTCCCCTCGGGGTTTGTGGGTTACGATAGGACCCTATGCTCGCGGGCTGGGGTCGGCTCGTCCATCGCTTCCGGTTCGCGGTCATCGCCCTCTCGCTCGCGAGCCTGATCCCGTCGCTCTGGCTGATCGCCCACGGCGGGCGCCTCGCCACCACCGACGTGCCGACCACCACCGAGTCGGGACGCGCGCTCGACCTGATCGGTCGCGAGTTGCCCGGTCGGCCGCCGTCGTTCAGCTTCATCTTCAGCAGCCCCACCCTGTCCGCGAGGGACCCCGCTTTCCGGCGTGAGGTCGAGCACGCCCTCGCGCCGCTCCGGAGCGACGAGCGGGTGGCCCGGGTGGTGACCGCCTACGACCCGCCGGTCTACGACGCCTCGGTACCGGCGGCCGCGATGATCTCGCGGGACGGGCGGCGCGCGCTCGCGGTGGTGGAGCTGAAAGGCGAGGCGGCCGCGTTCTCGTCGCTCGAGTTCTCGGTGCTGCCGCCCGACGTCTACCCGTCGCTGCGGGCCAAGGTGAGGACCGAGACCCTCGAGATGCTGCCGGTCGGCAACATCCCGCCCAACCACGACTTCACCGAGGTGACCCGGACGGACCTGCAGCGGGCCGAGCTGGTGATCCTGCCCCTGGTCGTCATCCTGCTGCTGCTCGTGTTCGGCTCGGTGGTGGCCGCGCTCCTGCCGCTCCTGGTGGGCGCGCTCTCGATGGCGGGCGCGACCGCGGGCACGCTCCTCATGGCCCGCTACACGTCGGTGTCGGTCTACGCGCCCAACATCGTGACCATGATCGGCCTCGGGGTCGCGATCGACTACTCGCTCTTCATCGTGAGCCGCTTTCGCGAGGAGATCCGCGCTCGCCCCACGCCGGAGGCCCTCGGGCGCACCATGGCCACCGCGGGCCGGGCCATCCTCTTCTCCGGCCTCACGGTGGCCATCGGGCTCCTCGGCATGGTCTT
>DATIFV010000059.1:0-2921 GCA_035455085.1 Candidatus Methylomirabilota bacterium | reverse complement strand
AGGAACGCGCCGAGCCCGGCCACCAGCAGGAAGGCCTGCAGCGCGCGCCGCCACGGCTCGGCGAAGAGCGCGGCGCCGGGCAGCTCGAGGAGCCGCTCCAGCGTGACACCGCCCAGGAAGAGATCGGGCGACTGGAGCATCGCGTAGACGGCCCAGGCCTGCGCCCACACGAAGACGAGCAAGAGCCCGCCCGCCACGAAGCCCGTGCCGTCGCGGGAGAGGCGGATGGTCAGCCCGGAGCGGAGCAGCGCGGCGGCGCCCACCAGGAGGGTGACGAGCAGGCCGAGGCGATCGAGCCATCGGCCTCGCGGGTCCTCGGCCCACGCCATGCCGGAAGCCGGTGCGCCGGGCACCCGCTTGTCGGCCTCGAACCGTAGCCGCAGCCGACCGCCGGGCACGAGCTCGTCGCCCGCGCGCAGCGTGACGCTCTGGCCCGGGGCCAGGCTCCACTCGATCTCGGCCAGCCGGTTGCCGTCGAGGGTGCGGGCGCGGAGCACGCCGCCGGCCGGCGCGGTGAGCCGGTGCACCTCGTCGAAGACCAGCGGGGCGCGGCCGTGCACGGTGCCGAGGCTCCGCCCGGTGGTCACCCAGGGGCTCGCGGGCGGAAAGCGGAACGCGGTCTGGGTGGCCACGCGGTCCCACGCCGCGATCGGGCCAAGGCCCACCGCCCAGCCGACCTGCAGCAGCGGCGCGGCGGCGGCCACCAGGGCGATCGAGAGCAGGAGGGGCGCCGTCCGCCGCAGCGGCGGCCAGGCGGTCAGCAGCCATCCCGCGACCGCGGTGAGCGCGATGCCCTGCCAGCGTGGCGCGCCGAGCCACACCGCCACGTCGCCGGCCAGCGCGATGTTGGCCCACAGGAGCACGCCGACCGTGATCAGGAGGGTCACCACCGGGAAGAGCGACGCGCGCTCGGCGCGGCCGGCCCCGGCCGGCGCGGCCGCGCGCGTGGCGGGGAGACCCAGGACGATGAGCGGCACCAGCGTCAGGGTGAGCCCGAGCCAGAGCCCGTCCACCGCGCGGGCGGACAGCGCGGCCGGCACGGCCAGCAGCGCCACCGGCGTCAGCCAGACCGCGAGGATGCGCGAGACCGAGGTCATTCGTCGCGGGGCGGCGCAGGCAGCGGATCGGCCAGCCATCGGATCGCGACGAGCGCGCCCATCACGGGAGCGAGCACGCCCCCGTACCACCAGAGCACGGAGAGACCGCCCAGACGGATGGACGCCGTCTCGTTCGGCAGCGCGCCGAGGAGGAGGAACCCGCCGAGGAGCAGCCACAGCAGGACAACGCCGGTCGAGCGGGTGCTCACCGGCCGCATTATAGCGGGGGTGGTAACATAGCGACCACGAAAGGAGCCCGTCTCATGCCCGATTCGAGCCAGCCCACGCCCATCCGGCGGGTCTTGGTCGTGACCGCCCACCCCGACGACTCCGAGTTCGGAGCCGGCGGCACCGTAGCCAAGCTCGTGCGCGAGGGCATGCAGGTCGTCTACTGCATCGTCACCAACGGCGACAAGGGCTCGGGCGACCGCAGCATGACGCCCGAGCGGATCGCCCGCATCCGCGAGGAGGAGCAGCGCAACGCGGCCCGCGTGCTGGGCGTGGAGACCGTGGACTTCCTCGGCTTTCCGGATTGCGAGGTCGAGGACACGCGCGAGACCCGCATGGCGGTGACCGCGGCGATCAGGCGGCACCGGCCGGACCGGCTGATCATCCAGAATCCGAACCGCACCAAGAATCTGGGGGCCTCGCACCGCGATCACCGCATCGTGGCCGGCATCGCGCTCGACTGCGTGTATCCCCTCGCCCGGGACCACATGGCCTTCCCGGAGCTGATCGCCCAGGGGCTCGAGCCGCACAGGGTCCGCGAGGTGTACCTCATGTGGTGGGAGAATCCGGAGCTGGTGGTCGACATCTCCGACACGATCGACCTCAAGCTCAAGGCCCTCGCCTGTCACGCGAGCCAGTTCAGGGACTTCGGTGCGGTGGAGGCGCGGGTGCGCGAGCGCTCCGCGCACTACGGCAAGCTCAAGGGCTACGCGTACGCCGAGACCTTCGACGTCATCACCCTCGACCGCTAGCCGCGAACTCCCGGGCGGTCTGGCGCTTCTGGAGCGAGCGGCTCGCCGCGCGCGGGCTCGCGGTCGTGACGCCCGATTCGGCAGCGGCCACGGCGCGGCGCCTTGCGCCGACCTCGGCCGGGTGGTGAGGTGGCGAGCGCGCTCTCGAGCCTGGGGCCCGAGTCCGCCATGGCCCGCCAGGACCGCCGGCATGGGATCCCGGTGGACCCCGCGTCGATGTCGGGGCCCGGCCCGGTCGTGGGGGGCGAGCGTGACGAGACGATGCGACCCGCCTACTGCCGGCGGGGCGCCGAGCTCTTCCGGGGGCGCTACCTCGAGTTCCAGCGCGCCTCGCACGGAGGCCTGGTCCTGAACCGCCGGGCGCTGGACCGGCACCTGCCCGACGTCCTCGGCTGAATCGCCGCTCTGGGATAGAATGCCGGCGTGAAGCCAGGAGCGCCCATCCCGGCAACCCTGACCGAACTGATGGGGGGCAGAGCCGCCCGGGATCCCGACACCCCGTACTTCCACCTCTTCGACGAGGCGGTCCCGTACGGGCGCCTCTGGCGGGAGAGCGGGCGCTACGCGGCCGGCCTGCGCCGCGCCGGCATCGACCGCGGCGACAAGGTGTGCCTGATCTACCCGACCTGCGCCGAGTTCTTCTACACGTTCTTCGGCGCCCTGCGCCTCGGCGCGGTCCCGGTGCCGCTCTATCCCACCCTGGGGGCCGAGGCCACCGCGAACATCTTCCGCGACTCGGAGGCCAAGGCGGTCGCCACCATCGGATGGTTCCGCCAGGGGGTGGAGGAGTCGCAGGCGGCCGCCTCCAACATCCGGCACGTGCTCGAGCCGAGCGATCTCGAGA
>DATIFV010000058.1:0-17423 GCA_035455085.1 Candidatus Methylomirabilota bacterium | reverse complement strand
GGGCCTGCCGGTGCGGCTGTGGGCCCGCGATCCGGCTCGGGCCGCGTCGATGCGGGCGACCCGGGAGAACGGGCGCTACCTGCCGGGGATGGCGCTGCCGGACGGCGTCCAGGTGACCGCGGACGCGCCGGAGGCGCTGGCGGGCAGCGGCATCGTGGTGCTCGCGGTCCCGTCGCACTTCGTCGACCCCGTGCTCTCCGTGCTGGCCGCGCGCGTGCCGGAGGCCGCGGTGCTGGTCTCGGCGACCAAGGGGCTCGATCCCCGGCAGGGGCTCCGGATGTCGGAGCTGCTCGAGCGCCGCCTGCCCGGGCGTCCGGTCGCGGTGCTCTCCGGGCCGTCGTTCGCCCGCGAGGTCGCGCAGGGCCGCCCGACCGCGCTGGTGGTCGCCTGCCTCGACGGGCGGATCGCGGCCCTGCTCCAGCGGGCTCTGGCCGGGCCCGCGCTGCGCCTGTACACGAATCGGGACGTGGTGGGGGTCGAGCTGGGCGGGGCGGTGAAGAACGTGATGGCGATCGCCACCGGGCTCGGGGACGGGCTCGGCCTCGGTGAGAACGCGCGCGCGGCCCTCATCACGCGCGGGCTGGCCGAGATCGTGCGGCTGGGCACCGCGGCCGGCGCGCAGGCGGCGACCTTCGCGGGGCTGGCGGGACTCGGCGACCTCGTGCTGACCTGCACGGGGACGCAGAGCCGCAACCGCGCGCTCGGCGCCGAGATCGCCCGCGGGCGGCCGCTGGCCGCCGTGGAGGCCGGCACCCCGATGGTGGCGGAGGGTGTGCGCACCGTGGCCTCCGTGCTGCGCATGGCCCGGGAGCGGGGCGTGACGATGCCGATCTGCGAGGAGGTGGCCGCGGTGCTCTTCCAGGGCAAGCCGGTCGCGGAATCGCTGGCCTCGCTGCTCGCGCGCGAGCCGCGCCCGGAGGAGGAAGGGGCGCGGCATGCCTGAGCTGCGCCGGGACCCCATCGTGGGCCGCTGGGTGATCATCTCCACCGAGCGCGCCCGGCGCCCGTCCGACTTCCCGCCGGTCGTGCGCCGCCGCAAGGGCGGGCCGTGCGTGTTCTGCGGGGGCCAGGAGCACCGCACCCCCGAGGAGGTGTGGGCGCTCCGGCCGGGACGCGGCGAGCCGAACACCCCGGGGTGGCTCCTGCGCGTGGTGCCCAACAAGTTTCCCGCGCTGCGCATCGAGGGCGAGCTGGAAGCGACGGGAGAGGGGCTGTACGACCGGATGAACGGGGTGGGAGCCCACGAGGTGGTCATCGAGTCGCCCGATCACGACGCGGTGATCGAGGGCCTCCCCGGCACGCACCTGAGCGAGGTGTTCCGCGCCTTCCGCGACCGGATGGTGGACCTGGCCAAGGACCCGCGCCTGGAGTACGTGATGGTCTTCAAGAACCACGGCGATCCCGCGGGGGCTTCCCTCGAGCACACGCACTCCCAGCTCGTCGCTACTCCGGTGGTGCCCCTCATGGTGGAGGAGGAGCTGGCCGGCGCGCTCCAGCACCTGCGGATCAAGAAGCGGTGCATCTGGTGCGACATCATCCGGCAGGAGCGCCAGAGCGGGGCGCGGGTCATCCTGGACCAGGACGGCTTCGTGGCGCTCGCCCCCTTCGCCCCCCGGTTCCCGTTCGAGACCTGGATCCTGCCCGCGGAGCACCGGTCCCGGTACGAGGACACGCCGGCCGGGGAGCTCGCCGGGCTGGCCGGGGCGGTCCGGCACGTCCTGGGGCGGATGAGCCGGTTCCTGGAGGACCCCCCGTACAACTTCATGCTCCACAGCGGGCCCCTCCGGACGCCGGCTCTGGACCACTTCCACTGGCACCTGGAGATCATCCCGAAGCTGACCCGGGTGGCCGGATTCGAGTGGGGGACCGGCTTCTTCATCAACCCGACCCCTCCGGAGGAGGCCGCGAAATACCTGCGGGGCGAGATCCCGGATCGCCCGTAAATTGACACCACTCAAGGCGTTTGTTACACTTTCCCGCGGCTCTGTGACACGGGGTTTCAAGCGGGAATAGCTCAGTGGTAGAGCACAACCTTGCCAAGGTTGGGGTCGCGGGTTCGAATCCCGTTTCCCGCTCCATATACGCGACCGGAAAAGGGCGGCGTAGCCAAGTGGCTAAGGCGGAGGTCTGCAAAACCTCTATTCAGCGGTTCGAATCCGCTCGCCGCCTCCATTACCCGGGGGCGGTCGAGCGGCTGCTTGGGCCGGGGTGGCGGAACTGGGAGACGCAGCGGACTTAAAATCCGCTGGTCCGTAAGGGCCGTGGGGGTTCGATTCCCTCCCTCGGCACCAGAAGTCGAAGCGCACTCAATCAGGGAGGCAATCAAGGTGGAAACCTTGAAGGTGGTCCGGAAGACCTTCACGATGTTGAGCGAACGGCGGACACAGGTCCTGGACATCACGAAGCAGATCCGGGACATCGTGCTGGGCGCCGACATCAAGGAGGGGATCATTCTGGTCAACTCCCTCCACACCACCTGCGCGCTGTTCGTCAACGAGTTCCAGAGCGCGCTGGTCGACGATCTCAAGACCATGATGGAGCGCCTGGTGGCCGACGGCGCCGGCTACAAGCACGATGATCCGCGCTTCTCCGACTGCGAGCGGGGCAATGCGACCTCACACCTCCGGGCGGCGCTGCTCGGCCGGAGCGTGGCGGTGGGGATCAGCGGCGGCGAGCTCTCGCTGGGGCGGTTCCAGTCCATCCTGTTCGCCGAGCTCGACGGCCCCCGCGCCCGGAGCATCGACATCCAGATCATGGGGGTCGGCCCCGCGTCGGGGAACTGAGCGGCGCGCGGCCCGTTCAGCCGGACGCCCGCACTCCCCCCGCGGCGGTCAACCGTCCACTTCTTCAGGCTCTTCAGCTGCGGGGCCCAGGGCCCAGTAATGGCCCCCGCACTCCCCCCAGTTTGCGGACACTCGTTTGAGGCGCACCGGCGCCCCGACGCTCTGGTAGCTCTCCCCGTGGTAGACTGACGTTCCGTATGTCCTGGAAACTCAAGAAGAAGGCGCAGGACCTGCTCGCCTCCGAAGAAGGTGTGGTGCGCAAGGACTGGGGCGGGCGAGTGACCGTCGCCCTCGTGTACCCGAACAGCTACGCGGTCGGGATGTCCAACCTGGGCTTCCAGACCATCTACGACCACCTCAATGCGCTGCCGAGCGTCGTGTGCGAGCGGGTCTTCTTCCCGGATCCGGAGGACCTGGACGAGCATGGCCGCACCGGCACCCCGCCGCTGTCACTCGAGTCCCACCGGCCGCTGACCGACTTCGATCTGGTCGGGTTCTCCGTGACCTACGAGGGCGACTACATCAACACGGTTCGTCTCCTGCGGATGGCGGGGATCCCGCTGCGGGCCGCCGACCGGGGCCCCGGCGATCCGCTGGTGATGATGGGCGGGGTGTGTGCCTTCTCCAACCCGGAGCCGGTCGCCCCGTTCATGGACTTCGTGGTGGTGGGCGAGGGTGAGGAGGTGGTGGGCGAGATCGTGGACGCCTGGATCGCGAGCGCGCCCGCCGATCCCGAGCGCCGGCGCCGGTTCATCGACCGGCTCAAGCCGCTGGCCGGCATCTACGTGCCCGACGCCTATCGCGCCGACTACGGGGCCGACGGGCTCCTCGAGGCGGTGGTGCCGCTCGCGGAGGACGTGCCCGCGGTGGTGA
Organism: Candidatus Methylomirabilota bacterium; assembly: GCA_035455085.1. Taxonomy (GTDB): domain Bacteria; phylum Methylomirabilota; class Methylomirabilia; order Rokubacteriales; family CSP1-6; genus CAMLFJ01. The sequence continues at coordinate 13,767 of DATIFV010000058.1, read as the reverse complement.
TCAAGCGCCGCCTCAAGGACGTCAACCGCTTCGAGACCCGCTCCTCGCTCAAGACGCCGCGGGCCGAGTACGGCCACATGCAGCTGCTCGAGGTCGGCAAGGGCTGCGGCCGGGGCTGCCGGTTCTGCCTGGAGGGGCAGGTCTACCGCCCGGTGCGTCACCGCAGCCTCGACTCGCTGCGGGAGTCGGTGGAGAGGATCGCGCGCGAGTCGAAGCGGGTCGGCCTCGTCGGCGCCTGCGTGTCCGACTACCCGTGGATCGGCGAGCTCATGCGCCTGCTCGAGGAGCACGGGGTCGAGGTGTCGATCTCCTCGCTCCGGGCCGATAGCCTGACCGAGGACCTGGTGGCGTCGCTCGCCCGCGGGGGGCACCGGACCCTCACCATGGCGCCGGAGGCGGGCACCGAGCGGCTGCGGCGCGTCGTCCGCAAGGTCATCAGCGACGAGCAGCTCTACGAGGCCTGCCGCCTGGTGCGTCGCTACGGTATCCCGAACCTCAAGTGCTACTTCATGATCGGCCTGCCCACCGAGACCGTCGCGGACGTGGAGGCGATCCCCGAGCTGGCCGCCCGGCTGCTGGAGCGCCTGTCGGTGCTGGGGCCCGACGGGCACCCGTTCGGCAAGCTCACGCTGTCGGTGTCCTCCTTCGTTCCCAAGCCCTGGACCCCGTTCCAGTGGGCCCCCTTCGACGATCCGCGCGCGCTCGAGGACAAGCTCGACGTCATCAAGCGGGCGGCCCGACGCCTGGACACCATCCGGGTCGTGCACGAGAACCCGCGCGAGGCGGCGCTGCAGGCCCTGCTGGCGCGGGGGGACCGGCGGGTCGCCGACTTCGTCGAGCTGGCCGCCGCCCTCGACGGCGACTGGCGCCGCGCGCTGCGCGAGTGGGACGGCGATCCCGCCCGGTTCACTCGGCGGCTCCGGGATCCGAAGGAGACCCTGCCGTGGGATCACCTCGACGTCGGGGTCAAGAAGGCCGGGCTCCTGCGGGAGTGGGAACGCGCGCTGCTGCCCGACGCGGTCCCGGCGGGGGTGTAGGCGTGCCGTCCTTCAAGGTCGCGAGGGCCGCCGACGTCCCGCCCGGGGAGGGAAGAGTCGTGCAGGCCGGGGCCAGGGTCCTGGCGCTCTGGAACGTCGAGGGGGCCTATCACGCCATCGACAACACGTGTCCTCACCGGGGCGGGCCTCTGGGCGAGGGGGATCTCGAGGGCCGGCTGGCGATCTGCCCGTGGCACGGCTGGCGGTGGGACGTGACGACCGGCGCCAACGCCAACAACCCCGCGGTCAAGATCGGCTGCTTTCCCGCCACGATCGTGAACGGGGACGTCTACGTGGAGCTGCCGTGATCCGCGACTCGCTCGATCGCGCGCTGCGCAACCTGCGGCTGTCGGTCACCGACCGCTGCAACCTCCGCTGCCAGTACTGCATGCCCGAGGAAGATTACCTGTGGCTTCCCCGGGACGACATGCTGGCCTTCGAGGAGATGGATCGGCTCGTGGACGTCTTCGCCGACCTGGGCGTGGACAAGGTGCGCCTCACCGGCGGGGAGCCCCTGCTGCGGCGCGACCTGGACCGGCTCGTTCGACTGCTCGCGGCCAACCCGCGCATCCGGGACCTCGCCATCACCACCAACGGCGTGCTGCTGGCCGAGCAGGCCCCCGCGCTCCGCGCCGCGGGTCTGCACCGCGTGACGGTCAGCCTCGATACGCTGCGCGAGGACCGCTTCCGGGCCCTGACCCGGCGCGACACCCACGCCCGGGTGCTCGAGGGTGTCGCGGCGGTGACGCGCGCGGGCTGGCCGGGCCTCAAGCTCGACACCGTCGTCATGAGGGGCGTCAACGACGACGAGCTGGTCGAGCTGATCGAGTACGCGGCGACCGTATCCGCGGAGGTGCGCTTCATCGAGTACATGGACGTGGGCGGGGCCACCAACTGGAGCATGGACCGGGTGGTGCCGCGCAGCGAGATGCTGGCTCGGCTGACCGCGCGCTACGGGCGGATCGAGCCGGTCGTCGAGGAGACCTCGGCCCCCGCCGACCGGTTCCGGCTCCCCGACGGCCGCGTCTTCGGCATCATCTCCTCCACCACCGAGCCCTTCTGCCGCAAGTGCGACCGCAGCCGCCTCACCGCCGACGGGCTCTGGTACCTGTGCCTGTACGCCACCCGAGGGACCGACCTGCGGGGACCCCTCCGGGGCGGGGCCGGGCGCGAGGAGCTGGCCGAGCTCATCCGCTCCACGTGGCGGGGCCGCCGGGACCGCGGCGCGGAGGAGCGGCTGGCCCTGCCCGACCGCCGGCCGCTCGTGCAGATCGGGGAGCTCAAGCGCGATCCACACCTGGAGATGCACACCCGGGGAGGGTAGGACGATGGAAGGCGCCGCGGTGGACGTGCAGGAGAAGGGGGCCAACCAGCAGGTCTCCGGCCGCCGGCTGTTCATGCAGCTGCTCGTCTGGACGGGCTGCCCCGACGACAAGCCCCTGGCCACCGCGGTCGAGCGCAGCCGCATCGAGGCCGTGCTCTACCGCGACGTCAACGATCCCGCCGGGGTGGCGCTGCTCGCCTGGCACGAGAACCCGGCCTTCTTCACGACCGGGCTGCGCGAGCTGGTCGGCGGCGAGCCCTTCACCGCGCTCCGGCACCGTCCCGAGCTGACCATGCTCGGCCGCACCTACGCTTCCGGGTTCGAGCCGGACCTGGAGGACTGGCTGCTCGCGCGGCCCCGGCGGACCGTGCTGAACCCGGCCTGGCCCTGGGGCATCTGGTACCCGCTGCGGCGCACCGGGGCCTTCGCCCGCCTGTCCCCGCAGGAGCAGGGCACGATCCTGCGCGAGCACGGCACCCTGGGGCGCGGCTACGGCGACGCGGATCTGGCGCACGACATCCGCCTCGCCTGCCACGGGCTCGACACCCACGACAACGACTTCGTGATCGGGCTCATCGGGCGCGATCTGCACCCGCTGTCGCACCTGGTGCAGGCCATGCGCCGGACCGCGCAGACCTCGCAGTATCTACAGAGCCTGGGGCCCTTCTTCGTGGGGCACGTGCTCTGGCAGAGCCCGCTGCGGTGAGCCGGCGGCGTCGCTGCGCCGTCGTGATCGGCCGCGGGCTCGGCGCGGCGCTGCTGCTGGTGGCGGTGCTCGCCCCGTCGGGGTGCGCCTCGCTGCCCCCGGCGCGCGCGGTCACCGACATCAACCTGCTCGCGGGGCGCTGGCGGGGGCAGATCACCTTCCGGGGCGGGCCCTACGAGCTCTTCTACCTGACCATCAATCCCGACGGGACCCTCGTGGGCTCGTGGAACGGCATCACCCGCTGGGGCAAGGTCACGCTCGAGGGCGGCCGCGCTCGCTTCGGCATGTACATCTGGAGCGGCAGCCTGGACTATCTCGAGGGCAGCGGCGAGCGTGTCCTCCTCCTCAAGGAGGATTTCTCCCACTGGGACGCCATCGTACGGCCGCTCAGCTAGGGAATCCCGAGGCGGGGCGGCCGGCGGCCTCCCAGGCGGCCAGGTTGGCCTCGATCTGCCTGGCGTGGATCTCCAGGTGCTCGGCGTAGACGGCCAGCCAGTCCAGGGCGCGGTACCGGCCCGACTCGGTGTGGCGACCCTCGCGCCTCCAGGCCTCCTCGGGCAGCCGCCGCAGGAGCGCCGCGGTGTTGGCACGCACCGCGCGGACGGCGGCGAGCGCGGTCTCGATCGGGTGCCCGTGATAGTCGAGCGCGACCGCCCAGGCCCCCTCGTCGTAGCCCAGCACGAGCGGGTCGCGCTCGCAGACGACGTACCGGATGCGGGCGGCCCCGTTGGTCTCGGAGTCCGCGCAGTGGCACACGACCTCGTGGGCCGACCACTCCCCGGGCGCCGGCCGCCACTTGCGGGCCTCGGTGGGAACCCGGGCCAGCGCGCTCTCGAGGCGGGCCGGTCCGTCGGCGTACTGCCGGATCAGGCGCTCCCGGTCGGATCGCGTGAGGCTCATCGATGATGGTCTCCCTGGCGGCGCCGCCGATGGCCCGCGCGCTCACCGCGGCTCTGCTCGCCCTCGCCGTCCTGGCGCTCCCCGCGGAGGCGCAGCCCGAGCGCGGGGCGCCCCCGCTGGACCACGACGGCCTCCGCAGTCTGCTCACGACCCTCGGCTACCAGCCCCGCGAGGTGCGCAACGAGGCGGGGCCGGAGCTCGAGATCACCCTGCGCCCACCGGGCGGTCTCGCGGTCACGACCCGGGTGACCCTGTCCAAGGACAGCACGCTGGTGTGGCTGGTGGCCTGGCTCAAGAAGGTACCACCGGGCCGCACCATCAGCGGCAACGCGGTCCTCGACATGCTGGCCCAGAACGACATCATCGGCCCCACCCACTTCTCCTACAACGAGGGCCGCCGCTGGTTCTTCCTCAACCGACCGGTGCCCAATCACGGCCTGACCCCGGAGCGCCTGCAGGCCGAGCTCGTCCAGCTCGGGGCGGCGGTGGCCCGAACCGAGGCCCTATGGGATTTCGAGCGCTGGAAGTAAGCGCTCAGGGCAGGGGGGCCGGGAGGTCCGAGGCGCCCATCAGGTAGCGGTCCACGCCCCGGGCGGCGCTGCGGCCCTCCGCGATGGCCCACACGATCAGGGATTGCCCCCGCTGCATGTCTCCCGCGGTGAACACGCCGGGCACGCTGGTCATCCAGCTCGCGTCGCGCTTGACGGTTCCCCGCTCGGTGAGGGCCACCCCGAGCTGCTCGAGGAGGCCGGGGCGCTCCGGTCCCACGAAGCCCATCGCCAGCAGCACGAGCTCGCAGGGCAGCACGAAGCCCGAGCCCTGGATCTCCCGGAACACGACCCGCCCCCCCTCGCGCACCGGCTCCACGCGCACCACCTCGAGCGCCTTCACCTGCCCGCGCTCGTCGCCGATGAAGCGCACGGTCGAGACCGAGTAGAGCCGCTCGCCGCCCTCGGCGTGGGCCGAGGAGACGCGGTAGACGTTGGGCCACTGCGGCCACGGGTTGTCGGGGTCCCGCGTCTCGGGCGGCTGGGGCAGGATCTCGAGCTGGTGGATCTCGAGCGCGCCCTGCCGGTGCGCGGTCCCCAGGCAGTCGGCTCCGGTGTCGCCGCCGCCGATGATCACCACCCGCTTGCCCTGGGCGCTGATGAACCCCGCGTCGGGCACCGCGTCCCCCGCGCAGCGGCGGTTCTGCAGGGTCAGGTAGTCCATCGCGAAGTGCACGCCGCCCAGCTCGCGGCCGGGAATGGGCAGGTCGCGGGGTGCGCAGGCGCCGCCGCACAGCAGCAGGGCGTCGAAGTCACGGCGCAGCGCCGCCGCCGGGTGAGTCACGCCGACGTGGGCGTTGACCACGAACCGGACCCCCTCCGCCTCCATCTGGGCCAGCCGGCGATCGAGCACCCGCTTCTCCATCTTGAACTCCGGGATGCCGTAGCGGAGCAGGCCGCCGATCCGGTCGGCGCGCTCGAAGACGGTGACCTGGTGGCCGGCGCGGGCGAGCTGCTGGGCGGCCGCGAGGCCGGCGGGGCCGGAGCCCACCACCGCGACCGTCTTGCCGGTGCGCCCCGCGGCCGGCTCCGGGGCGATCCAGCCCTCCGCGAAGGCCCGGTCGATGATCGCGAGCTCCACCGCCTTGATCGTGACCGGGTCGTCGTTGATGCCGAGCACGCAGGAGCCCTCGCAGGGGGCGGGGCAGAGCGTGCCGGTGAACTCCGGGAAGTTGTTGGTGGCGTGCAGCCGATCGATCGCCTCGCGCCACCTGTCGCGGTAGACCAGGTCGTTCCAGTCGGGGATGAGGTTGCCGAGGGGACAGCCCTGGTGGCAGAAGGGGATGCCGCAGTCCATGCAGCGCGCGGCCTGCTTGCGCAGGACGTCTCCCGGCCACGGCAGCATGACCTGCTTCCAGTCGCGGACCCGCTCCTCGACGGGCCGGTACGGCTGCTTGTCCCGCTTCCACTCGATGAACCCGGTGACCTTGCCCATGGGGGGGCTAGTTGTGGGCGCTGGCCATGACCGCGTCGTCCACCGACATGCCGGTCTCCTGGGCCTTCTTGATCGCGGCCATCACCCGCTTGTAGTCCTGCGGGATCACCTTGACGAACTTCGCCTGGCTGCGCTCCCAGTCCACGAGCAGGCGGGCCGCCACCGGGCTCTGGGTGAAGCGGATGTGCCGCGACAGGAGATCCTTGACGAGCTCGACGTCGTCGGTGTCGACGAGCGGCTCGAGATCCACCATGCCGAGGTTGCAGCGGATCTTGAAGTCGCCGGTCTCGTCGAGCACGAAGGCCAGGCCTCCCGACATGCCGGCCGCGAAGTTCCGGCCCGTCTTGCCGATGACCACCACGCGCCCGCCCGTCATGTACTCGCAGCCGTGGTCGCCCACGCCCTCCACCACCGTGAGGGCCCCGCTGTTGCGGACCGCGAACCGCTCGCCCGCCATCCCGCGGAAATAGGCCTCGCCGGAGGTCGCGCCGTAGAGCACCACGTTGCCGACCAGGATGTTGTCCTCGGCCACGAAGGTGGCCTCGCGGGGCGGGTAGACGATGAGCTTGCCGCCCGAGAGCCCCTTGCCGATGTAGTCGTTGGCATCGCCCTCCAGGGTGAGGCTCACCCCCCGGGGCAGGAAGGCGCCGAAGCTCTGCCCGGCCGATCCGGAGAAGTGGATGCGGATGGTGTCGTCGGGCAGCCCCTCGCCGCCGTGGCGGGCGGTGATCTCGGAGCCCAGGATCGTGCCCACCGTGCGGTTGACGTTGCGGATCGGCAGCCGGATGTCCACCGGCTCCCGGCGCTCGATCGCGGCCCGGCACATCGGCAGGAGCGTGGTCATGTCGAGCGAGCGGTCGAGGCCGTGGTCCTGCTCGACCACCTTGCGGATCGCGACCTCGGGGCCGACCGGCGGCCGGTGCAGGATGGCCGAGAAGTCGAGGCCGCGCGCCTTCCAGTGGTCGACCGCGGGGGCGACGTCGATCCGGTCGACCCGGCCGATCATCTCGTCCATGGTGCGGAAGCCGAGGCGCGCCATGTACTCCCGCACCTCCTCGGCGATGTAGCGGAAGAAGTTCTCGACGAACTCGGGCCGCCCGGTGAACTTGGCCCGCAGGCGCGGGTCCTGGGTGGCGATGCCGACCGGGCAGGTGTTGAGGTGGCAGACCCGCATCATGATGCAGCCCATGACCACCAGGGGGGCGGTGGAGAACCCGAACTCCTCGGCGCCCATGAGGGCGGCGATCACCACGTCGCGGCCGGTCTTCATCTGCCCGTCCGCCTGGACGATGATGCGGTCCCGCAGCTTGTTCATCACCAGCACCTGCTGCGTCTCCGCGAGCCCCAGCTCCCACGGGGTGCCGCCGTGCTTGATCGAGGTGAGCGGGGCCGCGCCGGTGCCGCCGTCGTGCCCCGAGATGAGCACCACGTCCGCGTGGGCCTTGGCCACCCCGGCCGCCACCGTCCCCACCCCCACCTCGGAGACGAGCTTGACGCTGATGCGGGCCTTCGGATTGCTGTTCTTCAGGTCGTGGATGAGCTGGGCCAGATCCTCGATCGAGTAGATGTCATGGTGCGGGGGCGGGGAGATGAGCCCCACGCCCGGCGTCGAGTGCCGCGTCTTGGCGATCCACGGGTAGACCTTGTGCCCGGGCAGCTGGCCGCCCTCGCCCGGCTTGGCGCCCTGGGCCATCTTGATCTGCAGATCCTCGGCGTTCACCAGGTACTCGCTGGTCACCCCGAAGCGGCCGGAGGCGATCTGCTTGATCGCGCTGCGCCGCCAGTCGCCGCTGGGATCCCGGCGGTAGCGGTCGGGATCCTCGCCCCCTTCGCCGGTGTTGGACTTGCCGCCGAGCCGGTTCATGGCGATCGCCAGGGTCTGGTGCGCCTCGAGACTGATCGAGCCGTAGGACATCGCGCCGGTGGCGAACCGCTTGAGGATCGCCTCCACCGGCTCCACCTCGTCCAGCGGCAGGGGCGCCGGCGCCTCCCGCAGGGCGAACAGGCCGCGCAGGGTCGCGCGGGTGCGGCTCTGATCGTCGACGAGGGCGGTGTACTCCTTGAAGATCCGGTACTGGCCGCTCCGGGTCGCGTGCTGCAGCCGGAAGACGGTGTCCGGGTTGAACAGGTGGTACTCCCCGTCGCGCCGCCACTGGTACTCGCCGCCCCAGTCCAGCTCGCGGGGCCCGACCGGCCGCGCTGGATACGCGCGGTGGTGCCGGGCGAGCGACTCCCGGGCCACCACCTCGAGATCGGCCCCGCTGATGCGGGAGGCGGTCCAGGTGAAGTAGCGGTCGACGAGCTCCTTGCCGAGACCGATCGCCTCGAAGATCTGGGCTCCGCGGTAGGAGTGGATGGTGGAGATCCCCATCTTCGAGATCACCTTCAGCACCCCTTTGTTCAGCGCCTTGATGTAGTTCTTGACCGCGCTCTTGTGGTCGAGCCCGGGCAGGAGGCCCTGCCGGATCATGTCGTCGAGGCTCTCGAAGGCCAGGTAGGGGTTGATCGCGCCCGCCCCGTACCCGAGCAGGAGGGCCATGTGATGCACCTCCCGGGCCTCGCCGGTCTCGATGATGAAGCCGACCTTGCAGCGTGTGCCCTCCCGGATCAGGTGGTGATGGACCCCGGCGGTGGCGAGCAGCGACGGGATCGGCGCGTGGGTCGCGTCGACCCCGCGGTCGGAGAGGATCAGGAACGTGCAGCCCTCCGCCACCGCGCGGCTCACCTTCCGGCACAGCTCGTCCATCGCCCGCTCGAGCCCGGCGCCGCCTTCGGCGGCGGGGAAGAGCATGGACACGGTGGCGCCCTTGAAGCCGGGCAGGTCCACGTGGCGGATGCGCGCCAGCTCCTCGTTGTTCAGGATCGGGGTCTTGAGCTTGATCTGCCGGCAGGCCTCGGGCACCGGCTCGAGCAGGTTGCCCTCGGGGCCGATGCTGGTCGCGATCTGGGTGACCAGCTCCTCGCGGATGCCGTCGAGCGGAGGGTTCGTCACCTGGGCGAAGAGCTGCTTGAAGTAGTCGTAGAGCAGGCGGGGTCGCTCGGAGAGCACGGCCAGGGAGGTGTCGGTCCCCATGGAGCCCACCGGCTCCTCGCCCGCGGTGGCCATGGGCCCGAGCAGCAGCCGCAGGTCCTCGTGGGTGTAGCCGAAGACCTGCTGCCGCTCGAGCACCGTGTCGTGGTCCGGCTCCGGGACGTGGGGCGGCTCGGGCAGGTCCTCGATAGGGGTGAGATAGGCCCGGAGCCACTCCCCGTAGGGATACTGGGAGGCGTAGGTGCTCTTGAGCTCGGCGTCGTCGATGATCCGGCCCTGGACGGTGTCCACCAGGAAGATCCGGCCGGGGTGCAGGCGCTCCTTCAGGAGCACCCGATCGGGCGGGATGTCGAGCACGCCGACCTCGGAGGCCATCACCACCATGTCGTCCTTGGTGACGTAGTAGCGGGACGGGCGCAGGCCGTTGCGGTCGAGCACGGCCCCGATCACGGTGCCGTCGGTGAAGGCGATGGAGGCGGGCCCGTCCCACGGCTCCATGAGACAGCCGTGGTACTCGTAGAAGGCCTTCCGCTCCTCGCTCATCGACTCGTGCCCGCTCCAGGCCTCCGGGATCATCATGAGGACGGCCAGGGGGAGCGGCCGCCCCGCCATCACCAGGAACTCGAGCACGTTGTCGAAGACCGCCGAGTCGCTGCCGCCCTCGACCACGATCGGCACGATCTTCTTGAGGTCCTCGCCGAGCAGTGCCGAGTGGCACAGGGACTCCCGCGCCCGCATCCAGTTGATGTTCCCGCGCAGGGTGTTGATCTCGCCGTTGTGCGCGATGAAGCGGTAGGGGTGGGCCAGCGGCCACGACGGGAAGGTGTTGGTCGAGAAGCGCTGGTGCACCAGGGCCAGCGCCGACTCCACCAGGGGGTCGGTCACGTCGGGGAACATGCCCTCGATCTGGTCCGCCGACAGCATGCCCTTGTAGACGAGGGTGTTGGCGGAGAGGCTCGGCAGGTAGAAGTACTTCTGCTCCGCGAGCGTGCTCGCGCGCACCGCGTGCTCGGCCCGCTTGCGGATGACGTAGAGCTTGCGCTCGAAGGCGGCGCGGTCCGGGACCGCGGGCCCCCGCGCGATGAAGATCTGCTCGAACACCGGCTCGACCGAGCGGGCGGTGGGGCCGACCGCGGAGGAGTCGGTGGCCACCGGGCGCCAGCCGAGCACCACCTGCCCCTCCTCGGCGGCGATGCGCTCCAGCATCGTGCGGCACGCCGCGCGGTCGGCCGCGTCGTGGGGGAGGAAGACGAGCCCGGCTCCGTAGTGGCCGGGGGCGGGCAGGGCGATGCCGAGCTTGCCGCACTCCCGCTCGAGGAAGCGGTGCGGCATCTGGACGAGGATGCCCGCCCCGTCGCCGGTGTTCACCTCGCAGCCGCACGCGCCGCGGTGCAGGAGGTTCTTCAGCACCGTGAGGGCCTGGGTGACGATCGCGTGGGACTTGCGCCCCTTGATGTCCACCACGAAGCCCACCCCGCAGGCGTCGTGCTCGTGGGCTGGGTCGTAGAGGCCCTGCGCGGGGGGGAGCCCCGGGTCCGCCGTCGTCCTCGCGTGCTGGTCCATCCTTCTCTCCGCCCCGCGTCGTCGTCGGGGCTCCTTGGCGGTGAGACTGCGCCGCGGCCACGCTGTTCCCGAGACAGTACACGGATCCCGACCATTAGCCAAGCACGAAATAAAAAAACACAGCATTAGAGTTGCTAATAGTGATAGATTCAGCGGGTGAACCTCGACACGCTCAAGCTCTACTGCGACGTCGTCCGACTGCGGAGCTTCTCGCGCGGGGCGGCCGCCAACGCGGTCTCCCAGTCGGCGGCCAGCCAGGCCATCCAGCAGCTCGAGGCCGAGCTGGACGCGGCCCTGCTCGACCGCTCCCGGCGCCCGCTCCTGCCCACCGAGCAGGGCCAGGCCTTCTACGAGGCCTGCCGCGCCCTGCTGCAGGGCTTCGAGAAGGCGCGCGCCGACCTGGCCGCCGCCCGGGAGCGGGTCGAGGGCACGGTGCGGGTGGCCGCGATCTACTCGGTGGGCCTGCACGACATGAGCCGGCACATGCAGCCCTTCATGGCCGAGTACCCGCAGGCGCGGGTGCTGCTCGAGTGCCTGCATCCGCACAAGGTGGTCGAGGCCGTGCTCAACGACGAGGCCGATCTCGGCATCCTGTCCTACCCCGCGGCCAGCCGCGCGCTGAGCGTCCTGCCCCTGCGGGACGAGCCCATGGTGCTGGTCGCGCACCCCGCCCACCGGCTGGCCCGCCGGCGCTCGGTGGCCCCCGGCGACCTGCAGGGGGAGAAGTTCGTGGCCTTCGACCGCGACCTCGCGGTGCGCCGTGCCATCGACCGCGCCCTCCGGCAGCACGACGTCGAGGTCGAGGTGGTCATGGAGTTCGACAACGTGGAGACCATCAAGCAGGCGATCGGGATCAACGCGGGGATCAGCATCCTGCCGCGCCCCACCGTGCTCAACGAGTCCGGCATGCGCACCCTGGCGGTGGTGCCGCTCGCCATGCCCGGCCTGGTGCGGCCGGTCGGGATCATCCACCGGCGCGGTCGGCGGCTCACCCCGGTGGTGGCCCGCTTCATCGAGCAGCTCCAGAAGCCGCTGGACGGGGCGTCGTGATACCGTAAGGCGGGAAAGGAGCCGTGGGCATGAGCGATTCCTCCGGGTCCCTGATCATCGCGGCCAGCGAGGCCGACTCGAACCTCTACTACGCCTGCCGCTTCCTGGCCCCCGACCCGTTCGTCTTCCTCCAGGTGGACGGGCGCAAGGTGCTGCTCATGTCCGACCTCGAGGTGGACCGGGCCCGGGCCCAGGCGCGCGTGGACGAGGTGCTCTCGCTGTCCGAGTGGGAGGCGAAGGCCCGGCAGCGGTGGCCCCAGCCCAAGCTCACCGATACGGTGAGCCTGCTGCTGGAGGACTACGGCGCGAGGACGGTCGAGGTGCCGGGCGACTTCCCACTGGAGCTGGCCGACCGGCTGCGCGAGCGGGGGATCACCGTGACCCCCCGGCCGAGCCCGTTCCTGCCCGAGCGCGTGGTGAAGACCCCGGAGGAGGTCGCGGCGATCGAGGAGACGCAGCGCCACACCGAGACCGCGCTCGAGGCCGCGCTCGCGGTGCTGCGCGAGAGCGTCGTCCGGGGCGACGAGGTGCTCTACCGCGGGCGGCCGCTCACCTCGGAGGACCTCAAGAAGACGGTCAACGTCTCCCTGATGGAGAACGACTGCATCGCCGAGCACACCATCATCGCGTGCGGCGAGCACGGGGTGGATCCGCACAACCAGGGGACCGGGGCCATCCGGCCCAATCAGGGCATCATCTTCGACATCTTTCCCCGGTCGTCCCGGAGCCGCTACTACGCGGACATGACCCGCACCGTGGTGAAGGGCCGGGCTTCTGACGAGCTGCGGCGGCTCTACGACGCGGTGCTGGCCAGCCAGCTGCGGGGGATCGAGCTGATCCGGGACGGCGCCTCGGGCGCGGCCATCCACGCCGAGGTGAACCGGACGCTCGAGAGCCGGGGCTACCCGACCGGCGTGGTCAACGGCCGCAACCAGGGGTTCTTCCACGGGACCGGGCACGGGGTCGGCCTGGACATCCACGAGCTGCCGCGGATCAGCCGCCTGGACTACGAGCTCAAGACCGGCCAGGTCGTGACGGTGGAGCCGGGGCTGTACTATCCGGGCCGGGGGGCGGTGCGCATCGAGGACATGGTCCTGGTCGAGCCGTCGGGCTCTCGCAACCTCACCCGGTCGCCCAAGATGGAGCTGCTCGAGCTGTAGCGAGGGGCCTCACTGGTCTGGCGGTCCGACCGAAGTCAACCTTGCTTCTATTCAGGGGTTTGGGTAGCATGACCCTTGGAGCGTCACGCCTCTGATCGCGATTCCAAGAGACTACGGCGATCAGAGCCACTCCGCCTGCAATTCGCTGTTGGGGGCTCGCCCCCGGGACGGAAAGGACATCGACCGATGAGTGAGAGCGTCACCACCACCCGGGTATCGCAGAAGCCCCGCCGCACCCTCACGCGCGCCGTGATCCGCTTCGCGGGAGACTCCGGCGACGGCATGCAGGTGACGGGGGAGCAGTTCACCACCGAGGCCGCCTGGGCCGGCAACGACATCTCCACCCTGCCGAACTTCCCGGCCGAGATCCGCGCCCCCGCCGGCACCCTGTTCGGAGTGTCGAGCTTCCAGCTGCAGTTCGGCAGCCAGCGCGTCTACACCCCGGGGGACCAGCTCGACGCCCTCGTGGCGATGAACCCGGCCGCCCTCAAGGTCCACCTGCGGGATCTGAAGCCGGGCGGGATCCTGATCGTGAACCCGGCTGCGTTCGACCAGCGGAACCTCGACAAGGCGGGCTACACCAAGAACCCGCTCGAGGATCCGGCGCTGGGCGAGAAGTACCGCCTGCACCAGGTCGACATCACCGGGCTGACCAAGAAGGCGCTCGAGGATCTGCCCCTGAACGCCAAGGAGAAGGACCGCTGCAAGAACTTCTTCGCGCTGGGCCTGGTCTCGTGGGTGTACACGCGGCCGCTCGAGCCCACCCTGGACGCGATCCGGAAGCGGTTCGCCAAGCGCCCGGAGTTCGTCGAGGCCAACACCCGCGTGCTGAAGGCGGGGCACGCCTTCGGCGAGACCGCCGAGATGTTCGCGGAGCACTACGGCGTCGAGCCGGCCGAGATGGCGCCCGGGGTCTACCGGAGCATGACCGGCAACCGCGCCCTGGCCTGGGGGCTGCTCGCGGCCGCGGAGCGCACCAAGGTGCCGGTGGTGTTCGGCGCGTACCCGATCAC
>DATIFV010000057.1:0-7475 GCA_035455085.1 Candidatus Methylomirabilota bacterium | reverse complement strand
CCAGTCTGCGGACAACCGGATGGCCCCCGCACTCCCCCAGTCTGCGGACAACCGGATGGCCCCCGCACTCCCCCCGGCTGCGGACAACCGGATGGCCCCCGCACCATGCCCCGCCTCGCGTGGGGCCAGAGAATTGTCCGTCTCTCCGATGCGGGGGCCCGGAAGTGGCCCCCGCACTCCCCCAGTGGCGGGCAGCCCCAGCGCCCCCGCGCTCCACCTGTCCGTGGACGCCCGGGCTGCTGCGCTGCTGGCCGGCCTGGGCGACCGGACCCTGATCGGCCACGACGTCAAGGCGCTGGTCGAGTGGTGGCTGGCCCGCGGCGGCGCGCCGCCGCCCGCGGAGGACACCGCGGTGGCCGCCTACCTGCTGAACCCGGCGCGCACCAACTACAAGCTGGAGGAGGTCTGCGCCGAGCTGCTGGGCCAGGGGCCCGGCGTCGCGCGGCCCGGCACGCGGGCCCGCTGGATCTGGGACCTGTGGGCGATGGAGCAGGGCGCGCTGCGGGAGGTGGGCCTGCACGACCTCTACCGGGACGTCGAGCAGCCCCTGATCGGGGTGCTGGCCCGCATGGAGCGGCACGGGATCCGGGTGGACCCGGTCCGCCTCGCCGAGTTCTCGCGCGAGCTCGAGGTGCACCTCGAGCAGACGACCCGGGACATCTACCGCCTCGCCGGCGAGGAGTTCAACATCGGCTCGCCCAAGCAGCTCGCCCACATCCTGTTCGAGAAGCTTAAGCTGCCGCCGGTGAAGCGCACCAAGACCGGCTACTCGACCGACGCGGACGTGCTCGAGCAACTCGCGATCGGCCACGAGCTGCCCGCGCGCATCGTCGAGCACCGCACCCTCGCCAAGCTCAAGTCCACCTACGCGGACGCGCTGCCGACCCTGGTGAACGCGGCCACCGGGCGCATCCACACCTCGTTCAACCAGCTCGTGGCCGCGACCGGGCGCCTCAGCAGCTCGGCCCCGAACGTGCAGAACATCCCGGTGCGCACCGAGCTGGGCCGCCGGATCCGCGCCGCCTTCGTGCCCGAGGCCGGCTGGCGCTTCGTGGCCGCGGACTACTCGCAGATCGAGCTGCGCATTCTCGCCCACGTCTCGGGCGAGGAGAGCCTGGTCGAGGCCTTCCGCCGCGGCGAGGACATCCACGCCCGCACCGCCTCCGAGGTCTTCGGCGTCGCGCTCGACGCGGTGACCCCCGAGCAGCGCGACATCGCCAAGACCACGAACTTCTCGGTGATCTACGGGGTCACCGCCTTCGGGCTCTCGCGCGGGCTCGACATCAGCCCCAAGCAGGCGCAGGAGTTCCTCGACCGGTTCTTCGCCCGGCATCCCAAGGTGAAGGACTACCTGGCGCGCACCGTCGCGGAGGGACGCGGGCGCGGCTTCGTCACCACCCTGCTCGGGCGGCGGCGCTACCTGCCCGAGCTGCGCAGCGGCAACCCGAACCTCCGGGGCTTCGCCGAGCGCATGGCCACCAACGCGCCCATCCAGGGGACCGCCGCCGACCTGATCAAGATCGCGATGGTCCGCATGGCGCGGGAGCTGGACGCGCACCGCCTGCAGAGCCGCATGCTGCTGCAGGTGCACGACGAGCTCCTGTTCGAGGCGCCCCCCGGCGAGGTGGAGCGCCTCCAGACGCTGGCCACCGAGGTGATGGAGTCGGCGCTCTCGCTCGACGTGCCGCTCAAGGTGGACGTGAAGACCGGGGCGGACTGGGCCGCGGTGTGAGGCGGTTCCTCCTGGTCGGCCTCACCGGCGGGATCGCCACCGGCAAGAGCACGGTCACCGCGATGCTGGCGGGCCCGCGGGTGCGGGTGGTGGACGCCGACGCGCTGGCGCGGGAGGTGGTGGAGCCGGGCACGCCGGCCCACGCGGAGATCGTGGCCGAGTTCGGCCGGGAGGTGCTGCAACCGGACGGTCGGCTGGATCGCGCGCGCCTGGCCGAGATCGTCTTCCCCGATCCGGCGAGGCGGAAGCGGCTCGAGGCCATCACCCATCCCGCGATCCGCGCGCGCTTCGAGCAGATGATGGCGGATCTCGAGCGGCAGGGATTCGACGGCATCCTGATCTGGGACGCGGCCCTGCTGGTGGAGTCGGGCGGCCACCAGAAGATGGACAAGGTGGTGGTGGTGACCACGGACCCCGACACCCAGCTCCGGCGGCTGATGGCGCGCGACGGCTCGACCGCGGAGGCCGCGCGCGCCCGCACCTCGAGCCAGATGCCGCTCGAGGTCAAGGCCCGTGCGGGCGACTACGTCATCGACAACTCGGGCCCGTGCGCGGCGACCGAGGCGCGCGTGCGCGAGGTGTACCGCGCGCTCCTCGAGGACCTGCGGCTGTTCCAGGCGCGCCGGTGAGCCCGCGCCGGAACGCGCGGGCCGCCGCCCCGCGGGCGTCGGTCCACCGGCCGTCCACGCGCGGCCGCACCCGCGCCCTCGGGCAGCACTTCCTGCGCGACCGCTCCGCGGTGGACCGCATCGTGGAGCTGGTGGCCCCGGGCCCGCTCGATCTGGTGATCGAGATCGGACCGGGACGCGGCGCCCTCACCGAGACCCTGGCCGCCCGGGCCGGGCGGCTGCTCGCCCTCGAGATCGACGCGGATCTGGCCGCGCGCCTGCGCGAGCGCCTCGCCGGCGCGGCCCACGTGGAGGTGCGCCAGGCCGACGCGCGCCGGTTCGACTACCGGACGCTGCCCGCGCTCGTGCCCGATCCGGCTGGCCGCGTGCTCGTGGTCGGCAACCTGCCGTACAGCGTGGGCAAGCCCATCCTGGCCGCGCTGGTCGAGGCGGCCCCGCCCATCGACGAGATGGCGCTCATGCTCCAGAAGGAGGTGGCGGTGCGGGTGGCCGCCGGGCCGGGTGGTCGGGACTACGGGGCGCTCTCGGTGCTGACCCAGGTCCGCTGCGCGGTGCGCCTCGCCTTCTCGGTGCCGCCCGGCGCGTTCAGCCCGCCTCCGCGGGTGGAGTCGGCGGTGCTGCACCTGCGTACCCACCGGGTGCCGCCGGTGACGGTGGCCGATCCCGCCCGGTTCGCGGCGGTGGTGCGCGCCGCCTTCAGCCAGCGGCGCAAGAGCTTGGCGAACGCCCTGGCCGCCGGCCTCGGCGTGGGCACCGAGGGCGCACGCCGGCTCGTGGAGGCCGCCGGCCTGGACCCCGGCCGCCGCGCCGAGACGCTCACGCTGGCCGAGTTCGCCCATCTCGCCGTCCTGGCGGCCTAGGCCGTTCCTTGGGCCCGGCTAGGGCCCAGTGGTAGGATGAAAAGGCCGCAATGAACGCCACTTACAGACCAGACCCGGTTCCGATCGACGTGGCCGGCGAGCCCGCGGTCCGGCTCATCCCGCTGGGCGGCCTCGGCGAGATCGGGCTCAACATGATGCTGGTCGAGCACGGTCCCGACATCCTCGCGGTGGACTGCGGGCTGCTCTTCCCGGACGACGAGATGCCCGGGGTGGACTTCGCGATCCCCGACTTCACGTACCTGCGCGAGCGGCGCGATGCCTTCCGCGGCGTCGTGCTCACCCACGGGCACGAGGACCACGTCGGGGCGCTCTCCTACCTGCTCCGGGAGTTCCCGGTGCCGGTCCACGGCACGCCGCTCACCCTCGCGGTGGCCCGGAACCGGCTGGCCGAGCACGGCGTCCTCGAGCAGGCGGACCTGCGCGCGTACGCCCCCGGCGACCGGATCGCGATCGGCGGCTTCACGGTGGAGCCGATCCGGGTGACCCACTCGATCGCCGACGGCATCGGCCTCGCCATCGAGACGCCGCTCGGCACCGTGGTCCACACCGGCGACTTCAAGCTCGATCCGCACCCGGTCGATCGCCAGCAGCCCGACTACTCGCGCTTCGCGGCGCTGGGCGAGCGGGGCGTGCTCGTGCTCTGCTCGGACTCGACCAACGTGGGCCGGCCGGGACGCACCGGCTCGGAGACCGAGGTGGGCGCCGCGCTCGCGGGCCGCTTCGCGGAGGCCCCCGGCCGCATCATCGTGGCCACCTTCGCCTCGCACATCCACCGCATCCAGCAGGTGCTCGAGCTCGCGGCGGGATGCCGTCGCCACGTCGCGCTGCTCGGCAAGAGCATGCTCACCAACGTGACGGTGGCCCAGGAGCTCGGCTACCTCGCGGTGCCGGACGGGCTGATCGTGCCGCTCGAGGACCTGGCGGAGCTGCCGGCCCAGCGCCAGGTGATCCTCTCCACCGGCAGCCAGGGCGAGCCCAACTCGGCGCTCGCGCTGATCGCGGCGGGTGAGCACAAGTACGTGCAGGCGGGGCCGGGCGACCTGGTGATCTTCTCCTCGCGGGTGATTCCCGGCAACGAGCGCGTGATCGGGCGGGTGATCAACGCCCTGCTCCGGCGCGGCGCCGAGGTGCTCTGGGAGGACGTGGCCTTCGTGCACGTCTCGGGGCACGCGAGCCAGGAGGATCTCAAGCAGATGCTGGCCCTCACGCGCCCGCGCTACTTCGTGCCGGTGCACGGCGAGTTCCGGCACCTGCTGCAGCACGCGCGGCTCGCCGAGAGCGTGGGCATCCCCAAGGACCGGATCTTCCTCATCGAGGACGGCCTCGGTCTGGAGGTCACCGCCTCCGGCACGCGGGTGCTGGGGGGCTACCCCGCCGGTGCGGTCCTGGTGGACGGCAAGGGTGTGGGCGATGTGGGCGGGGTGGTGCTCCGCGACCGGCAGCTCCTGGCCGAGGCGGGCATGCTCGTGATCGCGCTCACCATCGACCGCACGACCGGCTCGATCGTGGCGGGACCCGAGATCGTCTCGCGCGGGTTCGTCTACATGAAGGAGGCCGACGCGCTGATGGAGGAGGTCAAGGGCGCGGTGCGCGACGCCCTGGCCGCCCGCCAGGAGCCCGAGGTGTTCGATCGCGAGCTGGTGGGGGCCATGGTGCGCAGCGCGGCCCGGCGCTTCATCAACCAGCGATTCCAGCGCAAGCCGGTCGTGCTGCCCGTGATCCTGGAGGTGTGATGGCCGAGAAAGCGACGATCGAGAAGGTCCTGCCCGAGAAGGCCCCGGCCGGCCCCGGCCCCCGCGAGGGCGCCCACGACGGGCCGCCCCGGCGGCGTGCCGCGCGGGCCGGTAAAGCCGAGCCCGGCCGCTGGGTCCGCGAGGCCAAGGGCATCCTGGCCCTGGCCCTGGCCGGCTTCGGGTTCGTGGCGTTCTACACCTACGACCCGACCATCCATCCGCTCGACCAGGCGAGCCCGGTGGGGCCGGTCGGGGCGTGGCTCGGGTGGGCGTCCTTTCACGCGTTCGGCTATGCCGGCTATCTCTTCCCGGTCCTGCTGGCGCTCTACGGCGTCTCGGCCTTCGTGCGCCCGCGGGTGGCGCACGGCTGGCAGGCGGCGGCGGGGCTGCTGATCCTGCTGGTGTCGGCCACCGGCATCCTGGCCCGCACCTCCGACACCCTGGCCGAGTACCGCCTGCACAAGGGTGGGGTCGTGGGCTGGGCGGTCTCGGAAGCGCTGATGGTCTCCATCGGCACCGTGGGCACGTGGATCGTCCTGCTCGCGCTCGTCCCGGTCGGGGTGCTCTTCGTCACGCGCATCCCGTACAGCGTGCTCTCTCGCGCGCTGCGGGCCCGCTTCGGCCGGCGGCCCGACGCGAGGAAGAGCGCCCGGGGAAGCCAGGCCCAGCCCGACCTGCCGCTCGTGGCGGCAGTGCCGCCGGGCGGCTGGCCCGCCGCGGACCAGCCGGCGGTGCCGCCCCCGCTCGTGGTCAAGGAGCAGCCGAAGGTGAAGTCGGGGCTCGCCGACAAGGGCCTGGCCTGGCAGGAGACGTTCGATTTCGGCAAGGGCGGCGCCGAGGCGTTCAGGCTGCCCGCGGTCGGCCTGCTCTCGGCCCCCCCGGCCTCCTCGCTGGCCCGCACGCGCGAGGAGCTGGAGGGCAACGCGCAGGTGCTCAAGAGGAAGCTCCACGACTTCGGGGTGGACGGCCACATCGTGCAGGCCAGCCCGGGGCCGGTGATCACGTCCTACGAGTTCGAGCCGGCGGCGGGGGTGAAGGTCAGCCAGGTGGTGAACCTGGCCGACGATCTGGCGCTGGCGATGAAGGTGGCGGCGGTGCGCATCGTCGGGCCCATCCCCGGGCGCGGCACCGTCGCGGTGGAGGTGCCGAATCCGGAGACCGCCACCGTGTACCTGCGCGAGATCCTGGTGAGCCCGGAGTTCGTCTCGGCCAAGGGTCGGCTGCCGCTGGCCCTCGGCAAGGACACCACCGGCAATCCGGTGATCGCGGACCTGACCGCGATGCCCCACCTGCTCATCGCGGGCTCCACCGGCAGCGGCAAGTCGGTCGGCCTCAACACCATGATCTGCTCGCTGCTCTACAAGGCCACCCCGGCCGACGTGCGCTTCCTGCTGATCGATCCGAAGCGCCTCGAGCTCGGGGTCTACGAGAAGATCCCGCACCTGCTGGCGCCCGTCGTCACCGACGCCAAGGAGGCGTCGGCGCGCCTGAAGTGGATCGTGGGCAAGATGGACGCCCGCTACAAGCAGCTGCAGGCCAAGGCGGTGCGCAACATCGAGGGCTACAACAAGGAGGCGCCACCCGAGGAGCGGCTGCCCTACTGGGTGGTGGTGGTCGACGAGCTCGCCGACCTCATGATGGTCTCGGCCGGCGAGGTCCAGAACTCGCTGATCCGGCTCGCCCAGATCGCCCGCGCGGTCGGCATTCACCTGATCGTGGCCACCCAGCGGCCGTCGGTCGACGTGGTGACCGGGCTCATCAAGGCCAACTTCCCGACGCGCATCGCCTTCCAGGTCGCCTCCAAGGTGGACTCCCGGACGGTCCTGGATGCCAACGGGGCCGAGCAGCTCCTGGGCCGCGGCGACATGATCTTCGTGCCGCCGGGGGCGAGCCGCTCGATGCGCGTGCACGGCTCCTGGGTCTCCGACAAGGAAGTGAAGGCGATCTGCGACTTCCTGCGTACCCAGGGGTCGGCGGTCTACGAGACGGTGGAGCTGCCGACGGAGGAGGCGGGCGCCGGCGGCGGCGGCGAGGACCGCGACGACGTCTACTGGGACGCGGTGAACCTGGTGGTCGCGCAGCGCGCGGCCTCCATCTCGTTCCTGCAGCGGCGGCTCGGGCTCGGCTATCCGAAGGCCGCCCGCTTCATCGACATGATGGAGCAGGACCGCATCATCGGTCCCGGCCAGGGCGCCAAGCCGCGCGAGATCCTCGTGGGCCCCGAGTACCTCGCGAACCGGGGCAAGTAGGTGATGAGGCGATCTCGAGGGCAGGGTGAGGGGGGCCTGGCTCTTCTGACGCTCGGCCTGCTCATCCTTCTCGCTCCGTCGCCCGCCCGCGCCCAGAGCCTGGACGAGGTGGTGAACGGGGTCGAGGCCACCTACGGCAAGATCGTGGACCTGCGGGCCGAGTTCACCCAGGTCGCGCGCAACAAGAGCCTCGGCCAGGACATCAAGGCCGAGGGCACGGTGCTGCTCAAGAAGGGCGGCAAGATGCGCTG
>DATIFV010000056.1:0-10283 GCA_035455085.1 Candidatus Methylomirabilota bacterium | reverse complement strand
CGACCCCTCCCTCGCCCTCGAGAACGTGACGTTCCGCTATCCCGGCGGCCGGAGCGCCGCGCTCGAGCACCTCACCCTGGAGGTGGCCGCGGGCGAGCGCGTGGGCGTGGTGGGGGCGAGCGGCGCGGGTAAGTCGACGATCTCGCGCCTGCTGCTCCGCTTCGCGGATCCCGAGGCGGGGCGCGTCACCATCGGCGGGCGGGACCTGCGCGAGCGGCCGCTCGGGGAGCTGCGGCGGCTCATCGCGGTGGTGAGCCAGGACACCTATCTCTTCCACGGGACCGTCGAGGAGAATCTTCGGATGGGGCGGCCCGAGGCCACCCAGGCCGAGCTCGAGGCCGCCGCGCGCAGCGCCAACATCCACGAGGTGATCGCGGCCTTGCCGCAGGGCTACCGGACCGTGGTCGGCGAGCGCGGCGTGCGTCTGTCCGGGGGTCAGCGCCAGCGGATCGCGATCGCCCGCGCGCTGCTCCGCGACGCGCCCATCCTGATCCTGGACGAAGCGCTCTCGTCGGTCGACGCGGAGAGCGAGGCCGCGATCCAGGAGGCCCTCGATCGGCTGATGCAGGGCCGCACCACCCTGATCTTCGCGCACCGGCTCTCGAGCATCATCGGAGCCGACCGGATCCTGGTGCTCGACGAGGGCCGCGTGGTGGAGAGCGGCGGCCACGCCCAGCTGATGGCCCGCGACGGGGTGTACCGGCGCCTCATGGCGGGTCAGGCCGGCGGGGCCGCCGATTCCGTGCTCGGCGACGAGGAGGCCGGCGCCCCCCGCGACGGGGACGGGGCCGCCGCCGCGCTCGACGAGGCCGGGGGGGCCGCCCCCGCGGAAGCCCCGGCGAGCCGGGGCCCGGCCGGGCCGGGCTGGCGGGAGACCGGCCGCATCCTCATCGGCATGGCCTCGGGCTACCACGGGCGGCTCGTGATCACCTTCGGGCTCGGCGTGGCGCGGGTGGGCGCCCTCATCGGGGTCGGCCTGCTGAGCGCGCTGGTGGTCCGCGCGGTCAGCCGCGGCGAGCCCACGCGGGCGCTCCTGGTCGCGCTCATGATCGTCGCTCCGCTCGCCGGCGTGCTGCACTGGCTCGAGTCCTGGCTCGCCCACGACATGGCCTACCGCCTGCTCGCCGACATGCGCATGCGCTTCTTCCGGAGGCTGGTGGAGCTCGGCCCCGCCTACCTGGTCTCGCGGCGGACGGGCGATCTCCTGGGAGTCGCCACCCACGACATCGAGCTGATCGAGTACTTCTTCGCTCACACCATCACGCCGGCCCTGGTCGCGGTGCTCGTGCCCGCGGTGGTGCTGGCCACCCTCGCCACCTTCGGCTGGCCGATGGCGCTGGCGGTCCTGCCTTTCCTGGCCTACGCGGCGTTGAGCCCGGTGCTCGGGCGCGCGCGGATCGACGGCCTCAGCGCGCGCGCCCGGGAGGCCTCCGGGGAGCTGAACGCGCACACGGTGGACTCCGTGCAGGGGCTGGCCGAGATCGTGGCGTTCCAGCAGGAAGCGCAGCGCGGGGCGGCCCTGGACGAGCGGGCGCTCGCCTATGCGGGCGCCCGCATGCCGTTCCTCGCCGACCTCGCCCGGCAGTCGGCGCTCCAGGAGGTGGCCACCGGGCTGGGCGGCCTCGCGGTGACCCTGGTGGGCACGTGGCTCGTGACGGCGGGGCGGCTCGAGGGCGCGATGCTGCCGCTGCTGACCTTGCTCGCGATGTCCGCGTTCGTGCCGGTCTGGGAGATCGCCCAGGTGGGCCGCCAGCTCGCCGACACCCTCGCGGCCACGCGGCGCGTGCACGCGGTCCACGCCGAGCCGGTGCGCATCGCCGACGGCCCGGGCGTGCCCGGCCCGCGCCGCGACGATGCGACGGACATCGCGCTGCACGGGGTGACCTTCACGTACCCGGGCCGGCTCCGCCCTGCGCTACTGGAGGTGTCCTTCACGGTGCCCGCCGGCGCCACCGTGGCCCTGGTCGGCCCGTCGGGGGCGGGCAAGACCACGATCGCGAGCCTCCTGCTGCGGTTCTGGGATCCGGATGCGGGTGCCGTCACCCTCGGCGGCCACGACCTGCGCCGCTGGCGGCTGGACGCGCTGCGGCGGGAAATCGCGCTGGTGGCCCAGGACACCCACCTCTTCAACGGCACGCTCGGCGGCAACGTGCGCATCGCACGGCCCGAGGCCACCGAGGCGGAGGTCATGGCCGCCATCGAGCGCGCCTCGCTGCTGCCCCTGGTGCGCGCGCTGCCCGACGGGCTCGACACGCGGGTGGGCGAGCGGGGGCTGCAGCTGTCGGGCGGCCAGCGCCAGCGGGTGGCCATCGCGCGGGCCTTCCTGCGCGATGCCCCGGTCCTGATCCTGGACGAGGCCACCTCCCACCTCGACGCGGTCAATGAGCAGGTGGTGCAGGAGGCCCTCGGCGGCCTGGCCCGCGCGCGCACCACCATCGTGATCGCCCACCGCCTGTCCACCGTCCGCGCCGCCGATCAGATCGTGGTGCTCGACGAGGGCCGCGTGGTGGAGCAGGGCCGCCACGACGACCTGCTGCGCCACCGGGGGCTCTATGCCCGGCTGGTCTCCCGCCAGGTCGCGGGCTCCGTCTCCCCCTGACTTTTCTTCCGTCCTCTGTCAACGATCCGAGCCGCTCGACCGTCCATAGGGGCAGAGGCGAACCACCGATCGGGGTCCCCCCGGGCCCCGCTAACGAACCGAGGAGGATCGCGATGAACGCACGCACCGCACTGGGAGGATTGGCCCTGGCCCTGGGAATGACCCTGCCCGTGAGCGCCGAGCCGCTCACCGACACCACCTTGGCGCAGGCGCCGGCCGACGCCCCGCGCCCGGCCCCCGGCCCCGGGGCGCACCCCTACTGGGGGCAGCGCCCGGAAGGGCACGGCGGCCACCACGGCCGGCAGCACCGGGCGCGGGCCCACCGCTTCTCGCTGAGCGGCCTGGCCCTGCGGCACCAGAGGGAGCTGGCCCTGACGCCCGCGCAGGTGCAGAGCCTGCGTCAGCTCGGCACGGACGCGCAGCGTGACGCCATCAAGCGGGGCGCCGAGCAGCGGCTGGCCGAGGTCGACCTGCGCACGCTGACGGCACCGGACCCGGCCGACCCCGGCAAGCCTCGGGATCTGGCCCGCATCGAAGCCAAGGTGCGCGAGATCGAGAAGCTGCGCGCGGACGCGCGCATCGCCCGGATTCGCGGCCTGGAGCAGAGCCGCCAGGTGCTCACGCCCGAGCAGCGCGAGAAGCTGCGCGGGCTGCTGAGCCAGCCGCACCGCGGGCCGCACGGCCCCGGCGTGCGCGGGATGTCGCCGGAGGACGGCGGCCAGAAGCCGGCGGCCGCCGAGGAAAGCGCTCCCACCGCCGGCTGACGCAGTGGGGTCAGGTCTTACGTTCCGACATTTCCGGGAATGTAAGACCTGACCCCGGCTACGCGACTATCACGCGGTGGGGCCGTCGCCGGCCACCGTGGTCCGGTGCATCACGCGCTGGTGGCGCGCGCTGTCCCAGCGGCGGCCCCGGTGGAGCACGCACCGGTTGTCCCACATCACCAGATCGCCCACCTGCCACCGGTGCCGGTAGACCCGGTCCGGCCGGACCGTGTGCTCGAGCAGCTTGGCCAGCAGCATGCGGCTCTCGTCGAAGCCGAGCCCTTCGATGAACCAGGCGTGCGAGCCGATGTAGAGCGACCGGCGGCCGTTGCGCGGGTTGGCCCGCACCAGGGCGTGGCGCACCGGCGGGTAGTCGCGGCCGACCTCGGTGCCGATGCCGGGGTCGATGAGGCTGCGCGAGAAGCCGAAGCTGTGCACGACTATCAGCCCATCCAAGTCGCGGCGTACGTTTTCGTCGAGGGTCTCGTAGGCCACCCGCATGCTCGCGAACTCGGTCTCGCCGCCTTCGGGCGGCACCACGCGGGCGGAGAGCGCGGAGGAGTGGGCGGGCACCGGCTTGAACGAGCTGTCGCTGTGCCAGAGCTGGTTGCCGGACTGGTAGAGCATCCGGCGGTCGTCCCATCCCATCAGCTTGCCGTCCGGGTCGGTGTTCGAGAGATCCACGATGTGGGCCCCGAGGCGGTCCTCGCCGCCCAGGGTGCGCACGGTCGTCTCGAGCGGCCCCCATTGCTCGCTGAAGGCCATCTGCTGCTCGTCGGTGAGCGTCTGCCCGCGGAAGACCAGCACCGAGTAGTCGTCGAAGGCCGCCGCGACGCGGTCGAAGACGGGCGCCTCGAGCGGCCGGGCGAGATCGACGCCCGAGACCTCGGCCGCGAACAGGGGGTGCAGGGGCGTGATCGTCAGCGGGCTCGCGGTGATCGCCATGGCGGCCTCCTCGCCGCGCATTCTAGCAGGACACGCACCTCCCGCAGGCCCCCGGGCTAGCCTTTCACGGACCCGGCCACCAGCCCCTCCACCATCCACCGGTGGACGAACACGTACAGCGCGACCACCGGGATGGTGGTGATCACGGAGGCGGCCATGAGCTGGCCCCAGTGGAAGACGTCGCCGTAGATGAGCAGGTTGAGCCCCACCGGGACGGTGGTGGCGGTCTCGTCCTGGATGAACACGAGGGCGTAAAGGAACTCGTTCCAGGACAGGGTGAACGCGAAGATCGCGGAGGCGACCAGGCCCGGGGCGGCCAGCGGCAGCAGCACGCGCAGGAACGCGGTCACCCGTCCGGCGCCGTCGATCAGCGCCGCCTCCTCCAGCTCGTCGGGCAGCGCCTTGAAGAAGCCGATCAGGAGCCAGGTGCAGAACGGCACCGTGAAGGTCGGATAGGAGAGGAACAGCGAGGCGAGGTGATTGGTGGCGCCCAGCTCGGCGAGCACCCGATAGAGCGGGATGAACAGCAGCGCGGGCGGGATCAGATAGAGGATGAGGATGAGGCTCGCCACCGACTCGCGCCCGGGAAAGCGCAGGCGCGCCACCGCGTAGCCGCCGAGGCTCGCCACCACGGTGGTGGTGGCGGTCACCACGAGGGCCGTGATCAGGCTGTTGCGCAGCCAGACCGGAAAGCGGGTCTCGGTCCAGAGACCGGTGTAGTTCTCCCACGTGAACGGGCTCGGCACGTAGATGCTGGTGGCGAACTGGATCTGCTCGTAGGTCTTGAACGACATGCTGGCGATCCACCAGAACGGCACCAGGATCACGAGCAGGAATGCGGCCATGCCGAGCCACGTGAGGGCCTTCGCGGACGGACGCATGGGCTATTTCCGGTCGCGGAGGAGATAGCGGCTGATCAGGATGATGCCGATGACGAGGACCGGCACCACGAACAGGGAGATCGTGACTCCGCGGCCCCAGCGCAGCTGGTTGAACGCGACCTGGTAGGAGTAGGTCGCGAAGATCTGCGTGGCGGTGCCGGGGCCGCCCCGGGTCATCACGTAGACGATGTTGAAGTCGTTGATGGTGAGGATGAAGCTCAGCAGGGTGGTCACGATCATCACGTGCTTGAGCCCGGGCAGGGTGATGTGCCAGAAGCGCCGCCAGGCGGTGGCCCCGTCCACCGACGCCGCCTCGTAGAGCTCGCGCGGAATGGCCTGCAGGCCGGCCAGGAAGGAGACCCCGAAGAACGGGAAGCCGCGCCACCAGTTGGCCACGATCACCGCCGCCATCGCGCCCTCCGGTGTGGCCATGAAGGCGATCGGCCGGCTCAGCAGCCCCAGGTCGAGCAGCACGCTGTTGAAGAAGCCGCGCCCCGGAAAGGCGTCGAACATCCAGCGCCAGGTGAGGGCGATGATCACGGTGGAGGTGATCCAGGGCAGCAGGAAGAGACCACGGAAGAAGTTGCGCCCCCGGATCACGTTGTTGAGCACGAGGGCCATCAGCACGCCGGTCACCACCTTGAGGCCGACCGAGACCACCGTGAAGACGAAGCTGTTCCGGATGACCGCGTGGAAGACGTCATCCTCGACGAGGTAGGCGTAGTTCCGGAGGCCGACGAACCGCTCCGGGTAGCCGACGAGCTTGTCGGTGAGCGACAGCCACACCGCCCGGTAGACCGGGTACACGATCAGGGCCACGACCAGGACCAGCAGCGGCAGCAGGAAGAGGAGCGCGGTGGCCGCCTCCCGGATGCGGGCGCGCCCCCAGAGAGGGGCGCGCGGCCGCATCACGGGAATGCGGGCAGCGGAAGGGAGCGACACGTCACCCGCGGAGGGTGTCGTAGATTTCCTTGATCTTCTTGTCCTCCCACTCGATGGCCTGGTCCACCGACCACTTGTCCACGATCACCTTGGCCGGCGCGTCGGTGAGCACGTTGCTGGCCTGCACCTCCGCGGCGGCCGCGGTCACCGGGCCGGGCCAGCCGGTCGGCACGAACCACTCGGCGGCGCGTCCGAACGTGCGGTAGTTCTCGTTCTTGTTGAAGTAGTCCTTGGAGGCGGCGCGCGCCTTGTCCATCACCGGCGCGAACTGGCCGTAGGAGTCCTTCATGACCGCCACCGTCTCCTCGGGCGACATCATGTGCGCGATCAGGCTCATGGCCGCCTCCGGGTCCTTGCTGCTCTTGAAGATACCAAAGCTCATCGCGATCGCCCACATGCGCCGGCCGTCCGGGCCGGCCGGATGCGGCAGGGCCACGTGGTTGGCGATCGCTTCCTCCCGGGTCTTCCGCTCCTTCGAGTCGGTGGCCTTGGCCAGGGCGTTCTCGAGCGCGAAGGTGATGCTGGGCCCGTTGGAGGTCTGGGCGATGTTCTTGGCGATGAAGTTCTCGTTGTTGCCGGAGCCGGTCCAGGTCAGCGTGTCCGCGGGCTGGATGCCCTCCCTGTAGATGTCGGTCGCCCACTTCATGGCCGCCTGCATCGCGGGGGTCTTGATGGACTTGTACTTGCCGTCCTTGCCGGCCCATCCCGCCCCGTAGGAGTACATCAGGCTCTGCATCACCCCGTAGCCGTCCGAGGTGCGGTTCCAGCTCTGACCCATGCCGTAGAAGTTGTCCTTGGGCCGGTTCAGCGCCGCGGCCGCCTCCTTCGCTTCCGCGAAGGTGCCGGGCAGCTTCACCTTGGCCTTCTCGAAGACGTCCCGCCACACGTACCAGAAGCCGGCCATCACGTACCACGGCAGCGCGTAGATCTTGCCGCCCACCATGGTGACCGGCGCCACGTTGGCGGGCGGCTTGCCCACCTCGCCCTCGATCTGGCGGGCAAACGTGGTGAGGTCCACGAGCTGGCCCATGCCGGAGAAGCGCGCGGGCGCCCCCGTCTCGAGCTGGCCCACGTCGGGCGTGCTCTTGTTCTCGATGGCCGCTACGTACTTGGTCTGCATGTCCTCGAAGGTGAAGTACTCCACGGTGACGCTGGCCCCGTGCTTCTGCGCCCAGCGCTGGGCGCTCGCCTCGATGGCCTTGTTGGTGGGCTCCACGTAGGTCTTGAGGATCCACAGGCGGAGGCTGGTTCCCTTCTTGACCGCGGGCGCGGCGGGCTTCGGCAGCGTGAGCAGGGCGGAGGTGCCGACGGCCCCGGCGAGAAGTGAGCGGCGGCTTATGCGGTGGTCGAGCATGGCGTGGCCTCCTTGATCGTCGTTGATCCGGACGCGCTCCGAATGTCGGTCACCCGCGGGGTCCTGTCAAGGGTGGAGTGCTCCGGTTCCGTGCTACCCTTGCCGGCAAGGAGATCCGCTCTCATGCTCGCGCCCGCCGACGTGCAGTTCTACCGCGATCAGGGCTATCTGGTGGTTCCCGATGTGCTCGATGCCCGCGTCCTCGGCGTCATGCGTGCGGAGATGGCGTGCATCCTCGAGGGCGCGCGCGCGGTGAGCACGCATACCGACCGGTACGATCTCGAGCCGGGCCATCGGCCGGACGACCCGCGCGTGCGGCGGGTCAAGACGCCGCACCGGTTCTACCCGGTCTTCCAGCAGCTCGTGCGTCACCCGCGTCTCGTGGCGATCCTGAACGACCTCCTCGGCCCGGGCGTTCGGCTGCACGGCTCCAAGATCAACCTGAAGTCGCCCCGCTACGGCTCGCCGGTGGAGTGGCACCAGGACTGGGCCTTCTACCCGCACACCAACGACGACCTCCTCGCGGTGGGGGTGATGCTCGACGACTGCGCGAGCGACAACGGCCCGCTCCTGGTGGTCCCGGGCAGCCACCGCGGCCCCGTCTTCGACCACCACGCGGACGGCTACTTCTGCGGGGCCATCGACCCCGCGGCCATCCGCGACGAGATCGCGCGGGCGGTGCCGCTCACCGGCCGCGCCGGCTCGATGAGCTTCCATCACGTGCGGCTCGTGCACGGCTCGGCCCAGAACGTGTCGAGCCTGCCCCGCACCCTGCTGCTCTACGAGTACGCCGCGGCCGACGCGTGGCCCCTCATGGGCGTGGCCGATCTCGCCGACTTCGACGCCCGCCTGATCACCGGGGAGCCGACCATCGAGCCCCGGCTGGTGCCGGCGCCGGTACGGATGCCGGTGCCCCCCGCCCGGCATCAGGGATCCATCTACGAGAACCAGCTGGACGCGGGCCGGCGCTACTTCCCGGTCACCGACGAACCCGCCCCGATCTCCCGGACCTGACCCCCCGGAGGCCTCTCATGGACGCGCGCGATCTTCTCCTCGACGAGCACGGCCGGATGCACGCGGTGGGCGTCACCGGCGAGAAGGGCAGCCTGGCCGAGCGGACCTTCGGCGGCCTCTCCGAGGAGCAGATGCGGGTGCGCCCGCGCGAGGACCTGAACTCGCTGGCGTGGCTGATGTGGCACATCGCCCGGGCCGAGGACATCTTCGCCAACCCGATCTTGAGCGGGCGCGATCAGGTCATGGACGACGGGTGGCTCGCCCGCCTCAAGACTCCGCGCCGCGACTTCGGGATCGGGATGACCAAGACCGAGGTCACCGAGCTCTCCGACCAGATCGACGTCGCGGCCCTGCGCGAGTACCGGGACGCGGTCGGCCGCCGCACCCAGGAGATCATCCGCGGCCTCGGGCCCGCCGACTGGCGGGGCGAGCTGCAGACGGCCGCGCTCGAGAAAGCGGCGGCGCTGAGGTGCTTCGGGGCCCGCGGCGAGATGGTGGTCAAGGCCTTCACCGGGCGGCCGCGCATCGGCATCCTGGGCGGCCTCCTCGTCACGCACTCCGCCATGCACATGGGCGAGGCCCAGACGGTCCGCACCGCGGGAGGCTTCGGCTCCGGCGTCTAGCAGGTCGCCGACAAGGGCCCATCTGCTTCGTTGCCGCCCTCGGGCGCTCGCTCAACATACAGAGAGTACGCCGCGCGAGCGCCGTCTAGCGGCGCCACATGCCGGTGTCTTCAGGAGGCGCGACGCGGAAGAAACGCTTGATGGCGACGACCGCAAAGAAGAGCTCGACGCGGAGCCGCGTGCCGAGGCTCGGCCTCCAGTTGCCGGACAGGACGGAGAGCACCGCCTCGTAGATCCCGAGGCGGTGTGAGCGCCGGAACAGCAGCCGGCGGAAATAGGGATCGTAGAAGCCGACCACGAAGCGGCGGAAGAACCGGTAGCGCCGCCGCACGAGCCGCTCGTAGCGCTCGAAGCCGCGCGCCGAGAGATCGCCGGCCGACAGCCCGGCGTCGATCGCCGCCGCCGCTTCCAGTCCGCCCTGCATGGCCAGGAGCACCCCGGTGGAGAAGACCGGATCCAGGAAGCAGCTCGCGTCCCCGACCGCGACCCAGCGATCGCCCGCCATCTGGGTGGCCAGGTACGAGTAGTCGGCGTCGAAGCGGGCCGGCGACACCCGACGCGCGCTCTGCATCAGCGCCGGCGCGGCCGGGGTGGTGCGGAGATAGTGCTCGAGGCTCTCCTCGGCGGTGGCCTTCGCCTCGCGGCGATGCAGCTCCTTCGGCACCACCGCGCCCACGCTCATGAGCGTCTCCGAGATCGGGATCAGCCAGATCCAGCCGACGTCCGGCCGGGTGAGCATGCGGATGTCGCCGGCCGCGCGGCCGTCGGGGCGCGGTACGCATTCGAAGTGAGCGTGCACCGCCACGTGCTGCAGCATCGGATCGTAGTCGTGGCGGCCGATCCGGCGGGCCAGGAACCCGGCCCGGCCGGAGGCGTCCACGATCGCGGCGACCCGGGTCGCGTGCGCGCCCCCGTCGGGTCCCGCGTAGCGGAGGGTGACCCCGCCGGGCTCGAAGGCCGCGTCCACCGCCCGATACCCCTCCCGCACGATCACGCCCGAGCGCTCGGCGTGGCGCAGCAGCAGCTCGTCCCACTGGGCGCGCGGCACCTGGAAGGTCTGCGGGACCGGCGTCTCCACCGCGGCGGTGAAGTCCACGTAGGAGGCGGGGCTGCCGTCGATCTCGTAGAACCGCGCCCCCCACTTCTCCACGAACCCGGCCT
>DATIFV010000055.1:0-24476 GCA_035455085.1 Candidatus Methylomirabilota bacterium | reverse complement strand
GATCATCCACCTAACCAGCACCTCAATACCAGAACCAATAATGAATGCCGGAATAGCGATCCATAAGCGTCTGCGCCTGATTGCAGTCGAGTTCTTCATAACTGCCTCCAATTTTCATTGCGCGCTCCGCTTGCTTATCGGTAAAAATCAATCCTTCACATGTACGGCAAGGCGCGGCAACTCTCGGCCATCGCCGCCCTCGGCAGGCGTCGGCACTTTGATGGGCGCGGGCCATTCGATCTCTGGGATGCCCTTCGGCCCAAAGCGCGCCGCTTTGCCTTGATGTTTGGCGCGAATCGCGGCGAGCACTTTTTCCGGTGTTGCCGGCACTTCATCGATGCGCACGCCGACCGCATCATATATCGCGTTCACGACTGCCGGCGGCACCGGTAGCAGCGGCCCCTGTCCGACTTCCTTTGCGCCGAACGGGCCGTTCGGATCAGGGTCTTCGATGAGAAAGGTTTTCACGTCGCACATCTCCAGCGTCGTCGGACTCTTGTATTCGAGCAGCGACGGGAACTTGTGCACGCCCTTGCGGAAGACCTGCTCCTCCATCAGGGCCTCGCCGAGGCCCATGTAGATCGAGCCCTCGACCTGCCCCTCCACCAGCAGCGGGTTCAGGGCCCGGCCCACGTCGTGGGCGACCCAGACCTCGGTCGGCCGGACCTCCCCGGTCTCGCGGTCCACCTCCACCTCGACCACGCACGCCGAGTAGGAGTAGCACGGCGAGGGCCCGACGCCGCCGCCCTTGTACTTGCCCGCGCGCTTGGGCGGCGCGTAGGAGCCCGGGAAGGCCAGCACGCCGAACATGCTCTCGGCCAGCACCACCGCTTCCGGGAACGAGACTCCGCGCTCCGGGTCCTCGCGCACGAAGACCCGGCGCTCGGCGAGCACCAGCTCCTCGGCCGCCACCTCGAGCTTGCGCGCCACCGCGGCCAGGATCCTCTCCCGCAGCCGCTCGGCCGCCTGGATGGCCGCGTTGCCCGCCATGAGCGTGACGCGCGAGGAGTAGGAGCCGAGGTCCACCGGCGTCAGGTCGGTGTCGGCCGGGTGCACGCGGATGTCCTTGGGCTCGATCCCCAGCACCTCGGCCACCAGGTAGGCCAGGATCGAATCCGAGCCCTGGCCGATGTCGGTCGCCCCGCAGAGCACCGCCACCAGCCCGCTCCGGTCCGCACGGATCACCACGCCGGAGTGCGGCATGTCGTTCCAGTAGATCGCGGTGCCCGCGCCGGTGAGGTAGGACGAGCACGCGATGCCGATCCCCTTGCCGGGCGGCAGGTTGCCGCGCTTCTCCCGCCAGCCGGAGGCCTCCACCACCCGGTCGATGCACTCGCCGAGGCCCATCGTGGTCACGGTCAGGTGGTTGGCGGTCTTCACGAACGGCTCGGCCAGGTTGCGCCGCCGCATGTCGGCCGGATCCAGGCCGAGCTGCTCGGCCGCCTTGTCGATCTGGCACTCCACCGCGAAGCGCGGCTGCGGCGTGCCGTGCCCGCGCTTGGGGCCGCACGGGGGCTTGTTGGTGAACACGCGCGCGCCCTCGAACTTGTAGACCGGGACCTTGTAGGTGACGGTCTGGAGCGCCCCGGTGTAGAAGGTGGAGGCCACCCCGTAGGAGCCGTAGGCGCCGCCGTCGAGCCAGGAGCGGAAGTGCATGCCGGTGATGGCGCCGTCCTTCTTGAAGCCGGTCTTGATCCACATCAGCACCGGGTGCCGGCCGCGGTGGACGTAGAAGACCTCCTCGCGGGTCAGCGTGAACTTGACCGGCCGGCCGGTCAGCTGCGAGAGCTTGCACGCCGCGATCTCGTGGGCGAACAGGTCGAGCTTGCCGCCGAAGCCGCCGCCCACCGGCGCGGCCACCACCCGGATGTGGGCCTGCGGCACGTCGAGGATCTTGGCGAGCAGGCGGTGCACGTAGTGGGGCGTCTGGGTGGAGGACCAGAGCGTGAGCTTGCCGTCGGCCCCCCACTGGGCCACCGCCGAGTGCTGCTCCATCGGCAGATGCGTGTTGCCCTCGAAGTAGAAGACGTCTTCCCTCACGAGGTCGGCGGTGGCGAGAGCCGCCTCGACGTCGCCGAACTGCAGCGCCACCGCCTTGTGCACGTTCGGCCGGTCGCCGTACTCGTGGATGCGGACCTCGGGGTGGGCCAGCGAGTCCTCGATCGACATCAGCGGCCGGAGCGGCTCGTACTCGACCTCGATCAGCCCGGCGGCCCGCTCGGCGGTCTCCTCGTCCACCGCGGCCACCGCGGCCACCGCATCGCCCACCATCCGCACCTTCTCCGTGCAGAGGGCCTCCTCGTCCTGCGAGACCGGCAGGATGCCGAACTTCACCCGCGGCAGGTCCTGCCCGGTGATCACCGCATAGACGCCGGGCAGCGCGCGGGCGCGCGTGGCGTCGATGCGCCTGATCAGGGCGTGCGGGTGCGGGCTGCGCAGCAGCTTGCCGTGGGCCATGCGCGACATGAGCAGGTCGTCGGCGTACTTGGTCTCCCCGACCACCTTGGCCCACGCGTCGATCTTGGGCAGCGACTTGCCGACGATCGAGTAGCGATCCTTGGTCATGGCTACCTCGCTCCGCGAGGATTCATCTTCGTATCCGCTCGGCTCGCCTCCGGCTTCGCCTCGCCCTGCATGCGCAGGGCGGCGAGCTCGACCGCGTCCAGGATCTTGGTGTACCCCGTGCACCGGCACAGGTTGCCGGCGAGCGCCTGCTTGACCTCCTCGCGCGTCGGCGCGGAGTTGTCCGCGAGGAGGGCCTCCGCGGTCAGGAGGATGCCGGGCGTGCAGTAGCCGCACTGGGCCGCGCCCAGCTCTGCAAAGGCTTGCTGCAGCGGGTGGAGCTGGCCGCCCCGGGCCATGCCCTCCACCGTCTTGATCTCGCGCCCCTGGCACTCGGCCGGCAGCACCAGGCAGGAGAGCACCGGCACGCCGTCCAGCAGCACGGTACACGCCCCGCACTCGCCCAGCTCGCAGCCGTGCTTGGTGCCGGTGAGGTTCAGATCCTCGCGCAGCACCTCGAGCAGGGTCTTGTGGGCCGGCGCCAGGACGTCGCGCTCTTCCCCGTTGATCTTGAGCATCAGGAGCGTGGCGACCATCAGGCTCCAGTTACTTAATGATGAAACAGTGGTTAATTATTACTTAAGTCCGGGGTGGGCTGTCAAGCCCGTGTCTCCGCTCCGGGACATTGACCCGCCTCCCCGGCGTCGCTACGCTCGACGCATGTCGGTCAAGGCCCGCCGGTGGCGCCGCGTCGAGTACGAGCGGTTGATCGAGACCGGGTTCTTCCAGCCCGGCGACCCCGTCGAGCTGGTCGGCGGCCAGCTCATCGTGGCGGAGCCACAGGGCAGTCGCCACTTCGCCGCGGTCCAGGCCGTCGAGGAGGCCCTGCGGCGGGCGTTCGGCCGGGGCTGGCAGGTCCGCGGGCAGGGGCCGCTGGCGCTCGACGACGAATCGGAGCCGGAGCCGGACGTCGCCGTCGTGCCGGGGACCTTCCGCGACTACGTGGCCGCGCACCCCTCGCACCCGGTGCTCGTGGTGGAGGTCAGCGAGTCGAGCCTCGCGCTGGATCGCGACCACAAGGGCAGCCTCTACGCCCGCGCCGGCCTCGCCGACTACTGGATCGTGAACCTCGTGGATCAGGCCCTCGAGGTGTACCGGGACCCGGGCCCCGATCCGGCCGCGGCGTTCGGCTGGCGCTACCGGTCGGTCGAGAGGCTGCGGGGCGAGGCCTCGATCTCGCCGCTGGCGCTGCCCGGAGCCGACATCCCGGTCGTCCAGCTTCTGCCCGGGCCTGACCTCATGGCGCGGTGATCTCGAACGCGGCCCACGCGAACGGGTGCGGGTACGCCCGCACCGCGTCGAGCTGTGCCTGCCGGAGCGCCTCGACCGGGCCCGCCGCGGCGAGCCGGCCGTAGAAGGCGCGCACCAGCTCGTAGCTCGCCCGGTCGTCCACCTTCCAGAGCGTGGTGATCACCGCCGGGGTGCCCGCGTAGAGAAAGCCCCGCTGCAGGCCCACCAGCTCGTCGCCGCGCGAGAGCTTGCCGAGCCCGGTCTCGCAGGCGGAGAGCACCACCAGGCGCGCGTGCAGGTCCAGGCCGAACACCTCGCGCACCTCGAGCCGGCCGTCCTCCCCGCCGCCGGGCACCAGGAGCACCGCGGAGGCGAGCGGATCCTCCTCGCTCAGCTCCCCGTGGGTGGCGAAGTGCACGAGCCCGACCGACTCGACCAGCCGCTTGACCTCGGCCTCGGTGGCAGCGCCCCGCACGAGCACGGTCGCGTCGGGCTCCCGCTGGCCGA
This sequence comes from Candidatus Methylomirabilota bacterium, assembly GCA_035455085.1. Taxonomy (GTDB): domain Bacteria; phylum Methylomirabilota; class Methylomirabilia; order Rokubacteriales; family CSP1-6; genus CAMLFJ01. The sequence continues at coordinate 20,177 of DATIFV010000055.1, read as the reverse complement.
CCAGGCGCGCCTCGCGCTCGGCCCACGGCAGGGCCAGCGCGGGCCCCAGATCCGGGTTGCCGATCACGAGCGCGCGGGCCGGCGCCCCCGCCCCCTTGTCCACCAGGAAGCGGAGCACGCTGGCGCTCGGCAGCACGCTCAGCGTGAAGTCCTCCACGAGCCAGCGCCCGGCGGGCGAGCGCAGCGCCGCGAACGGCAGGTAGTGGAGCGGGCCGTGCGGCACGATCACGAGGCGGCGGCCCCGGATCTGCTCGAGGGCCGGGCCGATCAGCCGCCGGTAGAGGGCCTGGGCCTGCGCCTCGACCTCCGCGATCGGCGCCTGGCCGCCGACGGCCGCCCGGTAACGGCGGATCATCCCGAGCAGCGTCGAGCGGTCGCCGGGCAGCCGCACCACCGCGAAGCGCCCGCGCTCCACGACCCACACCACGATTCCGCCGTCCCCCACCTCGTACTCGAGCAAGGTCGTGCCCTCGGGCAGGAGCGCCTGGATCTCCGGCAGCGTGACCGGCTCCACCGCCATGAGGGAGGCCTGCTCGAGGCTCTCCTTGCGGAGCCGCTCCAGGAACGCGCGATAGTCCCTCTCGAGCGCCTCCACCAGCCCGGGGCGCCGCTCCGCGTCGTCCTCCTCCGCGCCGGCCTCCTGCGCCTCGGCCTCGGCGAGGCGCGCCCGGAGCTGCACCTCCTCGTCCACGAGCGCCTTGGTACGCCCCTTGGAGAGCGTGGTCTGGTTGCCCAGCAGATCGAGAAAGGTCCGCGCCCGGCTCCGCTCCGCCAGGGCGAAGGCCTCCGCCGGCTGCTGCGCCTGCAGACCGAGGTACACCGCCTGCCGGTAGATGCCCTGCCGGTCCTCGAAGAAGCTGCTGCGCAGAGTCGGGTCGCCGAGGTCCGCGCGGATCTCCTCGATGTAGCGCACCGCCTCGCGGGCCGCCGCGAAGGCCTCCCCGGTGCGGCCGAGCCCGACCAGCGCGCGCGACTGGCCCTGGTAGAGAGCGGCCACCCCGCGGGTCTGATTGATCTGCCCGGAGAGCGTGACCGCCTGCCGGTAGAGGTCGAGCGCCTTCGTCCAGTCCTGGCGCATGAGGGCCAGGCGCCCCTGGCCGGCCAGCAGCTCGAGCTCGGTCTCCCGGAGGCCGGTCCGGCGAGCCGCCTTCAGCCCGCGGTCGAACGCGGCGTCCGCCTCGTCCAAATGCCCGAGCACGAGATGGGCCCGGCCGATCCCGAACAGCGCGTGCGCGATCCAGCGCCGGAGCTTGACCCGCGCCCGATCCGGCGCTCGCGGGCCAAGACGGCGCTCGGCGGCCTCGAGGAACTGCAGCGCCTCCGTGTGGCGGGTGATCGCGGTCCGGTAGTCCTGCTGGGCATACGCGATCATGGCGAGCCCGTTCAGCAGATACCCCTCGGCATGGCTCTCGTGGCGCCCGCGCAGGTTGTTCCGGGCCACCTCGAGCCCCCCCTCGAGCGCCGCGCGGGCCCGCGCGAGGTCCCCGACCGCGCGGTAGGCGGAGCCGAGCTGGGACTGGGCCGAGGCCCAGGCCCCGAAGTCGGCCTGGGTGAGCCCGCGGGCGGTCTTGAAGTGCCCGATCGAGCGCTCCGCCGCCTGGATGGCCTTCTGGAAGCGGCCCTGGCGCACGGTCACGAGGGAGATCGCGTGCCAGGCCCGCGCGGCCCGGAGGGCATCGCCCTGCTGCTCGGCCTGCGCGGCCGCGCGCTCGTAGAAGGCGAGGGCCTGGCGCGCCTCGCCGCGGTCGATCGCGTCGAGGACCTCGGGGCCCACGAGCGGATACTCCTCTCTCGACTGCTCGGAGGCGGGCGGCGGATGCGGGGCTCGGTGGCGGCCCTTGCCGCCGCGGCCACCCTGAGCGGCCGCGGTCGCGGCCAGCGCGAGGACCAGCGCCAGGGCGCCGGCCGCGCGGAGCCGGCTACCCACGGCGGAGGGTGGGATTGCGGAGCGCGAGCAGGTCCTGCGCGCGCACCGCGATCCCCTCCTTCACCTCGGGCTGGGCCGGCACGATGTAGAAGCGGCCCTCCCGGATACCCGCGAGGACCTGACCGGCCACCTCGGAGGGCGGATAGCCGCCCGCGAGCCGCTCGCCCAGCGCCTGGCCGAAGGCCTCGGCCGCCGCGCCGGTCTTGCCCGCCTCGGCCAGCTCTGCGGGCCGGTTGCGCGAGGAGCGCATGATGTTGGTGTCGATGAGCCCGGGGCAGACCACCGAGACGCCGACCGGCGCCCCGGTCACCGTGAGCTCCTTGTACATCGACTCCGACAGGGCGACGACCCCGTGCTTGGTAACGTCGTAGACCGACATGAACGGCGCGGTGGTGAGACCCGCCATGGAGGCAGTGTTGACGATGTGCCCCTCGTCGCCGCCCGCGAGCATGCGCGGCAGGAACGCGCGCACCCCGTGGATGACGCCCCAGAGGTTGACGTTGATCACCCACTGCCAGTCGGCGAGGGTGTGCTCGTGGACCGCGCCGATCACCGCGACGCCGGCGTTGTTGCACACCACGTGCGCGGCGCCGAAGCGCCGGTACGTCTCCTCGGCGAGGCGCTCGACGTCCTCGGGGCGCGAGACGTCGACGCGGGTGGCCAGCACCGTCGCGCCCCGTCGGGTGAGCCCGCCCGCCGCCGCGTCGAGCGCGGCCGCCTCGATGTCCGCCATGACCACCTTCATGCCCTCGGCCGCGAAGCGCTCGGCCAGCGCCAGGCCGATGCCGCTCGCCGCTCCCGTCACCACCGCCACCCGGTCCCGGAAGATCCTCACGCGCCCGTCTCCTTCCCCATGGCGGCCAGCCCCGCGTCGTGGAGCAGGCCGTTGCTCGCGAACACCGTGCTGCCGTAGATGCCGGACTGCCCCTCCAGGTCGGTGAGCCGGCCGCCCGCCTCCTCCACGATGGCCTTGAGCGCGGCCACGTCCCAGGCCTTCACGGTGGTGGAGAGGGCGATCTCCCCCTTGCCCTCGGCCACCCACAGGTAGGCCGAGAAATCCCCGAACCCGCGCTGCACCTGCGTGCGGTCCGTGAGCCGCAGGAAGCCCTCCCAGTACACGCTGCGCTTCAGGAAGTTCACCGAGGAGTGGACGACCAGGGCGCGGTCGAGCGCGTCGACCGCCGAGACGCGCAGGCGCTCGCCGTCGCACCAGGCGCCCTGCCCCCGCCAGGCGGTGTGGAGCACCCCGGTCACCGGCTGGAACACCACGCCGGCGGTCACCACCCCGTCCTCCTCGAGACCGATGAGGGTGGCCCAGGTCGGGATCCGCCGGACGAAGTTTCGGGTGCCGTCGATCGGGTCGATGATGAAGCGCCGGGCGCGCGGGCCCGACTCACCCAGCTCCTCGCCGAGCATGCCGTGGTCGGGGCATCGCGCACGCAGCACCCGCACGATCTCCCGCTCGGCCTCGTGGTCGGCCTCGGTGACCGGCGAGCGATCGGCCTTGAGCGAGACCGAGAACCCGCGCCGGTAGTGCTCGACCGCCACCGCGCCCCCGGCGCGGGCGGCCTCCACCATGATCTCGAGACGCGGCTCCATGGCGGGAGCTTACCGCGGTATGCTGTGGCGCCGCTCACTCACGAGGAGGAGACCGATGACCCCCGAGAACCCGACCGACGGCCGCCGCTTCCCGCTCCTGACCGAAGCTACCATGACCCCGCGCCAGCGCGAGAGCTACCAGGCCATCGTCTCGGGCCCGCGCCAGGGCGCCCGCGGGCCGTTCAACGCGCTGCTGCGCAGCCCCGAGGTGGCCGACCGTGTGCAGAAGGTGGGCGAGTACGTCCGCTTCCAGAGCTCGATCCCAGCCGCGCTCAACGAGCTGGCGATCCTGATCACCGGCCGCTTCTGGGGCGCCCAGTACGAGTTCTGGGCCCACAGCCGGCTCGCCCGCCAGGCCGGCCTCGCGGACGCGATCATCGACGCCATCGCGCAGGGGCGCCGGCCGGCCGCGATGAGCGGCGACGAGCGCATCGTGTACGACCTCTGCACCGAGCTGTTCCGCGACAAGGCGGTCTCCGACCCGACCTTCAAGGCCGCGGCGGAGCGGTTCGGGGAGCAGGGGGTGATCGACCTGATCGCGGCCTGCGGCTACTACTCGATCGTCTCGATGGTGCTGAACGTGGACCGGCATCCCCTGCCCGCCGGGGAGCAGCCGCCGTTGAAGCTGCTCTAGGCGGTGCCGCTCACCCCCTCAGGGGGGAATCCGGTTCGCGCTTGACAGCGGCTGGGCCCTCCCGTACCGTCCCGGCCGTCAAGAGTTCACCGATCACCGGAAGGTCCGCTGGAATCGCTCCGGATCGCCCTGAGGCGCGCCGGGCTCGTGGTCGCGAGCCGGCGTGCCGGGCAGATCCAGAAGGGAGTGACCACGATGATTCCGGGCGCCTTTGAGTACCACGCCCCCAGCTCGCTCGGGGAGGCCACCGCGCTGCTCGCCAGGCTCGGCGACGACGCCAAGATCCTCTCGGGGGGGCAGAGCCTCATCCCGCTGATGAAGCTCCGGCTCGCCGCCCCCCGCCACCTGGTCGACATCAACGGGCTGCCCGGTCTCGCCTACGTGCGCGAGGAGGGCGGCGCCCTCCGCATCGGCGGGCTGACCCGCGAGGTCGATCTCGACGAGTCGGAGCTGGTGCGCACGCGCTACCCGCTGCTCGCCGACACGTGCCGGGTCATCGCCGATCCGATCGTGCGCAACCTGGCCACCATCGGCGGCAACCTCGCCCACGGCGATCCGGCCAACGACCACCCCGCGGCCATGCTGGCCTTCGGCGCCGAGATCGTGGCGGTCGGCGCCGGCGGCGAGCGGAAGATCCCGGCCGGCTCGTTCTTCACCGGCCCGCTCACCACCGCGCTCAAGCCGGACGAGATCGTGGTGGAGGTCCGGGTGCCGAGCCCCAGGCCCAGAAGTGGCGGCGCCTACGTGAAGATGGAGCGCAAGGTCGGCGACTTCGCGACCGCCGCGGTGGCCGTCCAGCTCACCCTGGCCGCCGACGGCACGTGCGAGCAGGTCGGGATCGGGCTCACCAACGTGGGCCCGGTGCCGATCAAGGCCGCGCAGGCGGAGGCGGCGCTCCGGGGCAAGCGGCCCGACGAGGCGGCCATCAAGCAGGCGGCCCAGCTCGCCGCGGAGGCGGCGCGGCCCGAGGCCGACCTGCGGGGGCCGGTCGAGTACAAGAAGGACCTGGTGCGGGTGCTGACCGGCCGCGCGCTGCGGCGAGCGCTCGAGCGTGCGCAGAGAGGGGGCTGAGCCCATGCTCGTCAAGGTCGCGATCAACGGGGAGAAGCACCAGGCGGAGGTGGAGCCCCGGCTCCTGCTGGTGCACATGATCCGGGAGACCCTCGGGCTCACCGGCACCCACATCGGCTGCGACACCAGCCACTGCGGGGCGTGCACGGTGCTGCTCGACGGGCGGCCCGTGAAGTCCTGCACCGTCTTCGCGGTCCAGGCCCACGGGCGCGAGATCACCACCGTGGAAGGACTCGAGCAGGACGGCAAGCTCCACCCGCTGCAGGAAGGCTTCATGGCCGAGCACGGTCTCCAGTGCGGCTACTGCACGCCGGGCATGCTCATGACCGGCGTGGCGTTCCTCAAGAAGAACCCCAGGCCGACCGAGGACGAGATCCGCTGGGCCATCTCGGGCAACCTCTGCCGGTGCACCGGCTACGTGAACATCGTCAAGGCCATCCAGCACGCGGCGGCCAGGCTCCAGGGAGGCGCATGATGGCACCCAAGACGACGCCGGAAGTCGGCGGGATGGGGCACTCGATCAAGCGCAAGGAGGACCCGCGCTTCATCCGGGGCAAGGGCACCTACGTGGACGACGTGGTGCTGCCCGGCATGCTCTACCTCGACATCGTGCGGAGCCCCTTCGCCCACGCGAAGATCAAGAAGATCGACACCGCGAAGGCCCTGGCCGTGCCGGGCGTGCTCGCGGTGATCACCGGCAAGGACCTGGAGAAGTACAACCTGCACTGGATGCCGACCCTGATGTCGGACACCCAGATGGTGCTGCCGGTCGAGAAGGTCATGTACCAGGCCCAGGAGGTGGCGGCGGTGCTGGCCACGACCCGCTACGCCGCCGCCGACGGCGTCGCCGCGGTCGAGGTCGAGTACGAGCCCCTCCCGGTGGTGGTCGACCCCCGGAGGGCCCTCGAGCCGGGCGCCCCGGTGCTGCGCACCGACAAGAAGGACAAGAAGGACAACCACATCTGGCACTGGGAGTGGGGCAACAAGGCCGAGACCGAGCGCGTCTTCCGCGAGGCCGAGGTCACGGTCAAGCAGGACATCTATATCCCCCGGATCCACGTGGCCTCGATCGAGACGTGCGGCTGCGTGGCCCACTTCGACAAGGTCAACGACAAGCTGACGGTGTGGATGACCACCCAGGCCCCCCACGCGATCCGTACCGTGTTCGCGCTGGTGGCCGGCCACGTCGGCCTGGCCGAGCACAAGATCCGCATCATCTCCCCGGACATCGGCGGGGGCTTCGGGGGCAAGGTCCCGGTCTACCCGGGCTACGTGATCGCGGTGGCGGCCTCCGTGCTCACCGGCAAGCCCGTGAAGTGGATCGAGGACCGCATGGAGAACCTCCAGGCCGACTCCTTCGCGCGCGACTACCACATCACCGCGGAGCTGGCCGGCAAGAAGGACGGCACCCTCACCGCTCTGCGCATCAAGACCCTGGCCGACCACGGCTACACCGACGCGGCGGCCAACCCCTCGAAGTTCCCGGCGGGGCTCTTCCACATCTGCACGGGCTCCTACGATCTGAAGGCGGCCCACGTCGAGGTCGATGGGGCCTACACCAACAAGCCGCCGGGAGGCATCGCCTACCGCTGCTCGTTCCGGGTGACCGAGGCCGTCCACACCATCGAGCGCATGACCGATCTGATGGCCCATCAGCTCGGCATGGACCCGGCCGAGCTCCGCATCAAGAACTTCATCAAGCCGGAGCAGTTCCCCTACAAGTCGGCGCTCGGCTGGGAGTACGACAGCGGCAACTATGCGGGCGCCCTCCGCAAGGCCATGGACACCATCGGCTACGCCGACCTGCGCCGCGAGCAGGCGGACAAGCGCAAGCGCGGGGAGCTGATGGGCATCGGCATCTCGAGCTTCACCGAGATCGTGGGCGCGGGGCCCTCGAAGCACTTCGACATCCTGGGCCTCAAGATGTTCGACAGCTGCGAGATCCGCATCCATCCCACCGGCAAGGCCATCGCCCGTTTCGGGACCAAGTCGCAGGGCCAGGGGCACGAGACGACCTATGCCCAGATCCTGGCCGAGGAGCTCGGCATCCCGGCCAAGGACATCCAGATCGAGGAAGGTGACACCGACACCGCGCCCTACGGGCTCGGCACCTACGCGAGCCGGTCCACCCCGGTGGCGGGTGCGGCGGCGGCGATCGCCTCGCGCAAGATCGTGGACAAGGCCCGGAAGATCGCGGCATATCTTCTGGAGGTCGCGCCCGAGGATCTCGTCTGGGAGCCGGGCAAGTTCTCGGTCAAGGGCGCGCCGAACCGGGTCAAGACCATCCAGGAGATCGCCTTCGCGGCCTACACCAATCATCCTCAAGGGATGGAAGCAGGCCTCGAGGCGGTGAACTACTACGACCCGCCGAACCTCACCTACCCGTTCGGCAGCTACATCTGCGTGGTGGACATCGACAAGGGCACCGGCGAGGTGAAGGTGCGCCGCTTCGTGGCCATCGACGACTGCGGCAACATCATCAACCCGATGATCGTCCAGGGCCAGGTGCACGGGGGGCTGACGATGGGCTTCGCCCCCGCGCTCTACGAGGAGATCTCCTACGACGAGATCGGCAACATACAGGGCGGCAGCTTCATGGACTACCTGCTGCCCACCGCGGTGGAGACGCCGAAGTGGGAGACCGGCCACACCGTCACTCCCTCGCCGCACCATCCGATCGGGGCCAAGGGTGTGGGCGAGTCGGCCACCGTCGGCGCCCCCGCCGCGATCGCCAACGCCGTCGTCGACGCGCTCTGGCACCTCGGCGTCCGCCACGTGGACATCCCGATCACGCCCCCCAAGGTCTGGCGCCTCCTCCGCGAAAAGGGCGTGACCGAGTAGCCGCGATTGCAGGATCTCCTCGCGCTAGCCACAAAGCTCAAGGCCGATGGCGAGGCCTTCGCGCTCGCCACGGTGGTCCGCTGCGAGCGGCCGACCTCGGCCAAGCCCGGGGCGAAGGCCTTGATCCGGCCGGACGGCCGTGTCACGGGCTGGGTCGGGGGGGCGTGCGCGGAGCCGGTGGTGACGCGCGAGGCGCTCGCGGCGCTGCGGGACGGCCGGCCCCGCCTGGTCGTCCTCGTGGGCGCGAGCGGTCGTGACCCGGCCCGCACCGAGGGCGTCGTGCACTATCCGATGACGTGCCACAGCGGAGGCACGCTGGAGATCTACGTGGAGCCGTTTCTGCCCAAGCCCCTCCTGGTCGTAGTCGGTCACGGGCCGGTGGTCGAGACCCTCGCCGCGCTCGGCGGGAGCGCGGGATACGAGGTCGCGGTGCTCCCGGAGGCCGCGGTGCCCTCCGCCCTGGACGGGCTCGGCCTCGGTCCGGGGTCCTCGGTGGTGGTGGCCACCCACGGCGAGCTGGACGAGGACGCGCTCGCACGGGTGCTCGCCACCGGTGCCGGCTACGTCAGCCTGGTCGCGAGCCGCAAGCGGGCCGCCGGCATCCTGGCCACGCTGCACCAGCGCGGGGTGCCGCGCGAGCAGCTCGATCGGCTCAAGGCGCCCGCCGGCCTCGACATCGGCGCGGTGACCCCGGAGGAGATCGCGGTCAGCATCCTGGCCGAGGTCGTCCACGCCCGGCGCAGCCGCAAGGCGGAGCCGCTCGAGGCCGGCCCCGCGGCGGCCGCGCCCGCGGAGGCCACGGACCCGATCTGCGGCATGACCGTCGAGATCGCCACCGCGCGGCACCAGTCGGACTGGGCCGGCCGGTCCGTCTACTTCTGCTGCCGGCACTGCAAGGAGACCTTCGACGCCGATCCGCAGCGCTACGCCGCCGCCCTCGGCGCCTGAGGCCGTGGCCCCCGGGAGGCACGCCGAGTAAGATACCAGGGTGCCCCGGCCCAAGCTCATGTCCATGCGGGACGCCGTCGCCCGCTTCATCCCCGACGGCGCCTCGATCTGCATGGGCACCGCGCTCGAGGCGCTCATCCCGTTCGCGGCGGGCCACGAGCTGATCCGCCAGCGCCGCCGCGACCTGACCCTGATCGGCCCCATCTCCGACATCCTCTTCGACCAGCTCATCGGGGCCGGCTGCGTGCGCCGGGTGATCGCGGCCTGGGTCGGCAACGTCAGCGCGGGCCTCGGCCACAACTACCGCCGCGCGGTCGAGCGGCAGGTGCCCGCGCCGCTCGCGGTGGAGGATCACTCGAACCTGACCATCGCCTTCGCGCTGCAGGCGGCGGCCCTCGGCGTGCCCTACCTGCCCACCCGGTCGCTGCTCGGCACCGATCTGCCGCGCTCCAACTCGACGTTCAGGACCGCCGCCGATCCCTGGTCGGGCGTCCCGCTCCTCCTGGTGCCCGCGATCGCGCCGGACGTGGCCATCCTGCACGTGCAGCGCGCCGACGAGGAGGGCCACGCCCACGTCTGGGGCACGCTCGGGGTGACGCGCCAGGCCGCCCTCGCCGCGAAGCGCGTGATCCTGGTGGCCGAGGAGATCCGGCCGCGCGCGCGCCTCCTGAGCGACCCGGGGCTCGTGCTCACTCCCTCCCTCAAGGTGGCCGCGGTGGTCCACGAGCCCTTCGGGGCCTTCCCGTCGCCGGTGCAGGGCCACTACCGGCGCCATCACGACTTCTACCACCACTTCCACGACGAGAGCCGGACCGTCGAGGGCTTCCAGCGGTGGCTCGCCCACTGGGTGCACGAGGTGCCCGACTGGAAGGGCCTGCTCTCCCGGCTCGACCCGGGCGTGCTCGACGCGGTGCGGATCACCACGCCGCTGCCGTCCGATCCGCTCGACTACGGAGCCTGACCATGAAGATCACCGCCATCGAGGCCGTGCCGCTCGCGATCCCGCTCAAGCCCATGACGCCGCCGTCGCCGTGGACCGGCGGCACGCGCAAGCAGATCTACGTGCTCGTGCACACCGACGAGGGGGTCACCGGGCTGGGGGAGGCCTTCGCCTACGGGGCCCCGCTCGCGGTGGTGAGCGTGATCGAGGAGAGCCTGGCCCCCCTCCTCGTCGGGCGCGACCCGCTCGCGATCGAGGCCGCGGCGAACGTCATGCATCGTGGCACCATGATCTACGGGCGGCGCGGCCTCGGGATGTTCGCGATCAGCGGGATCGAGATCGCGCTGTGGGATCTGCTCGGCAAGGTGCGCGGGGCGCCGGTGTGCGAGCTGCTGGGCGGCGCCCTCCGGCCGCGCCTGCCCGCGTACGCGAGCCTGCTGCGCTACGAGACGCCCGAGGCGGTGGCGGACGCCTGCCGGCACTTCGTGGCCCAGGGCTTCCGCATGCTCAAGCTCCACCAGACCGACGTGGCCTCGGTGCGCGCGGCCCGCGAGGCGGTGGGCCCCGAGGTGGAGCTGATGCTCGACACGAACTGCCCGTGGACGCCCTACGAGGCCATCGCGATGGCCCGCGCGCTCGAGCCCTACCGCCTGTTCTGGCTGGAGGAGCCGGTCTGGCCCCCGGAGGACTACGCCGGGCTCGCGCGGGTCGCCGCGGCCACCGAGACCCCGATCGCGCTCGGGGAGAACGAGTCCACGCTCTACGGGTTCAACGAGATCGTCCGGCAGCGGGCGGGCGACGTGCTCCAGCCCAGCATCACCAAGGTGGGCGGCATCTCGGAGTTCCGCAAGATCGCCGCGCTGGCCCAGGCCGCGAACCTGCCCATCGCTCCGCACTCGTTCTACTTCGGGCCGGGGCTGGCCGCGACCCTGCACGTGGCCGCCACCTTCGGCGGGCCGCTGCCCGTCGAGTTCCCCACCGGCGAGCACGAGACCTCCTTCCTGGCCCGCCCCATCCAGGCCCGCGACGGCTGGCTCGAGGTGCCGAAGGGCCCCGGCCTCGGCGTCGAGCTGAACCCCGAGGCCCTCCGCCGCCACCCCTTCGTCAAGACCAGCGCAAAGCCCTTCGTCCTGACATGACCGATTACACGGACCGCGAGTTGATGGTCATCACCGCCGCCCGCGAGATCCGCGACGAGGACGTGGTCTTCGTGGGCATGCGCCTGCCCCTGATCGCCTTCGCCTACGCCAAGCGCACGCACGCCCCGGGGGCCACCGGCCTCTTCGAGAGCGGGGTCGTGCGCGACCAGCCCGCGCCCGAGACCCTGATGACCATGAGCGACACCCCGAACATCCCGGGCGCGCTCTGGTGCACGGGCACCCTCGAGATCATGGGGCTGTTGCAGCAGGGGCTGGTGGACCTGGGCTTCATCGGCGGGGCCGAGATCGACCGCTTCGGCAACCTGAACACCTCGTACATCGGGGACTGGCGGCACCCGAAGGTGCGGCTGCCCGGCAGCGGCGGCGGCGGCGACATCGCGAGCCTGGCCCGGCGCTTCGTGGTGATCATGCCGCAGGAGAAGCACCGCTTCCGCGAGAGCGTGGACTACATCACGTCGCCCGGCTTCGGGGAAGGGCCGGGCTGGCGCGGGCGGGTCGGGCTCACCGGCGGCGGGCCCGCCGCGGTGATCACCACGCTCGGCGTCTTCCGCTTCGACCCCGCCACCTGCGAGATGTACCTGGCCTCCTATCATCCGGGCCAGAGCGTCGAGAGCGTGCGGGCCGCCACCGGGTTCTCGCTGTCGACCGCGCCGGACGTCGGCCCGACGCCCACCCCGACCGCCGAGGAGCTCGCCATCGTCCGCGCCTGCGACCCGGCCGGGTTCTGGACCCGCTGATCCGTGGGCCCTTCCGATCCCGCGGGCTCGGCGGCACGCCGGTGGCTGATGTGGGGCATCCCGGCCCTCGTCTTCCTCATCGGGTTCCTGCATCGCGCGGCGCCGGGCGTGATCGCCAAGGAGCTCATGCAGGCCTTCGGCCTCACCGGCACCGCGGTGGGCCTGCTCTCCGCGATGTACTTCTACTCCTACGCGGGCTTCATGGTGCCGGGCGGCGTGCTGATCGACAGCGCGGGCCCGCGCCGCATGGTCGCGCTGGGCGGCGCGGTGATGGGCCTGGGCTCGCTGGCCATGGGGCTCGCCCCGAGCTCGATGGTCCTCTTCGGGGGGCGGCTGCTGGTGGGCCTCGGCGCGGCGGTGACCTTCACGGGCACGCTCAAGATCGCGGCGAACTGGTTCCCGCCGTCGCAGTTCGGGATGATGTCGGCGCTGACCGCGACGGTCGGCGTGCTGGGCGCGCTCGTCGGCAGCGCCCCCCTCGCCGCCCTGGTCGCCGCCGTCTCGTGGCGCGGGGCCCTGCTCGCCATCGGCGCGGTCACGCTGCTGGGCGCGCTCCTCTGCGCCGCGGCCGTCCGCGACCGGGCCGCGCCGGCCGGTACCGGCGCGAAGGGCCCGTCGCTGCCCGAGGTGCTGCGCGGCACCGGGCAGGTGCTCCGCAACCCGCACACCTGGCCCCCGTTCCTCTGCTTCTTCTTCCTCTACGCCGCGATGGGCAACTTCTTCCTTTGGAGCGTGCCGTTCCTCCGCGACGTCTACGGCCTGCCCATCACCCGGGCCGCGCTCTACGCCTCGCTGCCCTCGATGGCCCTGCTCGTCACCGGCCCCCTCACCGGCTACCTCTCGGATCGCGTCCTGCACCGCCGCAAGCTCCCCTACACCGTGCTCGCCACCGGCCAGTTCCTGGTGTGGCTCGTGTTCCTGCTCACCCTCGGGACTCTGCCGCTCTCCGGGGTCTGTCTCCTGTTCGTGCTGCTCGGCGTGGTGGGCGGCGCCTTCGTGCTGACCTGGCCGCTCGGGGCCGAGGTGAACCCCCCCGCGCTCGCGGGGAGCGCGGTGGCGGTGACCAATCTCGGCGGGTTCGTGGGAGCCGCGCTGAGCCAGGGGCCGGTCGGGGCCATGCTGGACGCGGGCTGGACCGGCGCCATGAGCGAGGGGGCCCGCATATACCCGGTGGCCTCCTACCGGGGCGCCTTCGCGCTCTGCACGCTCTTCGTGCTGGTGGCGGTCGCGATCAGCTTCCTGCTGAAGGAGACGCGGGGCGAGAACGTCCACGCCGACCTGCGCGCGGCCGACCCCGCGACGGGAAGCGGGCCCCGTAAGGCTCGGGCGGGATCCTGAGGGCGTTGGTCAGGAACGAGATCAGGTGGTAGAAGCCGGCCAGCGCCACCAGCTCGACGAGCTGCGCCTCGCTCCAGTGCTCGCGCAGGGCGGTCCAGAGCGCGTCGCTCACCCGGGCCCGGTCGTGGAGGGCGTCGACCAGGCGGATGAGCAGCCGCTCGCGGGCCGGGAAGGCGTCGGTGGCCGCCTCGGGCCCGCAGGTCGCGGCCACCTGCTCCGGCGTCAGGCCGACCCGCTCCGCGAAGAAGGCCACGTGCACGCCCCATTCGTACTCGGAGCCGCAGCGGGCGCAGGCCCGGTCGATGACGATCTCGCGCTCGCGCAGGCTGATGCTGCCGCGGTCGAGCAGGCCGCCCGCCATCAGGCGCAGGAAGACCCGCTCGTTGACCGCGAGGGTGCGGAAGAGCGCGAGCGGCGCCACGCCCTCGGGCATGACGCGGGCGAGGGCGGCCTGGACCGCCTCCGGGTACGGGGGCTCGAGCGGGGTGACGCGGGCGCGGGTCATGACGAACCTCCCATGCTATCGGGCTACCCGGCCGCGGCACTTCACTCGCGCTCGAGGAACCCCTCGGTCATCGCGTTGACGTCGGGGATGCCGGCGCGGGCGATCGCGTTGATCCGGGCCTTGACCTCGGCGAGGGGGCGGAACGGCTTGCCCGCGAGCAGCCGGGCGTAGTCGCGCGCGGCCTGGGCCAGCTCGGCCCCCGGCACCACGCGATTGACGAGCCCCCAGGCCTGAGCCTCGGTCGCGGAGTAGCGGGCGCAGCCCATGATGATCTCCTTGGCCCGGGCCGGGCCCACCATCCGGACGAAGCGCGTGGTGGTGCCGACCCCGAGCGGCACGCCGAGGTCCACCTCCGGGATCCAGAACTGGGCCTCCGCCGCCGCGATCCGGAAGTCGCACGCGAGCGCGAGCCCCCAGCCGCCGCCCACCGCGTGACCGTTGACCGCGGCGATCGTCGCCTGCTCGAGGCCCTCGAGGACCGTGTTGGCGCGCTCGAACAGCCGCCGGAACTGCGACTTGCGCGAGAGGAACAGCCGCCGGCGCTCCTCCGGCGTGGCGGCCTTGGCGTGGCCGGCGTCGGCCCCCGCGCTGAACACCGGGCCTGCCCCGGTGAGGATGACAATCTTGATGGTCGCGTCGTCGCGCAGCTCCGCGAAGGCCGCGCCGAGCTCGGCGAGCATGTCGTCGCTCAGGGAGTTGCGGCGCTCCGGGCGGTTGAGGGTGACGGTGGCGATGGGGCCGTCGCGGGTGAGGAGGATGGTGGAGGTCACGTTTGGCTCCTCAGCTCCCCCTCACCCTGCCCTCTCCCCTGAGGGGAGAGGGGGATCGGTCTCCCCGAGGGAAGAGGGTGATCGGCGGCGGGAGGGTTCTCGGAGGCGTGCTCGTCGGCGAGGAGGCGGTGGCGGCCCGCGCGCGCCAGCTCGGTCGCGCGGGCGAAGCCCCGGCCCGCGCGGCGGTCGGCCTCGATCGCGGGGCGCACCGTCTCGTCGAGGAAGCGCTCGAGCGCGCCGGAGAGCCGCCGCCGCACCCCGCCGTAGCCCTTCACGACGTTGGCCAGCTCCGCCACCTCGACGGCCAGCGCCTCGTCGAGCGCGGCCGCCGCGAGCACCGTGTCCTCCCAGCGGCCCATCAGCGCGAACTCCCGCCGGCGGCGCAGCGAGGCGGGGCGCAGCCCGCGGAGCCGGGCGAGCAGCCAGACGCGCAGGAAGCCGAGCACGGAGGTGGTCCGCACGTGCTGGCCGATGGTCGGCCGCCCGGCGGGCCAGCGCCGCTCCGCCCAGCGCGCGATGGGGCCGCCGACCGCGACGGGCAGGATGCCGTAGAGCTCGTCCAGGTCGGGCTTGAGGTAGTCCGTCACCACCACCACCGCGCCCTCGGGGGCCGCGTTCTCGCGGCGGATGCGCGCGAACCGGGCGCGCCGCGTCTTGAGATCGGCCACCCGGATGGCGTCCTCGTAGGTCATCCACACCGCGAGCCGGCGCGCGAAGGCGCGGGTGAGCCGGCAGCCCGGGTCGAGCGCGTGCACCCGGCGCACGCGCTCGAGGAACAGCTCCGCGTAGCCCGAGTCCTGGTAGTCGATCAGCCGGGCCAGCGCCTCGCCGAGCACCGGATGCAGCGGTCCGGGGAGCTCGCCTTCCATCCGCGCGCTCAGGGCCAGGAAGCGAGGCCCGTGCGCGCCCAGCCCGGCCGCCCGCTCCGCCTTGACCACGGGCCACGGCCGCTCGGCGGCGGGTGCCGCGGCGGCCGGCGGGCCCGCGGCCACCAGGTCGTGGCCGGCCTTGAGGCCGCGGAGGTTGCGCTCGACCGCGACGCCCCCCTCGCGGATCGCCGCCTCGAAGTCGGCCGCGGTCATCGGCAGCGCGCCGGTCGCGGCCAGCGCGCCCAGCAGCAGGGCGTTGACCTCGCTCTGGTGCTGGCGCGCCGCCGCGAGGGCGTCGAAGCCGACGAAGCGCCGGGTGAGCGCGCGGGCCGCCGCCTCGAGCGCCTCCCGCGGATAGACGCCGTTGCCGAGCGCGGACTTCTCCGCGATCGAGAACAGCCGGTGGGTGCTCGCCACCAGGGTGGTGCGGCCGGGCGAGGCGTAGTCCATCTCGATGGTGCGGCCGGCCTCGAGCAGCTCCGAGGCGACGATCACGTCCACGTCGCCCGGGGTCGGGTACAGCGAGAAGACCGGCTCGGGCCCGGCCTCCGTCCGCTCGGGAAAGATCTCGACGTAGTAGGTGGTGGCCCCGGTGCGCTGCGCCACGCCCGGGATGGAGGTGGCCTGGGCCGGATAGCCCGCGTGGGCCGCCGCGCCCACGAGCCACTCGGTGAGCACGCCGCCGCCCTGGCCGCCGAGGGCGGCGATCAGGACCGAGACGGGACGCCGGGCCGCCATGTCAGGCCGGCTGGAGCCAGCCGATGACCCGGCGGCGCAGCCCGTCGAGCGCGCGCGCCGCGGGGCCCGGGTTGTGGATCACGCGCGTCTCGTAGAAGGACGGGCACAGCACCGCGGCGTGGGCCACCTCGCCGCAGAGCCCGCACCCCACGCAGCTCGCGTCCACGTGGGCCACCGGATCGTCGCGCAGCGGGTCCGGGCTGTCCCGAAGGGTCAGCGAGGGGCAGCCATTGAAGCGCATGCACGACTTGTCGCCGGTGCAGACGTCGGGGTCCACCCCGAAGCGCGGCACCTCCACCCGGGCTCCCGCCCGGAGACGCGCCGCTGTCTCCGGCTTCACCCGCCGCTGGCGCTCGAGCTGGCACTCCGCCCGCGCGATGATGACCTTGAGGCCGCCCGCGGCGGTGGTCATGGCCTCCTTGACCACCTTCAGGGTGTCGCCGACCCGGTAGGGGTTCACGACCTTGATCCAGGAGACCCCGAGGCTGCGGATCGTGTCGGCGATGGACATCTTGACCGAGTCCCCCCGCGGGTTCTTGCCGGAGGAGGGATTGGCCTGCTGACCGGTGGCCGAGGTGTAGAAGTTCTCCAGCACCACCACGATCGAATCCTGCTTGTTGAAGACCGCGTTGGCCACCCCCGCGGTGAGGCCGGAGTGCCAGAAGCCGCCGTCGCCCAGGATCGAGATCACCCGCCGGCCGAAGGCCGGGGCCACCGCGCTCGCGGAGGCCACGCTCATGCCGTACCCGAGGATGGTGTTGCCCTGGTTGAACGGCGGCAAGGTGGCGAAGGCGTGGCAGCCGATGTCGGCGGCCACGTGGGTCTCCCCGAGCTCCCGCTGCGCGATCTTGAGGGCGCTGAACACCGGCCGCTCCGGGCAACCCGTGCAGAAGGCGGGCGGCCGCTTCGGCAGCGGCACCTGCAGGGCCGCGCGCCCCCGCCCCACGTGCTCGGTGAGCTGCCGGTGGCGGCGCTCCGCGTCGCCCCCGAGGAAGCGGGCGAGGGCGGCCAGCACCAGCTCCGGCACGTACTCCCCCTGCGCGGCCACCACGTCCTTGCCGTGGATGCGGGTGGTGACCCCGTGCTCGTAGGCGAGCGCCTTCAGCTCCTGCTCGATGAAGCTCGGCATGCCCTCCTCGAGCACGAGCACGCGCTGCTTGCCCGCCAGGAAGGCGAGGAGCTGCTCGGGCACGAGCGGGTGGATCACGTTCAGCACGAGCAGCGGGATCCGCGTGTTGCCGAACGGGTCGGCCAGCCCGAGCAGCTCGAGCGCCCGCAGGGCGGTCGAGGTGAGGCCGCCCTGGAGGATGATGCCGGCGTCCTTGTCCTCCCCCGGGATCAGCTCGTTGAGGCCCCGCTCGGTGACGTAGCGCCGCGCCGCGGGGAGCCGCCGCTCGAACTTCTGGGCCTCCTGGGCGTACGTGGAGGGCGGATGGCTCAGGCGGCCGTAGTCGAAGGAGGGGCGCTCGAGCCGGTGGCTCATCCCGATCGCGGGCCGGACGTTGTCGCGGCAGACCATGCTCCCACGCATGTGCGCGGCCCGGATCCGCAGGCTGATCACCGCGGGGAGATTCGAGGTCTCGGACAGGCCGAAGCCCTCCTCCACCATGCGGGCCAGGTTCTGGAGGGTCGGGCGCGGGTCGATGAGCGGCAGCGACGACTTCAGCGCGAAGGCGTGCGTGCGCTCCTGGATCACGCTGGCCCCCGCCCCGTAGTCCTCGCCCACCACGATCAGGGCGCCGCCGATGACTCCCGCCGAGGCCAGGTTCGAGAGCGCGTCCGCGGCCACGTTGGTGCCCACGATGGACTTCCAGGTCACCGCGCCGCGCATCGGGTAGTTGATGGAGGCGCCGAGGAGTGCGGCCGCCGCCGCCTCGTTGGCGGAGGCGTCGAGGTAGACGCCCATCGGTCTCAGGAGCGACTCGTTGGCGTCGGCCAGGACGTCGAGGAGGTGGGAGACCGGCGCGCCCGGATAGCCGCCCACGTAGGAGACGCCGGCCTGCAGCAGCGCCTTGGTGATCGCGAGGATGCCCTCCCCCCGGAGCACCCGCCCGTTGCCCAGCGCCAGCTGCTTGACTTCCTCGGCGAACGACCGTTCCATAGAGCCCTCTGGACCCTCTTGTACCACAACCCCCGGAGGCAAGGGCCCATGCCGCACTTCACGACCACCGACGGCGTTCGCATCTACTACGAGGCCCACGGCACCGGCGATCCGGTCCTGCTCGCCTACGGCATCGGCGGCAACGCCGACATGTGGGCGCCCAACACCGCCGCCCTCTCCGCCCGCCACCGGCTCATCCTCTGGGAGCCCCGGGGGCACGCCCGCTCCGACAGCCCGCCCGATCCGACCAAGGTCACCTTCGGGCACTGGGTCCTCGACCTGCGCGATCTGATGGGCCACCTCGGCCTGGTCCACGCGGTGGTGGGCGGCCTCTCGCTGGGCGGGGGCATCGCCACCCGCTTCACGCTGGCGCACCCCGAGCGGGTGCGCGCGCTGATCGTGGTCGATTCCTCCTCGGCGGTCGGGCTGCCCCTGTCGGTCGACAACCTGGTGATGCGGGCCCGCTCCATCAAGGTGACGCTCGAGGGCGGGATGGACGCGATGGCCGAGTTCGCGATCGCCTCGAACCCGAACGTGGCCGGGCGGCTCAAGCTGGATCCGGGCGCGCGCCAGGAGATCTTCGACTACTACCGCAAGCTCGCGCCCATCGGCTATGCGAACGCCCTGCGGGCCCTGCTGCAGATGGACTACATCACCGACCGGCTCCCCGAGATCAGCGTGCCCACGCTCCTGGTCTGCGGCGACGAGGATCCCTCGCTCGAGCCGATGCGGGTGATGGAGAAGAAGGTCAAGCAGGCCCGCTTCGTGCTGCTCTCCCCGGCCGGCCACTTCGGCAACCGCGACCAGCCGGAGGACTTCAACCGCGCCGTCGTCGAGTTCCTGGACGAGCTGCCGCCCGCGTGACGGTCACGTCCGCGCCGCGGACCCCTTCCTTGCAGTCCGGGCAGTAGTAGCCGACCGACACCGGGTGGCCGCACCCGGCGTGCACCAGCCTGGTCTGGCGGTGCACGTGGCGGCCTCCCCACGCGGCGAGGGCGCCCACCACCATCCCGAGCTCCCGGCCCCGGTCGGTGAGCGTGTACTCCGCCCGCGGCGGGTGGTCGGAGTACAGGCGCCGCCGGATCAGCCCGCGCTCCTCCATCAGCTTGAGCCGCGCCGACAGGATGTTGGGGGCGATGCCGGGGAGCGTCCCCAGCAGGTCCTGGAAGCGCTGGGTGCCGCGCAGGAGATCGCGCACCACCAGCAGCGTCCAGCGGTCCCCGATGACCTCGAGGGTCTTGGCCACCGGGCAGGCCTGCCCGTACTCCTTCGGCATGCCCGGAGTATACGGGGCCTCTTGACAGATTAGCAAGTGACTATTATTTTACAAGTCACTTGCCGAGGAGGAGGGACCCGATGCCGAGAGCGCTCGACTTCATCCGGATGGTGCAGCGCGGGGAAGCCGCCCCGCCCCCGATCGCCGACCTGATCGGCTTCACGCTCGCCGAGGTCGAGCCGGGCCGCGCGGTGGTAGCCTTCGACGCGGCGGCCCGGCACGCCAACCCGATGGGCACCCTGCACGGCGGGGTGCTGTGCGACATCGCCGACGCGGCCATGGGCATGGCCTACGCGGCGACCCTCGACGAGGGCGAGACCTTCACCACCCTCGAGCTGAAGATCAACTTCCTCAAGCCGGTGCGCACCGGCCGGCTCACCGCGACCGGCCGGCTCGTCAAGGGCGGACAGACCGTCGGGCTAGTCGAGTGCGACGTGGTGGACGACAAGGACCGGCTCGTCGCGCGCGCCTCCAGCACCTGCATGACCCTCCGGGGCGAGCGGGCGGCGGGGCGCTAGTGAGCCACGCCGCCGCCGCCCCCGCGGGCGCTGCCGTGCTGTCCCCGCGCACCCGCCTCCTGCTGGAGGGCCCGGTGGCGCGCACCCTGCTCCGGCTGGCCGCCCCCAACGTGCTGGTCATGGTGCTGCAGGCCGCGGTGAGCACGCTCGACGCGGTGTTCGTGGGCTGGCTCGGCTCGGACGCCCTCGCCGGCGTGTCGCTCGT